>SXOA01000177.1 GCA_005778405.1 Planctomycetaceae bacterium
GAAATCGATTTTTCTTTCTTTTCCTCCAGATACTGAGATGTTTCAGTTCTCTGGGTTAGCCACATGCACCTATGGATTCAGTGCATGCTAATTAGAGAATCCCGGGATCAACGTTTGTTTGACAACTACCCCAGGCTTATCGCAGTCTTCCACGCTCGTCATCGCCTTCTAATGCCAAGACATCCCCCATGTGCCCTTAGTAGCTTGACCACAAATATTCAAAACTCTCTGCCCCTGCCGCAGCTCGCCGAAGCTTGCTGGAACAGCCGCATTAAATTTGATATGCGTGGCAACACCACTCTCGAGTCCTGCCCGCGCCTCACGGCGGGAACAGCACTCTTCTTCAAGTAACGATAGCTCTTTCGATTCGTCTCGCTCGCACCAGCCTTTCGACCGGCACGAGCAACGCTTTTTTACTAAGAGACCGTGCAAGATACATTTCCTCACACATCTCAAGCCCTTGCGAGCTCAGTACATGTGAATCGATGCACCTTCACGAAGATGCCATCTACACAACAACCAAATTGTCAAAGATCATTTCACGACTTCGGGCCGCTAAGCCCTCGTCATGCCGTCCCACTGGACGGGAAGCTGGTCCGTCAAAACGACGAAGCAACTTCTCATTCAGTAGCTGAGGTTCCGCAAAGTGGGAAAGCGTAATCCTATGGCTTAGTGCATAGGGCGTCAACCCGGCGGAGAAGATTTTTTCGCTGCATCATTCGTGGATTCCAGGAGGTCGTTTCAGCGAAAAAAGGGTGAAGAATCTGTCTTCGTCTGTAACTATACGGGTTCTTGAATCGAGGGCAAGGGGGGCAGCGGAAGGTGACAGGATACAGGGAACAGGAGACAAAACAAACGCCTTATTCCGCGGTTTCCTGTCTCCTGTTCCCTGTCCCCTTCTTCCAGTGGAGACGAAGGGGCTCGAACCCTCAACCCCTGCCTTGCAAAGGCAGTGCTCTCCCAATTGAGCTACGTCCCCTTCTTCCAGTGGGCGGTACAAGAGTCGAACTTGTGACCTCGTCGTTATCAGCGACGCGCTCTAACCAACTGAGCTAACCGCCCATTTTTTCCACATTGGGGGAAACTTTTGATTCTAAACACCTTAACTGCACTGTCAAAGGGGCAAAATGCAGTTGGAGTCCCGCCTTCAGACGGATTTGGAGTAACCACCTGTGGGTGGGACTCCAACTTTGCAACCGGCCATTATCGGCTGCATATTCCTTCCCCATGAGCTGTTGTGGAAAAACTTCTCTTTTTCCAATCGGCTCCATCGATACAATTGGTGGTTGGCAGCCCCGAAAAGCCGAATCAATCAAGGAGATGCGCCCGCTGCCGCTGGTTCAGGCCATCTCGTTCAAAATGCCTCACAGGAACGGAAGCCATGCTGCGGAATTATCGCCGGATTGCCATTCTCGCCGGAGCCCTTTCCCTGGTTCTCCTCGCCGTTACGGCAAACGCCAAGCCGACTCCCGCCGAGGCTCTGGCCATCACACCGACGCAACAGGATGTTGACTACGATCTGCCCACCAAGGCCGAAGTTGCCAAGTGCACGCTCGATGTCGATTCCTTCGGCGGCATTTCCGGCTTCGTGGTGAAAGATGCCAGCGGCGAAGTCCTGAGGCGATTTCTCGATACCAACGGGGATAACCAGGTCGATCAGTGGTGCTACTTCAAAGATGGCATCGAAATCTATCGCGACATCGACACCGACCACAACAACAAAGTCAACGAATGCCGCTGGCTCGGCACTGCCGGCACGCGGTGGGGAATTGATAGAGACCAGGACGGCAAAATTGACTCCTGGAAATCTATCTCTCCGGAGGAAGTTTCCGCCGAGATCGTGGCCGCCATCGCGACCGCCGATGAAGCCCGCTTCCGCCGCCTTGTACTAAGTAGCAGCGAGCTTGATTCGCTTGGTCTGGCCGATAAGAAAACCGCGGAGATTAAGACCCGCATCGCGGCCTCTTTGAAAAATTTCGCCGGTCGCTGCGAGGCGCAGAAAATTATTTCCGCCAAGTCGGAGTGGATTCACTTCGGCGCTTCTCGCCCCGCCATCATTCCCGCCGGCACGGACGGCAACACCAAGGATCTGACCATCTACGACGACGCTTCCGCCGTCGTGGAAACACCCAGCGGCAAAGAGAAGAAACACTCGCAGCTCATGATCGGCTCGATGGTGAAGGTTGGCGATGGCTGGCGGGTGCTGGGGCTGCCGGAAAACATCGAGCTGACCAAGACCGCTGCGTTCCGGCTCCTCTCCCCCAGCAACGCCGCCGGCAGCAGCGGCGAGACTGTGGCTGGCACGGGCGATCTTTCCCCCGAATCCCGCAAGCTCTACGACGAGCTGGAAACGCTGGAGAAATCGCTGGCAAATGCCTCGCCCGAGAAGCAAGCGGAAATCAACGACAAGCGGACCGACTTGCTGACCAAGCTCATCAAGAACGCCAACTCCGCCGAAGAGCGGGGCAACTGGGTCCGACAGTTTGCGGAAACCATCAGCGCCGCCGTCACTGCCGGCAACTATCCCGAAGGGGTCAAACGGTTGGAGACCCTTGCCGAAGATACAGCGGCTCTTCCTGGTGCCAAGACGCTTCTCCCCTTTGTGACGTACCGCCTGCTACAAGCGCAGAAGGATGCGGCCGGTCAGAAGGAAGAGGCCGACTACGCCAAGATCAGCGAAACTTGGACCGAGGGATTGGAAAAAATCATTGAGGATTACCCCACCGCCCCCGAAGCAGCCGAGGCGATGCTGCAGCTCGGCATGGCCTATGAATTCAACGAGAAGCCCAAAGACGCCCTCACCTGGTACAACCGCCTGCTGGCCGAAATGCCTGCCTCGGAACAGGCCAAAAAGTCCACCGGGGCCAAGACCCGGCTCGACTCGGTGGGGAAGAAAATTACGCTCAAAGGCAAATCCATTGATGGCAAGGGAGCCGTGAATCTGGCGGATTACAGCGGTAAAGTGGTGCTAATCCACTACTGGGCCACCTGGGCCGGGCCGAGCAAAGAAGACATGGATACCATCAAAGACGTGCAGGCCAAGTACGGCAAATCCGGCTTCCAGCCCCTCGGCGTCAACCTCGACGGCTCCGCCACCGACGCCGTGAAATTCTTAAACGCCAACCGCTACCCCTGGCCCCACGCCTTCGAAGAAGGGGGCATCGAAGAAAGCCGGCTCGCCAGCGAGATGGGGATCCTCACGCTCCCCATGATGCTCCTCGTCGACAAGCAAGGTCGCGTCCTGAACAACAATGTTCACGCCGCGGAGCTGGATGCGGAACTGAAAAAAGCCCTCGGCCTCGGCACCAGCGCCTCGGGGAGCAAAAACAAAGCGCGTTAGGGCCGAGTAGCAACCAGCGTTCTTACTTTCGACGCTGCTGCGGCTCGAGCGGCAGGCCGTCGGCCCGAAGAGACAGCTTTTTTAGAACGATGAGATCCATCCGGTAGGGGAATTGACGGATCGATCCGTCTCCCATTAGAGCGACGACACCACTGTGGCCAGAGATCAAGGGATTGTTAGGGCCGTGCCCAGCGCTGACTCCTGGCCTGTCGACATCGACGCTTCCGGGCTGGTAAACAATGGTTGTCAAGTTGTAAACAGATTTGAGATTCGTCTTTCCCCCATCCCTTCGTAACTGTTCGGCCGTCTTGACTTCGGCAGTTCCTGCCAGCCAGCCATGCGGAGAACTGGCGTCAAAAGGCACACTTCCTGTCGTTACCTTGCCCCATCCGGATTGTTCGCTCATAAACAGTGTATTGGATAGCCCATCTCGAACGGCTCCAAAACCGAACCTGCTGTTGAGGACGAGTGCTCCGTCCACGGACATTATTCCCTGTTGGGGATTTCCTCCCGCCAGATCGTTGCAACACGCCGCGAAGCTTGTATGACTGTTCTCGCCGGTTCCAGGCACGGTGATGTTGTCCGACCCGGCAATCCCCACGTACGAAGAGATTTGATGCCGCACTTGCTTCCCCCCGGCGTCGATCATGGCAAACACTGGCAACGAACTGCTCGGACAGCGGGCAAAGGGGAGGACGACGCCGTCGCCATATTCCGCGACGTAGACGTTCTCGCGGGCGTCCCCCGTGGCCCTTCCGGAAAAGCGAAACTCATCATAGAGCCGCTCCTGTCCCATCATGGGTAGAATCGGTACCTGAAAACTGTGCCCGATTCCCTCCTTTTCCGTTGCTCCGCTAGGAATCCTATTCCAAACATCATGGTAGGTATGAATCCCAATTCCGTAGACCTTGAGATTGTTGCGGCATTGCGCAAGGCGGCTGTTCTCGCGTAGGAAGAGGAGCAGCGGCGCTCCAATGGCAAAGGCGAGCATTCCCATCATGCCAAGGGCGATCACGACCAGCAACTGTGTTCTTGTCGCGCCGCGACGCAGCCGTTTCATCGGAAGATCTCCTGGAGAAGTGAAAGGATTCTACCAGGAATCTTGACGAGGAGACTCGTTTCCTGCTCGCGAAAAGATGAAAGTGGGGCTGGATTCCAGCCAGCCCTGAAGGTCGGGGTCGGGAGGTGTTTTCTCGCCTTTACAGCTTCGCGGCGGCGAATTCTCTGCCGCGAAAACTCCTCCTGACTCCCTTCAGGTGGCTGGCTATAAAGTACCGAGATCGCGTCAGACGTCGGACCTGAGATCCGTCCGAACCTTCTGCAACCCGAACGGGGTCCGGAGAGGTTTTCGCGGCCAAATTTCACTCGGAAACTACCGGGCTGGGTGCGAGAAAGCCCTTCCCGACCCCTTCCAGCACGCCGGACTCCAACCTTACTCCAGTCCCAGCGCCCCCGCTGGCGGAATCTGCACGCCGCCGACGCGGCCCAGGCGGCTGCCGGGGAGGAAGCGGGGCTCGATGCCGAACACGAAGCCGACGTTGTTGCGGCTGGCGTCGACGTTGAGGCCCAGGCGAACCAGGAACGATTCGCCGACGCGGGTCATGGAGACCGTCTGGCCGATGTTGCCCGTGTTGGCGAAGTCCACGGCCGTTCCGGCGGTGGCAATCCATTTTTCGCTCATCCGGTAGCTGAGGCTCGCCACCAGCACGCTGCTGACCAGCGGGCCATCGGTGGAGCGATAGCCGACGTACAGATTGCCATACTCTGGCCGCGAAAGCAGTCCCCCCAGCGTCAACTGGCTCAGGCCGTCGTCAAAGAAGTCGTAGTAGCCATCGGAGAGAATCGTGAAACGGTCGCCGACGTGCCAGGCGAAGTTGTAATCGACGAGCCCCAGGCTGGAGCCAAAATTGTCGCGCGTCGGGGACGGGAAAAAGACAAGGTCCGTTTCCGACGTGATCCAGTCCACCAGGCGCTCCTGCCCCGGCAGGCCCCGCTTCGTCTGCCAGCGCTGCTTGATGCCCATCCGGACCTGCATCATGTCGTCGGCAATTTCCGTGACGGGGGAAGCGACCGAGCCCTGCAAGTTGCTCCGCAGGGCATAGTAGCGGTCGTCAAACGGAGTCGGCACAAAGGTCCCGTTGGCCTGGCCGAACGTGTTGACCGGAATGCGGCGGCGGAAGTGCTCGGTCGAGTCGTCGTCGAGCGAGTCGTACCGCGGGAACAGGGTCATGTCCTGGTTGGACTCGGCGACGAAGGCGTCGATATCCAGAACCACCTTCTGCGTCAGACCGTTGAGATTGAACAGCTCGCTCTGGATGTTCGGATTGGCCCGCCAGAGGGGGAGGCTGGCCCGCACGCCCGCCTGGCCATACAGGCGCGAGGCTTCCTGGTCGTTGACATCGCTCCCCCAATAGGCCGCTTCGCCCAGCACGTACGGCACCACCTTGACTGGGCCGGCTTCGAGCGGCAGGTCGATTTCGTTGCGGGCGGCGGCCCGCAGCCCCTGGCGGTCCACTTCCCCCGGCAGCGGCGAGAAGTTGGCCAGGTCGACCGGATTGGTCGGCGTGCTGGCGGGGAGCAAATGGTCGTACCCGGCGAAGGTGTGCGAATGAAACGTCGCCCGGTCCCAGGCGAAGGGCTGGCCAAAGATGTAAAAGTCCAGCCGCGGCAGCCGCTGGGTCTGCATGAAGAAGTCGTTGGTCCGCGTATCGGCGGAAAGGTTGAACGACATGTTTTCATAGAGCTTCTTCAGCTCGATGCCCGAGGTCTGATCCTTGAGCGTGTCCCACTCTTTCTCGTAATACTGCTCCAGGAAGTTGCGGTCGCTGATGATGCCGGTCTCGCTGGTCAATTGCCAGCCCAGCGGCAGCATCTGGCGGTGATTGGCCAGCACGCGGCCGCGAAAATCCGCTTCCGGCGGCACCACGCGGCGGTCGAAGCCCAGGTTGTCGTTTCCCTCTTCATGAATCAGTGCCCAGGCATCGATGAAGCCGCTGGTCGCGCCGGGGATGCCGAAGAAGCCGGGAAGCGTATAGTGATAGTCGGTGCCGAAGGCGAAGCCCCGCTCGCTGAGGATGTCGGTGGAGAGACCCCACTTGGTGCCGAGCGGTTTGTTTCGGATGCCCAGCAGTTGATGCATGTCCCAGTCCAGCAGAACTTGCTGGCCAAAGACCCGGTCGCTCTTGATGCGGATGCGATCCAGATAATACGTCGGCTTGGTGAGGTCGGTGGCGATGGTGGGCCAGTAAAAGACCGGCGTCTCCGCCAGGTAGACGAAGTTATTGCGGCTGGTCGCCATAAGCTGGTGATTCACCTGCGGCTCGCCGGTCTCGGCGTCGAGCAGTGGCTGTTGGCTGAAGGGGTCCAGCAGCGGCCGCTGGACGTCCTCAATTTCCATGTTTCCCGAAGCCAGGCGATAGCGTGGCACTCCCATTCGACTGCTGGTCAGGTCGGCATCCATCGCCGCAAAGTGCTGGCGGTCCCGCTGTTCCAGCACTTTGGCCCGCATCCGCAGCAGCCCCTGATAATCGGGGATCGGCGTGAGCATTTCGGCATTGAGCACCACGCCATATTCGCGGGTGATGTTGTAATACATCCGCTCGGCATAGATCACGCGGTCCCCCTGGCGGAAGACAATGTTCCCTTCGAGATAGACTTCGTACCGCGGGTCTCCCTCCTGAATTTCGCGGCTGGTCGGATTGGTCAGGTCCAGCTTGGGGCTCCAGAGGACAATGTTGTCCGCCTCCAGCGAAGCGTTGCCGAGCTGATCGACTCCTTCGACCATGATCTGCACGCCGGAGGTGAGCATGGTAATCTGCTCGCCAGCGGCCTTGTCCTCAAACGATTTCACCTGCCACCGCCCATGCCCGCGAGGAAAAAACCGGACGCGGCGACTGGTGGGGCGGATTGGCTGGGCGGTGGGAGGGGCGATCTCCTCGCCGCCGGCTTGCGGGGCGGCGAATTGCGCGGGGGTGACTTGCGATCGCGTGGAACTGGGAGAGCGGGCGTCCCGGCCCCGCTCGTAAATGTCCGGCGTCACCTGCGGCGGGCCCTGGCCAGTTTGGGGCGCGGCGATTTGAATTCCCGACATGGTGTGAAAACGGCCGAGCCAGGTCCGGTCGGTCAGCGACGTCCCCTTGCTCGGGCTCAGCGCCTCGGGATTTCCCGCCGGCCCGAACTGCACGCTCACTTGCTCTCTGCCGCTCCCTTCGAGATAGGCAATGACTTTGCTCGGCCGGCCGCTAAAGGTCTCGGCCCGGTCGATCCAGAAAATCCCTTCCGGCGCGCGGGCCACTACATCCCCCTGCCGAATCTCCGCCCCGCCCCGGATGTGCCAGACTTCATAACTCCCTTGCTCCCAGGTGCGAGCCTCCTGGCCGCGAATGACAATCTCGCCGGCCTGATCGGAGACGGGACGGTCGACCGCGGCGAAGGCGGGGATTGTGCCGATGACCAACACGAAGATCGCGACGAACAAATGCAGATTGCAAATTGCGATTCGGATCCTCGCCGACAATCTGCATTCTGCAATCTCAAATCTGCAATTGAAGGTTGTCCCCTCACCTTGCCGATACTTGTCGCCGGACAACACCCGCTTGCGCGCGAGGGCTGCCGCGGCGCGCAGCAATAGAAGCGCGCTCGTGAGAGCGATGCGAAATAGCGCGAGTAGGGGTTTCAGGTCCAAGCGTCCTGCTGGATGAAACGAAAGGGGCGCAGGGAGTTCCGCCAACTGAGAATGCCAGTCCCGGAAATTCGGGCCGCGGAGTATAGGAAGAGGTGCGGAGAGCGGCAAGATAAGTCGCTTGTGAGCGGGATTGCCCTTTGCTAGCGTGGCCGAAAGCTCACCGCACCTTCTTTTTCAGGGAACCGTTCCATGTTTCGCCTCCGTTACTTCGTATTGGCGCTGGCTGTAACCCTTCCGCTAGCACGCACTTCGCAGGCCCAGGAGAAGAAAGTCGAGCCCGCGGCTGGCAAGTGGGATAAGGAATTTGCCGCGATGGAGGCCAAGGACAAGCAGGCTCCGCCCTCGAAACAGGGCATCGTCTTCGTCGGCAGTTCCAGCATCCGGATGTGGGATTTGAAAGAGTCCTTCCCTGATTTGCCAGCTATCAACAGGGGCTTTGGGGGCTCGCAGCTTAGCGATAGTGTGGAGCACTTCGACCGGCTGGTGCTGCCGCATCAGCCGAGAATCGTCGTCCTCTATGCGGGGGACAACGACCTGGCGGGGGGCAAGAAAACTCCAGAGCAGGTCACCGCCGACTTCGCCGCTTTCCAGAAAAAGCTCCGCGCCGCGCTGCCGGAATGCAAACTCATTTTCATAGGCGTCAAGCCGAGCGTCGCCCGCGCGAAGCTCCTGGACAAACAGCGGGAAACGAACGGGCTCGTTCGCAAGTCATGCGAGGCGGACAAGCTCAGCACTTTTCTCGACGTGGAAAAGCCCATGCAAAGCGCCGACGGACAGGTCCGCCCCGACATCTTTCTCAAAGATGGCCTGCACCTGAACGACGCGGGCTATAAGATCTGGAATGAGCTGCTACTGCCGCTGCTTAGATGAGCTACTTGATCACTCCCGACATCTTCAGCACCGACATCACTCCCAGGCAGACGAAGAACAGCCCCGCGAAGACCAGACCGATGCGAATGAACCAGTTCGGGCGGAGCTCCTTTGGAAGGAGCGTGGTGTTGACGACCAGCGTGTGCCAGGCGCTGATGGCGAAGGCGAAGTTGTAGCCGGTGGTGGCGATCTTGAAGACCCCCGCCGGGCTGATGGGGGACCAGATGACGCCAAAGGCGATGACCAAATAGCCGACGAGCAGGCAGAAATAGACCTTGCCAATCTGGCTGATGTCGAGCCGGCGGAGGGCCGGGATAGCCGTCCAAAAAGCATCCAGCCAGCGGCGGATAAAGCCGTCAATCGTGGAGGCCATGCTCGTGGTCAACACCAAAAAACCGCAAAACAGGGTGCAGCCCCAGAAGAAGCGGCCGGCCGACTTGCCCGAGATGATCGAGGTGAGACCGATCTGTGAAGCGAGGACATCCGCCGGCGGATTGGCGACCCGCTGCTCCACGCCTCCGGCGGTCAGCGAGGCGGTGTTGTAGTCGTCGCACTCCGTCCCCCGCGGAAGAAAGCCGACGGACAGGATGCTCGGCAAGCCAACGCCGATGAAGCAGGCCATCATCCAGGCCAGTGTTTGATCGCGGACGATGTGGTTGTACCAGCGCCGCCAGCGCGGAAGAGACTCGGCATTCACATCGAACACGCAGCCAACGTGCGAAAGGGTGATTCCTTGTCCCCCAATCATGCTCGGGATCGCGCCGACGTGGTGCCCCATTCCCCAGCCCTGGTCGCGAGTGAAATTGCTGATGGGGGTATTGGTCAGCCCCCCATTCCCCGCAATAGCCGCCAGGCCGGCGATCATGGCCATCAGGGCCCAGTCCATTTGGGGAAGGGTTCCCTTCGTGAAAAGGCTCGTAAAGATGTTCTCGACATTGGCACCATCGCGGATGTTGTCCTTGTCGGAGTCTTCAAACTTGATCAGATTCCCCTGGGCATCTTTGGCCCAGTCATCGGCCACGCCGTCTTTATTGGTATCCACCGTTTTGGGAAGCAGTGGCTCCACAATGTCGATGTGGCCATCCTTGCCGTCGCCATCAAAGTCCTCGCCGGGATCCAGTACGCCGTTGCCGTTGGAATCTTCGCTCCGAATGACCGGCACGTTGCCGATTTTTAAGAACCCGGTAGCAATTTCCAGCCAAGTCGAAGAGTAGGAATAAAAGACCCCCAGGAACAGCAAAAAGCCGATGACCGTCACCAACTTGAAGGACATGACCACCTTGAGCGAGTTGTAGATTTTGCCCCCGAAAATCAGCGGAACCGCGCAGGCGGCAATGATGCCACTGGCGATGATCTTGACGAGCATGGCCAGATTGGGATCGTTCGGCTTGGGCAACTCTCCTTGGAAAATGGCGATCAGCGGCGAAGCGGCGCTCATGGCCAGATACGGAGCGAGCGCCCCCCAATCCAGAAGCAAGTACAGCACTACCCAGAGCATCGGGCCGGGGGGAACGCGAAATTTTCCCGTGAATATCGGCTCGCCGGTATAGAGCGTGTAGCGGCTGATTTCGATGTTGTAGAGAACCTGAAACAAAATACTGATGGCGGCAACCCACAGGAGCGATGGCCCGTAGCGAGCCGTCACTTGTGGTCCCGCCAGCCATTCGCCGCCGCCGATGGCTGCCGCCCCCATGACGAGTCCGGGGCCGATGAGGCCCAGGATGTTCCGCAATTTGAAGCCCGGCGCGTCAATGAGCTCGCCGGTATCCCACCGGGGCATCTGCTGGCTGCCGGGGTGGGGTGCGACGAAATCGGTGGGCTTTTTTCCAGCGGCAGGTGCGGCGTCGGTCATGGCGGACTAGTGATAGAGAGGTGAGCCAGTCGCGTTATCATCGGTGCTGGCACTGGTGAGGTCAACCATCAGGCAGAATAATGACGGCAATCCGTTCCCGCTTTTTCCTGTCTCCGTTTTTTTGCCTTCATCCGTGCCCATCCGTGTTCCATCCGTGGCCCGATCCTCCTACCTCCGACTCCGCCGTGGCCTTTCCCGAGCGGAATGGGTTGCCATGATCGTGATGGGAATCGTGCTGGCTACGTTGGCGTTGCCCTTTCTGCTACAAAGCCGGCAGTCGGCCCGCCGCAACACGTGCGACTACCGCCTGACGGACGTCGGCCTGACAACGCTATTCGTGGCCGAACTGCGAACAGGCAAGCACTTTCCCGGTTACACCAACGAGCAGGCCCTGGACGCCGCCGGCAAACGGACGAAGACCGGCTGGCAGTTTGAGCTGCTGCCGTTTTTGTCGCGGCACGTGGAGGTGAATATGGACACGGTTCCCAAGGAAGAGCGGTTCAATCCGTTGCTGTTCCTGCCCGGCCCGGACAAGTTCGGCCCGCGGCAGAAGCATTACGAGGCGTACGGCCCTCCCGGCCCCGATGCGACTCGTGGCAAGACGCCGGACCTCTATCTCCCCGAGTTCATTTGCCCCGAAGACCCTCGCAGCAAGGCCGACAAGCGCCAGCCGTGGACGAGCTACGTGGCCAATTGCGGGATGCCGGACAATCAGACGAAGGACAAGAAGTTCCCGCCCGACTGGCCAGCCAACGGTGTCTTTCTCGATGAATTTGGGAACCACGACCCGGTCATTTTCACGTCACCGCAATTCGTTGAGGACAACGACGGCGCTTCCTACACCATCATGCTCAGCGAAAACCTCGACGCCAGCCTTTGGACCGACAGCGACGAAGCCCGCGTTGGCTTTCTGTGGGCTCCCGGCGATGCCGACGGCCGGCACACGCCGGATTGCCTGGTGCTGTTCATCAACCAGGAGCGAGGGACCGGCGACGGCAGCGTCCGCTTCGCCCGACCCTCCAGCGAACACCCCGGCGGCGTCATGATGATGTATTGCGATGGCCGGACCAAATTCATCGACCAGCGGATCGATTTCCGCATCTATTTCGCCCAAATGTCGCCTGACGGCCAGAACGCCAAACTCCCCGGCAGCGACAAGCCGCTCGATCCGCCGTACCTGGAAGTCAGGAAGTAAGTCGCCTTTCGCGGAGCGAAAGGCGACAGTTCCGCCCCTTCCTGTTATCGTAAACGCATGTCTGCGGTCGCCGAAATTCTCGGGCCCGGCGGCCGCATTGCCGCGCGGATGGCCAACTATGAGCATCGCCAGGAACAACTGGCGATGGCCCAGGCGGTGGAGCGCGCCCTGCGGGAAAAGCACCATCTCATTGCCGAAGCGGGGACGGGGGTGGGGAAGAGCTTTGCCTACCTGGTGCCGGCGATTCTGGCGGTGACGGCGGAGCAGGGCCAGGAGAAAAATCCGGGTGATGATGAGACGGGGCCCAAGAAGCGGATTATCATTTCCACTCACACGATCAGCTTGCAGGAGCAACTCCTCAACAAGGACATCCCGCTGCTCCGTTCCGTAATGCCGCAGGAATTCACGGCTGTGCTGGTGAAGGGGCGAGGGAACTACCTCAGCTTGCGGCGGATGAACAATGCGGCGGAGAAGACCCGGAGCCTGTTCCAGAATCAGGAGGAAGTGGACGACCTGCGGCAGATCATCGCCTGGTCCAAAAAAACCGGCGACGGCAGCCGCAGCGACTTGAGCTTTCAACCGAGCCACGCGGTCTGGGACGAAGTCGCCAGCGACAGTGGCAATTGCATGGGGCGGAACTGCCCGACATACAAGGACTGTTTCTATTACCAGGCCCGCCGTCGTGTTTACAACGCCCAGATTCTGGTCGTGAATCACGCCCTGTTCTTCAGCGACCTGGCCCTGCGGCAGTCGGGGGCGAGCATCCTGCCGGAGTACAACGCGGTCATCTTCGATGAAGCCCACACGCTGGAAGCCGTCGCCGGCGACCATCTCGGACTCTCCGTCACCTCCGGCCAGGTCCACTACATCCTCAGCCGCCTCTATAACGATCGGACCAACAAAGGGCTACTCGTCAGCGAAAAGGAGGAACGTGGCCGCTTCGCCAAGGCTCAGAAGCTCGTTGTTGAGTGCTACACTCTGGCCGACGAGTTTTTCGCGGACGTGATGGCCGCGATGCATAAGACCGGCAACAAGAATGGCCGGTTCCGTACTCCGGTGGCGATGGCGAACGAAATCAGCCCCGCCCTGACGGCACTCGCCCAGGAAATCCGCGCTCGGACCGACGAAATCAAGGACGAATCGCAGAAGCTCAACTTCGTCTCCGCTCAGAATCGGCTGATGGTGCTCTCCGGAGAAATCGCCAATTGGCTGGAGCAGCAGAGCCAAGGGAGCGTCTACTGGCACGAGACTTCGTTCTCTCGCGGTGGCAAGCCGCGGCAGACGCTCTCCGCGGCGCCGATTGACACCGGCCCAGTCCTCCGCGAGCAGCTTTTTTCCGTCGCCAAAACCGTAATCATGACTAGCGCCACGCTGTCCACCGGCAAAAAACCGAGCTTCGAGTTCTTCAAATCCCGCATCGGCCTGACGCAGTCGGCATCCTTGCGCGTCGGCAGTCCGTTCGATTACCGCCGGCAGGTGAAGCTGATTCTCGTCGGAGATATGCCCGATCCATCGGCGGACAAGGCGAATTTCGACAGCCGAGCCAGCGAGATGATCAAGCGATACGTGGAGCGAACGGACGGACGCGCCTTTGTCCTCTTCACCAGCTACGAATCGCTCAAGCGAGCCGCTGCCGACCTGACGCCGTGGTTGGCGAAGCGGAACATGGCTCTCTACAGCCAGGCGGACGGAGTGCCGCGGACGAAGATGGTGGAGATGTTCAAAGAGAATCCTCGCGGCGTGCTGCTGGGGACCGACAGCTTCTGGCAGGGGGTGGACGTGCCGGGGGATGCCCTGCAAAACGTCATCATCACCAAGCTCCCCTTCAGTGTGCCGGACGCTCCGCTCCTCGAAGCCCGGCTGGAAGACATCAAGGCCCGCGGCGGCAATCCTTTCCGCGACTACCAGCTTCCCGAAGCGGTCATCAAGCTCCGCCAGGGCTTCGGCCGCCTCATCCGCACCGCCACCGACACGGGCATCGTCGTGATCCTCGATCCCCGGATGAAAACCAAGCAATACGGCCGGACATTTTTGGAATCGCTGCCCGATTGCCAGGTGGTGGAAGAATCGGCGCTGCAACTTGAGCAGGAGCAAGACCGCTCGACATCGGCGTCTCCATAATAGTCTCTGCGGCCATTGCGCCTCTGCGTGAGGCCCTGCTTTTTCTTTAAGAGAGCATCACGCAGAGGCGCAGAGGCCGCAAAGGAACAAGAAGAGGGTCGAGAATCGAAGAATCAATTCTGGTTCCATTCCCATGACCGATGAACCCCTTCAGCCGCCAAATCCTCAGCCCGTTGAACGGCCGTGGCAATTCTCGTTATTGAATCTGTTCGGCCTGACGACGGTCGTTTCGGTCTGTGCGGCGGCGTTTTACTGGAACGAGGTGATTGGGACGATGGTTTCGTTCGTGCTGTTTTTGAGCATTGCCACGTTCTATCGCACCAAAGCCGTCATTCGGACCGCCGCTCCGTCGCTGCGGGCCCGTTCCCAGTTCCGCCTGGTTGGGTTTGGCGTGGTCACCTCGTTCGTGGCGGCTCTCGGTTCGCTGGTCGCTTTCTGCGTCGTCTGTACCGGTGCGGGAGTGTTCGTCGCCGCAGCCCAGCCCCAGCCCATGCTGCCGTTCATCATTCTCGCCTGCCTGCTCGGCCTCATTCCCGCTGTGATTGTCCTCTACCGCGGTTGGCCGCGACGGCCGACGCCGAAATGAGTTTCCCACTGGAGTCGAGCGCTCCCCCTCGCTTGCGCTTCGGGCTAGTTTTAGAATCGGCGGTTCCTATTGTCGTCAGGGTTTCGCAGAAAGGCGGCTGAGATGAGCGGGCAAATTGATACGGTGATGCACGAGGATCGGCTGTTTCCGCCGAGCGAGGAGTTTTGCGCGAAGGCCCTCATTCCTTCCAAAGAGGCCTACGAAAAACTCTATGAACAGGCCAAAGCCGACCCCGTGAAATTCTGGGGGGATCTCGCCCGCAAGGAACTCCACTGGTTCAAACCGTTCGAGAAGGTCCTCGATTGGAAGGAGCCCTTTGCCAAATGGTTCGTTGGCGGGCAGACCAATGTCTCGTACAACTGCCTCGACGCTCATCTGACTGGGGCCCGCCGCAACAAGGCGGCCATTATTTGGGAAGGTGAGCCGGGGGATAAGCGGACGCTGACGTATCAACAGCTTCACACCGAGGTCTGCAAGTTCACCAATGCCCTCAAGGACCTGGGACTCAAGAAGGGGGACGTGGCGACGCTGTATATGCCGCTGGTGCCGGAACTCGCCATCGCCATGCTGGCCTGCGCCCGGATGGGAGTGGTCCATAGCGTGGTCTTCGGCGGCTTCTCGGCGGAAGCCATCGCCGACCGGAATAACGACGCCAAGGCCAAATGCATCATCACTGCCGACGGCGGCTGGCGGCGGGGGAAGCTGCTGGACCTGAAGAAGACGGTCGACGAGGCTTTGGCGAAATCACCGACCGTCAAACACTGCGTCGTTTATCAACGGGCCAAGAACGACGTCACCATGAAAGCGGGCCGGGACCATTGGTGGCACGAGTTGACCGCCAAGGCATCCGTCAATTGCCCCGCCGAGCCGCACGATAGCGAAGACACGCTCTTCATCCTCTACACCAGCGGCAGCACGGGAAAGCCGAAGGGAATCCGCCACACGATGGCGGGCTATAACCTCTGGGCCAAGAAAACCTTTCAGTGGGTCTTCGACTATCGCGAAGAAGACATCTATTGGTGTACTGCCGATATCGGCTGGGTGACGGGGCACACGTATCTCGTTTACGGGCCGCTGGCTGCGGGGGCCACCGCGATGATGTACGAAGGGGCTCCCAACCATCCGGCTGAGGACCGCTTCTGGGACATCATCGAGCGGTATCGCGTCAACATCCTCTACACGGCACCGACGGCGATCCGGGCGTTCATCAAGTGGGGAGACCAGCACGTCGAGAAGCACGATTTGTCGAGCCTTCGCCTGCTCGGCACGGTCGGCGAGGGGATCAATCCC
>SXOA01000178.1 GCA_005778405.1 Planctomycetaceae bacterium
GGGAGAGGGAGAGGGAGATCGAGTACCTCTCGTCTACTCCATCGCCCGCATCAAGCTTTTGTGGCTCGTTCCAATTCTGATGATCCTCTGGACGAATTCGCACGGTGGCTTTCTGGCGGGTTATTGCGTGTTTCTGGCCTACTTGGGGCTGCGCAGTTTGGAACTGGTGTTGCGGCAAGGATGGGGGGCGACCGGCCTGCTCAAGCGATTTGCCATGTTTGCCGCGGTTGGCGGCCTGGCCACATTCATCAATCCCTACGGACTTGATTTCCACCTCTGGCTGTTTGACGATCTGCGGGTGCCGCGGCCAGAGATTACCGAGTGGCGTTCCCCGAACCTGCTTGAAGCCCAGAACATGCCGTTTGTGCTACTGGCCTGCACCTGGCTGGCGACGCTTGTCATCAGCAAACGCCCCAAGGACTTCACCCAACTCGTCATTCTCGGACTGATCCTGTGGCAGTCGCTGGTCCACCTCCGCCACATCGCGTTCTTTGCCATCGCCCTCGGTTTTTGGCTGCCGCCGCATCTGGATTCATTACTCCAGCGGTTCAGAATCTCCAAAGAAGGCGAATCGCCAGCGGATGCTCTTAGCCCTATGTTCTTGCGGGTTTCGTGGGTCGGACTCGCGGCAGCATGGCTCAGTTGCGGCGTCCAACTGTTTTTCCAATGTCGCGAAATCAAGGTGGAGCAGGGGAGCTATCCCGTTTCCGCAATTCGCTACATCGCCGGCGAGAAACTGGAAGGAAAACTCTTCTGCACCTTTAACTGGGCACAGTACGCCCTCGCCGCCCTCGGTCCGCATCAGCCGGGCGAGAAGGGGCTGCTTGTTCACGTCGATGGCCGCTGCCGCACGAGCTATTCGCAGCAAATGCTGGACGAGCATTTCGACTTTGTGATGGGAAATGTCGGTCCCGAGATGCGCTACCGCGGGCCGGTGAACAAATTCAACCCGACGATCGCCCTGCAGCGTGGCAATCCCGATCTTGCCCTCATCTCACGCTTGCAATCGCCCAGCGTGAACGTGATGCAAGGGCAGGGGACCGCCTGGGTGCTTCTGTATCAAGATGAGCTCGCCCAGGTCTGGGGCCGAGCGACCAGGTATGCCGACTCCACCAGTCCTGATTTCATCCCGCCGGCCCGCCGACAGATTAGCGACGCGAAACAAGGGGGTTTTGCGATCTGGCCGGCGATACCCACAGGGCACGAGCCTGAAGCGCATCCGAAGAACAGCCTTGCCATCTCGCAGAGCAATCCAAAATGATAACCGACCCATTGACCCTGGAACGCCCCGACTCGCTGGAACCGCTCATCCTCGACGATGCTTCGCTGGCACCGCTGGAAGCGATCGCGCGAGCCGAAGCGCTTCTCGACCGGGCCGAAGTACTCACTCGCCTGCTGGCGGACGACGACGGTTACGAACCGGCGGAACTCAATTTCGAACTCCCATTCCGCTTCAAGTTGTCGGTCATCATCCCCGTCTACAACGAGGAACGAACCATCAGCCGCGTGCTGGCCAGGGTGAAGGCCTTGCCGCTGAATACCGAGATCATCGTCGTCAATGATTGCAGCAAGGATGGGACGAAGAAAGTGCTGGATGACCTCGCCTTCCCCCTGCGGCTGGAGGTGATTCATAAGCCGAAGAACGAAGGAAAGGGGGCGGCACTGCGAACCGGTTTCCGTCACGCGAGCGGGGACGTCGTTGCCGTGCAGGACGCCGATCTGGAATATGACCCGCGAGATATCCTGCCGCTGCTCCAGCCGATTCTCGCCAACGAAGCCGATGTGGTCTATGGCTCGCGGTTCCTCAGCGAGAAGCCGAAGCATTCGTCGTTCATTCATCGGCTGGGGAATGGAATTCTGACGGGAACGTCGAACCTGCTGACGGGGCTCCGATTGACCGATATGGAAACCTGCTACAAGGTCTTCCGCCGGGACGTGCTGACGAAGTTCGAAATCCAGCAAAACCGTTTCGGCTTCGAGCCCGAAGTGACCGCCAAACTCGCCCGCCGCAATTGTCGCATCGTCGAACGGCCGATCCACTATGCCGCCCGTAGTTACGCCGAAGGGAAGAAGATCGGCGTGAAGGATTTGGTTAATGCCCTGTGGTGCATTTTGCGGTATGGGATCGCAGATTAGTCTTGATTCGACGCTTCAAGAATGCGTACCGGAGCAGGCCACCAAGCCGCGTCACAAACGCCCCGATGGCTCCTCCCTGTACCGTTGCCACGATGAGATACGGGGCGACGAACGGCCAGTCTCGCCACCAATTCCAATAGTCCATACGCCGCAATGATTCGCCGAATTCAATTACCAGGGCAAGGCACGAAAGCGAGCCAACGGCAGCTCCCAGGATGATGCCGCTGTTCGCCGGGAACCAAGGTTTGCTGCGCGAACCGAGAGGCAAGAGCACGGCCAGCAGAGCTGCCGCCAGAGCGAGGATGGTAGGAACGTTCCTGGCACGTTCGATCACCTCGTTCAGGTGAAACGCCGACATCAGATAACCGCGGCGGAGCCCATAGAACAGGGCGATCAGCGTCGTTGCATGGAGCAGAAATCGCAGCGAGAACTGAAAGCTCGGGACGAATTTTCGGGGCGGCGCAGCCATGAACTCTCATTCGCTACGGCAACCGAAATTATTCCCGACTGGCATGAAATCGCTCCACCTTCTGCCTCACCCCCGGCACCAGCCGCAGCGCATTTTCCTGATACACCTTTTTCAGCACCTCCTCCGGCAGGTGGACGCCGTAGATGTTCCAAAATCCCTGCGGTGGAAACTCTTTTTCGCTGTAAGGAAAATACTCGTCCTCGGTTTCCAAAAACCGCCAGTACAGCCGCAGGCGCTGCTCGGGCCAGGGGCCGTCCGTGCCGAACAGAACGCGGTCCTGATACTTGAGCAGGAACTTGCGGGCGGAGACCGGCTGGCGGCCGAGCTCGCCGATGCGGCTGGCGATTTCGACGTGGAGATTGGGGTTGTCGTCGAGCCACTGGGAAACGGCCGCCAAGTCTTCCGGGTTGTTTGCCACGTGGGCGCTGATGAAGGTCGTTTTGGGATGCCGCTTGACAACTCTCAGAAAGGCGTCGAAGACTTCCGATTGTTTTGGGAACTGCGGGCCGAAGAAACTCCATTCCGGATGGCGGTGCAGCTCTTCCCAGCGTTCATTTTTCTCGTCGATCGGCAGGAAGAAAGCCGCGGGATCGGCGACGTGGATGAGCACCGGCAGACCCAACTCGCCGCAGACGTGCCAGATGTCGTCCCAACGAGGATCGTCGATCTTGAGCAGCGAGCCATCGGAGTTTTTGTATTCCAGGCCGAACTGTTTGAAGATTTTCAGGCCACACGCCCCTTTCTCTTTCGCGAGGGTCAGTTCGCGAGCCATGCGGCGGGCGAAGTCCGGCCGCTGGCAATCCCAAGTGGCCGGGTCGTCCCCTTTGCCGGCCCCTTGCCAGTCGAGATTGGCGAAGATGGCAAAGCGGTTGGGATACTTGGTCCAAAGGAAATTCGCGTGCTCGTCGAGCTTCTCGCCTAGCTGGCCATCGAGACTGACACACAGAGCGATGTTGTTTTCGTCCATCGTCTTAACGAATGCATCCAGCTCTTTCTCGCCTCCTTTGAGCTTGATGCGGAAATGCGTATGGACGTCGATGACCGGGAACTTCGCTTTCGTCAGCCGATGCTCGGGCACCTTCAACGCCGGCTGCGGACGAAAATTCTCCAGCAACAGATTCCGCCCTTCGCGGCCATCCAAGGACTGCGCCACGGCCTGACCGGCCAGAAGCAAAAGAAGGAATAGAGCAACGGATTGAACACGGATGAGCACGGATAAAGGCATAGGAGAAGGAGAGAATGAGAGATGGAAAGTAGTGGATTATGGGAACGGGCTGCACCAGCGCTGCTCCTTCCCACATCTTACCCTTCCGCCTCGGCCCTATCCGTGTTCAATCCGTGGCCAGATTCATCCGCAGCAGACTTCATTGCGCTGGCCAGTCGTAGGCTTGTCGGAGGGCGTCTTGCACCACGCCGGTCACTTCCCGCAGGCGGACGGGTTTCGCCAAGATACTAAAGGTCCGCTGCTTGCGGGCTTCTTCCCGGATGACATCGTCCAAGGCGGCGGAAATGAGGATGCAGGGCAAGAGGGAGGTAAGCTGTGTCTCGCGGAGGCGGCGGATGGTATCGAGTCCGCTCAGCCGGGGCATGTGCATGTCGAGCAGGACGATGTGAATCCGCTCGTTTTGAATGATTTGGAGGGCTTCTTCACCATCCCCCGCCAGATAGGTGCGAAACCCCCGCGGCTCGAAGACTTCGCGAAGCGTTTCGCGAAAATCCCGGTCGTCGTCCGTGATCAGGAGGGTGGGGGTATCGAGTTTCATATCGAAAAGGTGGTGACGGAGTACCGCGTGCGCCACACAGTATGCAATTGAGGTGCCAAGGGGTTCCAGTTCAGGAAAAGACACTTCCGCTCCAACCGACCCTGAACTTGTAAGGCCTTACCACAAAACTACTTCTATCAAACGCAAAAGCAACTGCAAAGTCAAACCCAATTGTTGCTTTTCCCTCTCCCGCCTGCTTTACTGGCAGGGACGTTGACGGCCCTGTCTGGCTCGCCAACAAGTTTTCAATTGTAACTGGGGCCTGACGTCCCCCGTTCGCTTCTTATCAGGGTCATCCTTTATGTTGCGATCTTGTGCCCAGCGCCGGATTCTTCTCCAGGTTGTCGCCTCGCTTGTTTTTGTTGGTGCCACATGGCATGCACCGGCCTTTGGCTGGGATCCACCCGGGCCCACCGACGCTGATCGCGAGTTGGCGGAGTTCGACTTCAGCCAGTTTCGCACACCGGAAACCGCAATTGCCGCGGACGGAAAAACCGTCGGCGCGTCCACCACGATTTCCACCGGCTTCCTCGGTGTCTATCTGGAACAAGGGGAAGGGGGAAAGCTGGTTGTCGCCGAAGCGGCCCTGGAGTCCCCGGCGGCAACGGCGGGAGTGCTGGCGGGAGATGTGGTACAGAAGATTGAGGGGCAAGAGTTCGCCTCTCCCGCGCAATTCCGCCAGTGGATTCATTCCCAGCCGGCGGGAAAATCGGTCAAGCTCTCGCTCCTTCGTGGCGGCCAGCCACTGGAACTCACCGCCCAACTCACCGCCACCAGCCGCCCACTGAGCGCCGGGAATACCACGCGCCCCAGGGCGATCATGGGAGTGCAAATCGAAGATGCCAAGGAAGCAGCCGGCGCGCTCGTCAAAGAGATTATCACCGGCTCCCCCGCGGAGAAGGTCGGCCTCAAGGCGGGTGACATCATTGCCCGCATCGATGGCGGCGAAACCAAGGACTCCAGCGGGTTTCGGGAAAGGTTGTCCGGCAAGGCTCCCGGCGACCTCGTGAAACTGCTCGTCAAGCGAGAGGCGGAAGAGAAGGAATACGAGGTTCAGCTCGCCTCCTCCGAGCCGCCGCGCAATTTCGACCCCACTCGCGGCAGCGCAGCTTGGCGGCGTGACCTCTACAACCTGGCCGTCGTGCTCGTTCAGTTCCCGGACGCCAAGCACAACGAAAAGATCCCCCGTGACGCTTGGGAGCAGGCCCTATTCAGCGATGGCCGCTACATCGATAAGAGCGTCACCGGCCAAACTGTCTACGGCAGCGTGAAGGACTACTACCGCGAGCAATCCTACGGAAAGCTGCGGGTGGAGGGAAAGGTCTTTGACTGGGTTGAAGTCGGCAAGCCGCGCAATGATTACACGACCGGAACCAACGCCAGCAACAAGGGCATTTTCCTCGGCGAAGCCCTCGACAAAGTGCTGGAACGGGACGGAAAGGACGCCCTTCGAGATTTTGACGGCGTGTTCTATGTCTACGCGGGAGAGCGGGTCCGCACCAACCGCGGAGGACTTTACTGGCCGCATCGGGCCAACTTCAACCACGGCGGCCGGCGGGTGCAGTATTTCATCTGCCCCGAGGGCGGCAACAACATCAGCGACATCAGCGTGATTTGCCATGAGTTCGGCCACATGCTCGGCCTGCCCGATCTCTACGCTCGGCCCGAAAATCCCGGTTCCGAGGGGATGAGCATCTGGTGTGCAATGTCCAACCAGGCCCCCAACGGACGACCGCAACACTTTAGCGCCTGGTGCAAAGAGCAGCTCGGCTGGATCACTCCAACCGTGATTGACCCGACCATCAAGCAAAAGCTCTTGCTTGACCCGGTCGAAACAGGTTCCAAACAATGCTACAAGATTTTGCTCCGTAGCGACGGCAGCGAGTATCTGCTGCTGGAAAACCGCCGCAAACTGGGCTTTGACGCCAGCCTGCCGAGCGAAGGGCTGCTGATCTGGCGCGTCGTCGGCAACCGGCCGATGCTCGAGGAATCCCACGGCATCGAAGGCCCCGCCGGTCCAGGCTCATTCCGCGATGCGGTGCCGTACCCATCCAGAGCCAACAACTCGTACACCCCCTACACCGTCCCTTCCAGCCGCTCGCAACTCGGTGGCGGGCTGCCGGTACACATCACCAATATCAAGGAGCACGCGGACGGGCGAGTGACGTTCTATGTGGGGTATGAGTTTGAGTAGCCGCACGCGGCCCGCGTGCTGGCTTCTGATTGGCGACGGAAAGAAAGGAAGCCTACACGCGAGGCCGCGTGTGGCTACGACAGTTACAACGCTTCCCAAATCACCTTCCCGTCATTCACAATCTTCACCGGCCGCCCTTCGGGGGTGAGGAACTCTTCCTTGGGATCGATGCCGGTGAGATGGCACATCGTGGCGGCCAGGTCTTCAGGGCCGTGGGGTTTGTCGGCGGGGCGTTCGGCCCGGTCGTCGCTGGCGCCGATGACGCGGCCCCCTTTCACGCCGCCGCCGCCGAGCGCAACGGTGAAGGACGGACCCCAGTGATCGCGACCGGCGTTCTTGTTGATCCGCGGCGTGCGGCCGAATTCGCCGGTGACGATAACCAGCGTCTTGCCCAGCAGCCCACGATCGGACAGATCGCGGAACAGCGTCGCCAGCGCCGGATCAAGCTGCGGCAGCAGATCGCGGCGGAGGACGGAAAAGTTGTTGTCGTGCGTGTCCCAGTTACTGTGCTCCACGGTCACGCAGCGGACGCCCGCTTCAATCAGGCGGCGGGCCATCAGGCAAGACTGGCCGAGTGTGCCGCGGCCGTATTCGTCCCGCAGCTTGTCGGGCTCGGCCTGCAGGTTGAAGGCGGCCTTGGCCTGCGGCGAGGTCATCAACTCAAAGGCCTTCTGGCGGAAGACATCGACAGTCTTGGCGCGAGTGTTCGCATCCAGCTCGGCGGATTTTTGCAATTGGTCCACATGCCGGAGCAGCTCGCGGCGGTTGTTCAGGCGGCCAGCCGAGAGATTGACCGGCGGAACCATGTCCGGCACGGCAAAGTCCGGGGCGGCTGGATCGGCATCAATGGAGAGCGGTGCGCAGGTCGCGCCGAGATAAGCCGCCCCGCCGCTGTTGGAGAGTTGCGGCAGGCAGACATAGGGTGGGATGGAACTGGCCGCACGGTCTTTGGCCTGGCCTCCGAGCTTCTTGGCGATAATCGATCCAAATGACGGCCGCTGGTTGTTGGGGGTGAGCGATGGATTAAAGCCGGCTGTCGGAAAGTAACCAGTCAGCATGTAATGGTCCGCCGGTCCGTGGTCGCTGTTCTTGTGCCCAAAGCCGCGGAGCAGGCAAATCTTGTCCATCTGCTGCGAGAGCTTCGGCAGGGCATCGCCAATTTCGATCCCCGGCACGTTCGTTCCAATCGGATGAAAGTCACCGCGAAACTCGGCGGGAGCATTGGGCTTCATATCCAGCGTGTCGATCGTCGAGAGCCCCCCCTTCAAGAAGAGGTAGATCACCGACACGCCGGTGTCCTTCACCCCTCGCGCCCCGGGAGCCGCTTCCGCACGCATCAGCGACGCCAAGGACAGCGACGAGCCAAACATCCCCGCCACGCCGAGCCGGAGAAAGTCACGGCGAACGAGGCCGTCGCAGAAGGAGGGGATGGTGGTCATGGGTGGGACTTCGCAAGGAATGACGAAATTCGAATGGCGAATAGCGAATGGGAATTCCCGGTGCCGGTCGCCTTGCTCCTTCCCATTATCGTATAAGCGGACGTTGATACGCCAGAGCGCTTGGGAGAAAGCAAGAATTCTGATCGCCTTTCCCTCCTTACTTCGCCAGCACTGCCTTCACCGGCGCATCTTCTCCCTTTTCCGGCAGCTTCTCGAGGATGTCGAGCAGGACTTTGTCAGTATCCAGCCCCTCGGCCTGGGCTTCGAAGTTGAGGATGACGCGGTGCCGCATGGCGGGGAGATAGACGCGGCGGACATCCTCGAAGCTGACGTTGTAGCGCCCTTCGAGGAGGGCCCGGACCTTGGCGGCTAGGGCGAGAGTCTGTGCGCCACGAGGGCTGGCTCCCCAGCGGAGATATTGATTGGTGACTGGGAGGGCGAAGGGGCCGTTGGGATGCGTCGCGAGCGTCAGGCGGACAATGTAATCCTGCACATGCGTCGCGAGAATCACTTCGCGGATGAGCTTCTGCCACTTGCGGATTTCCGAGCCGTCCATCACCTTCTCGGGCTTGATGACGATTCCCTTAGTGGTCCGGTCCACCACGGTCGCCAGTTCCTCGCGCGAGCTGTAGCCGACCACGAGCTTGAACAGGAAGCGATCAAGCTGGGCTTCGGGCAGCGGGTAGGTCCCTTCCTGCTCAATCGGGTTTTGCGTCGCCATGACGAAGAACGGCTTTTCCAGTTCGTAGCGGACGCCAGCAATGGTGACCGTTCCTTCCTGCATCGTTTCCAGCAGAGCGGACTGCGTCTTTGGGGTGGCCCGATTGATTTCGTCCGCCAGGCAGATCTGCGTGAAGATGGGGCCCTTTTGAAATTCGAAAACGCGGCGGCCCGCCTCGTTCTCGTTAATCATGTTCGTCCCCAGGATGTCGCTGGGCATGAGGTCCGGAGTGAACTGCACCCGGTTGAACTTGAGATCGAGTGCTTCGGCCAGCGTGCGAACGAGCAGCGTCTTACCCAGTCCCGGCACCCCTTCCAGCAGGCAGTGGCCGCCGATGAACATGCTGGTGAGGACGCCATGCACAATGTCGTCGTGCCCCACGATGACGCGGCCGATTTGTTCTTTGACCGAAGTGTAGCGACTGCGAAATTCCTCCGCCTGCTGCTGCATCGACTCGCCGATACTCATGGGGGGCTTTCTGAATGACGAAGTTCGAATGACGAATGACGAAGGGGATATCTTACACTAACCCGCCGCGCAAGCGAGGGAGAGCACCCATGCCTCGCATACGGGTCGGGCCATGCCTGTGTCCGTGCGTGCCGAGAGCAGTGTAATGACGCCGACGGGGGCCTCTTTTTTCAGGCCGTCGCGAGTTGGAACAGGCCCCGGAAGAACTGAATGCCGCCAAAAATGGCCGGCCCCCAGGCGATGATATACATCCCACCCCCGGACTCGGAAGCGATGGCATAGGTCACTATGGTGGCGACAATGCCCCCGATGCAAAACAGCGCGCCGATGCCCATGTTCTTCATGCCCGCACTCCGCAGGGCGCTCGTCTTGACCTGAGCCAGCTCGCGGACGACGGTGTGGGCCGATTGTGGATCGAGGCCCTGCTGCATCAACTCTTGCTCGACCGCGGGGCCGTTGGCCCCAGAGGCCATCCGCTGGGCCGCAAAGTTATAGATCGCTTCAATCGTTTGTTGCGTGGACGGATCACCTTGGCTCATACACGGCTCCGAAATAGACGGAATGGGGTGGCTGAACTGGGTCCAATCTCGCAAAGCGGCGGGGGAATTTCAAGCGGTTTTGGCACATTTCATCCAAAATCAACTTGTTGCGCGCGCCTGGAAGCGTGAAAATGAGGGCGAGGATCTCATGCTCTCCCGCGGCAAACTTGTGCAGGACTGGAACCGCCGTCTGGCGGCTGCCGAGGCCGATGGTGCCAAGAAACACAGTCTGAAATGGCTGTACCAGATGCGGGTCCGGCTCTACCGGTTCTTGCTGTCCTGCTATCGGCAGGGGGACTGGCGGGCGGATGAGCCATCGATTTCCACGGAGGATACTTTTGCCGATGCTTCGCACGGTGAGACCACAACTATTCTCGACTGTCCCCTCGACGGTAGACCGGCCAAACATGCCGGCAAGATGCTGGCTGTTCTCAAGTCGGTGAGCGCTGCCCAGGACCACCCGGCTGAAACCGGCCCACTACTTGGTGGCATCGCGGCCGATGAATGGGTGATCGTCGTTTCGGCGCGAGATGAGCTCCGGATGGAGCGTTGCCAGGATCTGCTGCGGCAGCACGGCATTGCGTCAACATGGACCCTGCAGGATGAAATCACGGTGCGGCTGTTTGACCTGGAGCGGGCCAGGCGACTGATCCGCACGTATCAAGAAACTCTGAAGGTCAGAATACCGCTGCCTCTCGATCTCCCACCGCGGCAGCCAGTTGCGGCAGTTTCACCTTGGCCAGTTTGCCAAGCCGCTCTCATTGCTGCTCCGATTTCTGCCGTCAGCCTCTTGTTGCTCACCCAGTGCCTACTGGTGCTGATGCGTGAGCCGTTGCTGCAAGGCCCCTACATAGGAAGTTGGCTGGCGATCTGTTATTTCGTGAGCTTGGAGATTTGCGTCCTCCGCACATTTCTACGAGAGGCGCGTCGGCGAGCCGAACGCCAGCAGGCGAGCAAGCTGGCGGAGAGAGAGAAGGAGTTACCCGCCCGATTGAATGATGGCTAGAAAATGCAGGGCAGGCTGGAAGCCTACCCCACGGTTACCCCACCAGCCCCACCTTCCCCGCAAACATCGTCTGGGCCCGATCTGGCCCCACCGAAACTACTTCCACCGGCTTGCCCACAAGTTCGCTCACCCGATTCAAGTATCGCCGCGCATTTTCCGGCATAGCGGCCAGCTCGCGGATGCCGGTGACGTCGATGTTCCAGCCGGGGAGCGTTTCATAGATCGGCTGCACGCGGCGGAGGTCGTCAACGTGGCTGGGAAAGCGGGTAGTCCGCTGGCCATCCAGATCGTAGGCCGTGCAGATTTGCACCTCCGGCAGATGGCTGAGAACGTCCATCATCATGACCGCCAGGCAATCGACCCCTGAGAGCCGCGTCGTGTAACGAACGGCCACCGCATCGAACCAGCCGCACCGGCGAGGGCGACCGGTGGTGGTGCCATACTCGCGGCCAATCTGGCGGATTTTTTCGCCGGTGGGGTTGTCCTGCTCCGTGGGAAACGGGCCGCCGCCAACCCGCGTGCTATAGGCTTTGCAAACACCCAGCACTTTCTGGATCCACTTACCTGGCACTCCACTGCCACCGGAGACGCCGACGCCGGAACTGTTGCTGCTCGTCACATAAGGAAACGTGCCGTGGTCGATGTCGAGGAGTGAGCCCTGGGCTCCTTCAAACAGCATCCGCTTGCCCGCTTCCGCAGCATCCAGCAGGTAAGCCGTAGTATCGCCAACAAACGGGCGCAACTTTTCCGCATAGCCGCTGTACTCGGCGAAAATGGCTCCGGCATCGAGCGCCACATGGTCAGCGCCGCTGAGCCCCGTCAGCAGCCGATTCTTGGCCAGCACAATGTGCTCGATGCGGCTCTTGAAATCGGGGCGCAACATGTCCCCCAGTCGAATCGCGTGGGCCCGACCCACTTTATCCCGGTAGCAGGGTCCAATGCCGCGGAGCGTGGTGCCGATGCTCTCGCCGGCCGGAGCGACGTTGAGAAGTTTGTCTTCTTCAATGTGCCAGGGAAAGACGACATGCGCTCGATCCGAGAGCAACATATTTTTTCCGACTGCAACTCCCTGCGACGTGAGCGACTCGATCTCCTTCAAAATGGTTGGCGGGTTGATGACGACTCCCGGCGTGACGACATTCATCACGGTAGGGGTCAGAATGCCGCTCGGCACATGGTGCAGCTTATACGTCTTATCCCCCACGACGACGGTATGGCCGGCGTTGGCCCCACCCTGATAGCGAACGACAATTTCGAAACGCGAGGTGAGCAGGTCCACCAGCTTTCCCTTCGCTTCATCCCCCCACTGAAGGCCAATCACGCATGTACCGGGCACGGAAGCACCTTGTTGCAAACGGTCAGAACAGAGTCCAAAACAGGCAAACTCCCCATCGTAGGCAGGCGGACGCGGAGTGGTCAATGAGCCAGAACCGGAGGATTACGCGACCTGGAATGCATTTGGCAATTACACCGCGGCCAGAGTCTACGCCACTCTCGGCAAGTCATGGAGTGACAAGCTGATTTCGAGCCTAGGTCGGTGCAAAGTCGGTCAGAGTCAAGTAGATTGTGCTGAAACTACAATTCGGACGAAAGCGAGTGGCCAAGGCATCGCATCATCGGGAGATTGAAAGCGTGGACATTGAGCGAAAGGGAGCCGAGAGCTCCCAAACACAGGCCATCCGCGCGTCCGCCGAAGAAGCGGCTGATCCGCGAGTGGACCTGGCGGTGCAGCGGACGGAGTTGGCCTTGGACCGGACGCAGCTCGCCTGGGTGCGAACCGCGTTTACGCTGATCACGGCCGGCTTTGCTATCGACAAGGGTGGGGACGCCCTGCACGAGGCCCGAGTGCTGGCAGGTACGAACTGGCTCTCGACCAGTCATTTTGGCGGCATCTCGCTGGCTGGTGCTGCAACCGTGTTTCTGCTGATTGCTTCCGTGGCGTACTTTCGCCAGTCCCGTGACCTGGCTCGTCTCAAAGGAACAGAGCCTCCGTGGTTGCCCCCCGCGCTGCTCATTTCGCTGCTTGTGATTGTGCTGGGCGGCACCTTGTCGATACTACTGCTGGCTTGGAGTTGAGCAATCCAATCCTTCTCGAGATGGTGACGCGAATATGGAAATTGACAAATGGGTTGGCATTTTTCCATTGTGGGCCGTATTCCTGCTGACTCTGGCGATCTGCCTTGGTGCGGCGGAAGCGGGAGCCATGCTGGCGAAAGCGGCTCTGTGCCAGAAAGATGGAAAGGAGCCAGAAGCCCCTCTGGCTTCGCTCGTGGGAGCCATGCTGGGCCTGCTCGCGTTTCTTCTGGCGTTCACTTTCGGCATGACTGCAGCACGATTCGACGCTCGTAAGGAGTTAGTCCTGGAAGAAGCCAACGCCATCGGCACCACCTATCTGCGAGCCGGCCTGGTGCCAGAGACCCAAGGATTGGAGATCCGGCGGCTACTTCGGAAGTATGTCGAGATTCGCTTGTCCGCCACGCCGGAAAATTTGCCTCAATCGCTGAGCGAATCGGAAGCGATCCACGGGCAATTGTGGTCACAAATAAAGTCGCTGGTTCAGGAAGACATGGACTCTGAACTCCGGAGCCTGTTGATTGCCTCGCTCAACGAGGTGATTGACCTGCATCAAAGTCGCCAGACGGTCGCATTGGAGTACCGCATCCCAGGCTCGATTTGGCTGGGAACATATCTCTTGGCGATGTTGTCATTGTTGGCTGTCGGCTATCAGGTCGGCATGTCGGGATTTCGGCGGCTATGGGGGACGCCGGTATTGGCCGCAGCTTTCGCGGTGGTAATCACAATGGTGGCCGACATCGACCGCCCTGGCGAAGGGCTGATCCGCGTGAGCCAGCAGCCGATTGCCGACGTGCAAAAAATGATGCTGCGTAGTTCGCCATAAGGGCAGTCCACCCTCCGAAAAATGTTGACACACCTCGATACCCCCTCTACCCTAATGATCGAGGGAGATAAGCCGTATGTCGCGGGGGTCCGTCACGCAATTTCTGGCTGATGCGGAGCGCTCGGGCGTCTTTGCATTGGGGAGATCCCAGGAGGTTACGGCGCTTGTCGCGGGCGATAGTTCGTTGTCGGTGGAGCAGGTTGCGTCCCGGATGGTGGAGCGCAACATCCTGACGGTTTTTCAAGCCGAGCAATTGCTGGCCGGCCGCGGTAGCGAATGTCTGATTGCTGGCCGTTATCGCGTCCTGGAAAAGCTTGGCGAAGGGGGAATGGGGACCGTTTACAAGGCCCAGGATACAAATCTGGATCGCGTGGTTGCGATCAAAGTTTTGCCCGCCGGCCGGCTCAGTGATGCGGATGCCATCGCACGCTTCCAGCGAGAGGCCAAGGCGCTGGCCCGCCTCTCGCATCCGCACATCATTCAGGCCTATGACAGCGGGTCCGATCAGGGCCGGCACTTCCTGGTGATGGAGTTTGTGGAAGGGCTGGGCTTGGACAAGGTGCTGCGTCAGCACGGGGCGCTCGCGCCAACCGTCGCTGCGGATTTCGTCCACCAGGCAGCCGTGGGCCTGGAGCACGCGCACGAAAAGGGGCTGGTGCATCGGGATCTCAAGCCGGCCAATCTGCTGGTGGCAGGCGTCTTTCCACAGCTCGCTTCGAAACCGCCGGGATCGAAAGCCGCGCCGGCCGTCGTGAAAATACTCGACCTGGGCCTCGCCCGCTTCTTGCAGGATCAGCTCGGCGACCGGCAATTGACGCAAGAGGGAGCCGGGATGGGGACGCCGGATTACATGGCTCCGGAGCAGTTCCGCGACGCCCTGAATGCCGATGTCCGCTCCGATATCTACGGACTGGGCTGCACGTTGTACCATCTGATCGGGGGACAAGTACCGTTCCCCGGTTCCTCGTTCTCCGAAAAGGCCCTGGCCCATGCCAAGAAGGAGCCGATACCGCTGGAGGAGCGCTGTCCGGAGGTGCCGGCGGGCTTGGCCGTAGCGGTTTCCAAGATGATGGCCAAGCACCCGCAGGAGCGGTTTCAGACCGCCGGCGAAGTCGCCCTCGCCCTGGCTCCCTTTGTTGCCGGGAGTTCGCAATCCGTCGTACGGCTGAAAGCGACCGGGCAGTGGCAGCAGCTCTCGGCGGCCCGGCAGGCGGCGGGCAAGCGACCGCTGATTCTGGCGGTTAGCGCGGCGACGATCATCACGGCGATAGTTTGCGCGCTCTTGGCCTGGCCGTTTATGTTCCCGCCGGTAACGGTTGACAAGCTTACTCCGTTGACGAAGGTGCCTGCGATTCCATCAGTGAGTGAAGTCGCTCCGCCGAAAGTCGTCACGATAGAAAACGGATTGACCGTGGCCAAGGATGGAACGGGCCAATATACGACCCTTAGCGAAGCTCTCGATAAAGTGAGTTCCGGCCAGACCATTCGCGTACTCGACGAGGCCGTTTACAAAGAGCTGCTCAACATCAATCGACCGGCCAATCAGACCGGAGTCATTCTGGAGGCGGCGCGGGGCGCCACGTTGCAATTCCCGGCAGGGACCATGGGAATCAAAATCGTCAATGTTCCTGGGGTGACGATCCGCGGCTTTCATTGCACCAATGAAGCGGACATAAAGTTTTTCATTGCGGTCAGTGGGCATTGCCAGGGGCTGCGGCTGAGCTCCTTGCGGATGACCCCAACGCTGCCGACCATTTGTAGTATCACGCTAGAGGGGATCACGCCGGGCGGTGACCAAATTGTGGTGGAGAACTGCACCTTCCAAGGCGGCAGCGGCGGCGTGCGGGTGAGCGGATTCATCGCGTATACCCAGCCTGGACCCTGCGGCACGATCCTGATCCGCGACAACACGATTCTGGACTGCACCCAGGGAATTCTGCTGGTGGGGTGCCTCAAACAGGTCTGCGTGGTGGGAAACCGCGTGGGTTATTCGATGGCGGGGATTCAGCCTGAAAACCTGTTGGCCGGAACTGAGAATATCTGGATCGCCAATAACACCTTTGTCGAGTGTGGGGCTGCCTTGCGCTATTGGGACAACGCCAGTTTGCCACTCGCGCGTAATAACATTCGCATCAGCAACAACCTGATGCTCAAGAGCACCAGCTTCGACATGATTTTTATCGACAGCGGCGGAGACCCGCAAAATCATCGCGGCCCCGGCGATGGGAAGGCGCTGCATCTCGCGTGGCAATGGGGAAACAACTGGCGAGAAACACCCGTGGTCGTTGGCACGGACGACCTTGCCAAGAGCTGGATCCCCGTGGCCCCTGCCGATCAGCGCCGGGACGAGATTGTCGTCCTGAGCCGCGATCCCAAGGCCGCGGATTTTCTGCAACCGGCCAAGGATTCCCCACTGGCCACGGCCGGCGCGGGTGGCGACTTGCCGGTCTATGTTGGTGCTGTGCCGCCTGTCGGAACGACGGCGTGGGACTGGGGCCAAACGTGGAAGGCACTGGAGAAGGCGATGACCAGTGAATGAGCCGATATAACTGCTACTTAGCGGCGAAGAAGTTCAGCTCTGCACTTCAATGATTGCCTTCAGTCCCTCGCGGTAACTGGGATAAAGGAGCTTGGGCCCAAGCTCGCGGAAGATCTTGTCCGGTCGGATGCGCTTGTCGCTGCCGGCGCGGAGGGCAGCGGGTGAGTTCGGATCGGGGGGCAAGAATTGCGGCTCGGGGGCACCCAGCAAGCGGGCCAGTTCGCGGTAGTAGTCGGCTCGTTGTACGGGGGAACCATCGGAGACGCAGTAGAGATTGGGAACTTGGGCCCGCTTGTCGGCGAGGAGGACGATGCGGGCGGCATCGTCGACGTGAATCAAATTCAGCCAACCTGTCGCCGGGGCGTCTATCGGCAAGCCGGCTTGCAGGTCGGCAGAGCGAGGAATTCGTCCGGGACCATAAATCCCTGCCAGGCGGAGAATGATGCCACGGCTGCCGTGAGGATGGGCTTTCAGGACTTGCTCGGCGGCAAGGGAAGCCTTGCCTCCATCGCGGGCCGGCTGGGGCGGAGTCTCTTCATCGACGAATTCGCCGGCAGCCTTTCCATAAACTCCGGTCGAGCTGATGTAAATCCAGCGACACGTTTGGCTGCCAGCGGAGTTAAAGACTGCACAGCCAAGTAGGTTCGCCAGGCCGCCCGCGTAGACCTGCTCGATGGGTTGCGGTGACTGACGGTCGTAGCCAACGGAGTACAGGATGGTCGAGACACCTGCTGCGGGCAATAAGGAAGGAGACAGGTCACGAATGTTGAGAATGTCCGCCACGACGGGGAAAAGTCCTTCGCGTCCCAAAAGCTGGGCCTTGTCCGCCGACCGGGTCAATACCCAGACCTGCTCCCCCGCCTCCTGCCACAGCCGGGCGACCCTAAGCCCCAAGTACCCGCAGCCGACAATGAGTTTTGCCACGAGTATTGCCAGCGGGAGAAAGTGTCGAAATTGCGAAACCAGCACCTATTGCCCTTGGGAACAGGGCAAACGTAACATTTCGGTAAGGTTAGTGTGCCTGCCGAGGCCCACCTGCATATCATATTCTAAGGAACACGGAAGGTTTGACGCCTGCGGTTAGCTTGCGGGCGAGCGGGGCGTCGCCAGTCCGATAAGAAACTTGGCGGACGGGCCCCAATAATTGAAGCACAAAACAGAGGTATTTCCAATTTGAATCGAGTATGATTAAGGGCTGTCCCCGCCAATCAGGGTTGAAAGGCCGGGCGGCTGCAAACTCAGCACTCGGAGTAAAGCAATGCGAAGGACTGTCACGGCTTGGTGGTTTTTCTCCCTTCTCACGATGGCGGCTCTCGCCCTCGGTGGAATTCGTGGGAGCCAGGCTGAAGAAGCGGCCCCTACCCCCCCCACTCCTCCTGCCGTTACACCGGCGACGATGGCCGAAGCGGTCAGCGATGGCCTGAGCAAAATTCTGATGGGGGGGGCTCCGAGCACCGTCGCCGACTTGAAGGCGATGCAGGAGCGGGTACAGAAACTCAGCGACAAGCTGATGCTAGCGACTGTTGGTGTCCAGGTCGGCCAGGCGCAAGGTAGCGGCGTCATCGTTAGCAAAGACGGCTATGTTCTGACTGCCGCCCATGTTTCCGGCAATCCTGGTCGGGACGTAACTTTTATCATGTCCGACGGCAAGACGCTCAAGGGCAAGACGCTCGGCCTGAACCGGACTATCGACGCGGGGCTGATGAAGATCGCTGAGGGGAGCGATTTTCCCTCGGTCGAGATGGGACTCTCGAACATTCTGAAAGACGGTCAATGGTGCCTGGCGACTGGCCATCCCGGTGGCTATCAGCCGGATCGCAAGCCGGTGCTAAGGATGGGACGGGTGCTGCTGAGCGATAACTCCACCATCACGACGGACTGCACGCTGGTTGGCGGGGACTCCGGCGGTCCGCTGTTCGATTTCGACGGCAAAGTCATCGGCATTAACAGCCGCATCGCCGGACCCATCAATGCCAACATGCATGTGCCCGTGAATACTTTCAAGGACACCTGGGACCGAATGGTGAAAGGGGATGCTTGGGGCCACCTTCCCGGCAATGCCCCGTACCTTGGCGTCAAGGGCGATGCTGATTCCAAAGAAGCCAAGATAGCCACTGTCTTCCCGGATACTCCGGCGGCCAAGGCTGGCGTCATGGTTGGCGACCTGATCATCTCCGTGAACGAAGTGGCCGTGGCGGATTACGTCGCCTTTCAAAAGATGATCAATGACCATCAACCGGGCGAAGAGTTGAAGCTGAAGATCAAGCGCGGCGACATGGATGTGGAAATCAAGGTGAAGCTGGCGAAGAGAGGTGGCTAGACGAGGGCTACTTCGATTACACTTTGGAGAGAGACTTGTTGACTTGAACAAGGAGCGATGACTGTGAAGATGATGCGACTGGCTCTGGTCCCCGCTTTGTTTGCCGCTCTCCTTTCCATCACTGGCGCGGTGTCCGCCCAGGCGGATCGTTCGCACAATCGCGTGCTTGCCGCGTTTCGCGACGTGGTCAGCGAATCGTCCAAAAGCACGGTCCAAATCACGTGCGACGGGCAAAAGTCCGCACTCGGGGCGATTGTCGACGCCAACGGCTTTATCCTCACTAAGGCCAGCGAAATCAAAGGCAAGATCGAATGCCAGTTGCACGACGGCCGCAAGCTGGAGGCTCAACTCGTCGGCCGCGAGCCGAACATGGACCTGGCGATGCTTAAGGTGGATGCCAAGGATCTGCCCGTGATTTCCTGGCGGGAAGCGGACGCTCCCCCAGTTGGCAGTTGGTTGGCGACTCCCGGTTTGCATAAGGATCCCGTGGCGATAGGCGTGGTGAGCGTCTCTGCCCGCAAGATTTCTGCCCCCTTCGGATACATGGGAGTGATGCCCGAAGACGACGAAGCCGTCGCTCGCATCGCTTCGGTGAGCCGCGGCAGTGCCGCCGAAAAGGCCGGCCTTCTGGCCAAAGATGTCATCACCAAGATCAACGGCAAGGAAGTCAAAGGTCGTAAGCAATTGGTCGATACCATCCACGGCTATCAACCTGGCGAGACCGTTGAATTGATTGTGCAGCGCGGCACCGAGGAATTGAATGTTCGGGTCACGCTCATGAGCTTGTCGCAGATTGCCCATAACGATCGGGGCCAGCCTGACCGAGCGGAATTTCAGAACAGCCTGGGGGGCGCGCTAAGCGATCGGCGGGCCGGATTCCCGCTCGCCATCCAGCATGACACCGTGCTGCGGCCTTCGGAATGTGGCGGTCCCCTTGTCGATCTCGATGGCAAGGTCATTGGCATCAATATCGCCCGTGCCGGCCGCGTGGAAAGCTACGCCATTCCCGCCGCCACCGTGAAGAGCATCCTCGCGGACCTGATTTCCGGCAAGCTCTCCCCCATGCCCACTGCGGAAAAAGTCGCTGACAAACCGGCCATTCCAACCGCGGAACCGGAAAAGAAAGTGCAGTAGCGTCTGCCTTGCTCCCTTGGTTAGAGGGCCGGGGCACTGACACTTATCCTTGTTTTTGCGCGTCCGCGCTATGCCTCTCGGCTTTGACATCCTGCACGAAGACGAAGCCTGCCTGGTGGTTGCCAAACCTGGTGGACTGCTCACGCAAGCACCGCTGGGGATTGATAGCTTGGAGGTGCGGGTTAAAAAGTTCCTGCGGGAGCGGGACCAGATCGAAGGCGATGTTTATCTCGGCGTACCGCATCGGCTGGATCGGCCGGTGTCGGGGGTGCTGGTGTTCGCCAAGCATCGGAACGCGGCCCGCAAGATTTCCAACCAGTTCGAGCTGAGAAAAGTTGAGAAGACCTATTGGGCTTTGGCGCAAGGGGACGTGCAGCCGGCGTCAGGGACGTGGATTGACTACCTGAAGAAGGTCGAGGGGGATCCGCGGAGCGTCGTGACGGACGCAAGCGACCCCGAAGGGCAAAATGCGATTCTGCATTACAAGGTGGTTGCAAAGGTGAAAGAGTTGGGCGCGGGTCTCCCGACCCCGCCCACAGGTCCGACCGTAGGTCTCATGGTCGGCAGAGAGGAGACCTTCGGTCAAGCGTTTCGACGGGGTCAGGAGACCCGCGCCGAACAAAGAGTCACGCTTCTGGAAATCACGCTCGAAACGGGTCGGACGCATCAAATCCGCATCCAGTGTGCGTCCCGAGGGCATGCGCTCCTGGGGGATGAAATGTACCGCAGCCCGCATCACTTTGGACCGCCAACGGATAATGAACGCGAGCGGATGGTGGCGCTGCATGCCCGTAGCTTGTCGTTCTGGAATCCGGTCTCCCGCGCCGTGATGAATTATATCGCGCCGCTGCCTGAGTATTGGCCGACGGTCGACTTCACGCCGCTCGAGACCTCATGACCTCGATTCCCGGCTGCTTGGATTGATAGCCAAACTGACGGATGTCCTGTTCGTAGAGCTTTCCAACTTCCGCCGCGAGGTCGGGCGTGTAGAACCAGGAATACTCCGGATAGCCGGCGAGAGTCCGCAGCTCGCTCAAAGGAGCATCCGCCAGATTGCGGAGCACGGCTGCGTCTCGCCGCGTCTTGTTGGCCTCCGGCAAATCGCCGGAGACCTTCAGCTTCCGGCAAAGAGTGTGGAAGTCGTCCACCAGATATTCGAAGCGTCCCAGAAAGTCGAGAGGCTGCGAGCCCAGAAACAGATGCTGCGGACGCCAGTGCAAATCAAGAGTACGCGGATTCCGCTGCCGAATCTCGGCGACAAATTGCCGAAAGGTGAGCGTCTCGCGCCACTGCTCGGAAGATGCCTTGCCCGACGAACAGAGCCAACCTGCGGATACCCGATGGATGGCGCGGCTCCACCACAGCCGCTTGGAGTGCTCGTCCGCAAACTTCTGAGCCGGCGACTTCCACGGCACAAATTTGTTCAAATAGGCCGAAACGAGTCGATCCCACGGATTTCGGACAAAGGCAAAGCGAAGCAACTGGCGATCCTGCAGCCAGCGGCTCTGGACCTCGGGAGGCTGTGCCTGAAGTTCGTAGCCAGCGCGGATGTGAGCATTGGGATCGATTCCCCTCGACGCGCCACTTCCCTCGGCCAGTTCGATAACCCAAGATTTTAGCGCGGAGCAGGCCACTTTCTCAATGGGGATGTAGAGAAACTGGAACTTCTCGCAAACAACGAAGTGGTTTTCCGGCCAGCGCATCGCGGTGGTTCTCTCTAACGTGGGAGCTTCAGGCCGCTTTTCCCCGGACAAGTAGCTGCTCGGGCAGATTGCGTATAAAACGGACCAGCGAATAAGCGACGCCGATATTACGAAGATTGCCCGTGGCTGCGTCGGCAAGCAAGGGCTCGAGGATTGCAGGCAAGCGCCGCGGGATTTCGGCGAAAGGCCACTGGTGATCGAGCACTCTCGTGAGGGTGGCGGCACATCGCTCCGCGGACAGCGAGCAGTTGCCGGTGGCGAGTTGCTCGGTGGCATCTACGGTTTCCTCGGGACGATTCGTCAGGGAGAAAACCGCCCCCGGCAGCCTATAGTTCGCCAGGCCGTAGCATAGGACTGGCAGGCGCTGCGCAAGCGCCTCGACCCCGCTCGACGAATTGACGCAGGCCACCGCCTTGCACCTGGTCAAAGCTTCCCTTAGCGACGCCGATTGGTCCCAAGTGCCGCCAAGTGCTTCTACTTCCCTAACGAGGCTTGCATCCGGCGACGCTAACGGATGCGCCCGCACTCGCACCGGCAGCGCGGAGTGGCGGCAAATATGGGTTACAAACTGGCGCATGTTTGCAAACCAGGGAGACAACTCGGTAATCTGCGTATCGCCGTCGAGCTGCATCAGCACCAGCAGATCTCCCTGCTCGCGAACTTTCAGCAGCGTCACCCCGACAGCGTCCAGCGCCTCACTGGCCCAACTGGCTCTGGCGTTAATCCCCGCCGGATCAATCTGCACGGTCCCTTTTTGCGGATGCCAGCCAAGCTCCACGAACAGGAGCTTCGCCCCCATTTGCTTGAAGCGCGCCAAGGAGCTCGCATATTTGATGTGAGTGCCGTTGAACAGAACGGCCAGGTCGCAAGGAAACGGATGGCGCCAATAGGGAACACGTCCCGAGAGCGGCCCCCGCCAACGGAAGACGTCGTGCCCCAGGCTGCGGCAAGTTTCGGCAATCAGGTCGAGCGCCGGCCGCACATTGGCGTCTTTGCGCGCTTCGACGAGAATTGTGCTCATGGGACACCGCTAGCGTTGGCGGCGAATGGTATCCCAAGAAGTACTTACCAACAACGTCAATTCAGCTACTTCCCGCTCATATCGCAGCTCAGGCCGCCGGCCGCGGGGACGTAGCAAGTGCGGGCGTAGTCCATGACCATGCGGTGGGCCGAAAACCGCCAGGCGAGCGTGCTGATCGAGTTCATCATCCGCTTGATCCACTGCCGCGGCAGGCCGTCCACGTCCCGCTCGTAGTAGATGGGAACTACCTGGTCCTCGAGCACATCGAACAGGGCTTCCGAGTCTCGCTTGTCGGTGATTTCGTCGTTGGCGTGGCTCTGGCCGTGGCCGATGGCGAAGCCGTTGGCCCCGTCATAAGCCTCCGCCCACCAGCCATCGAGGATGGAGAGGTTGAGTCCGCCGTTGAGCACTGTCTTCTGCCCGGACGTGCCCGATGCCTCTAGCGGCCGGCGCGGGTTGTTCAGCCACACGTCCACTCCCTGAATCATGTGCCGGCAGACGTTCATGTCGTAATCTTCGACGTACACAATCTTGCTAGCGAACCGCGGGTCTTTCCGCAGGGAGGCAATCTGCTGGATCAGTTTCTTGCCGGGCTCGTCCTTGGGATGGGCCTTGCCGGCATACACGAATTGCACCGGCCGGTTCTTGTCATTGACGAGCGCCGCCAGGCGGTCCGGGTTGGTCAGCAGCAACGTCGCCCGCTTATAAGTGGCGAATCGCCGCCCAAAGCCGATGGTCAGCACGTTAGGGTCGAATAGATTGCGGGCCGTCTCCACCACTTCGTCGCTCTCGCCCCGGCGGCGGCTTTGGCGGCTGAGGCGGCGGCGGACGAACGCCAGCAGTTGATTCTTGAGAGCGTTGTGCGTTTCCCACAACTCACCGGGATCGACGTTGTGGATGCTCTGCCAGACCTCTGGCTCACCCATCCGATAAATCCAGTTGGCCACAAAGTGCCGGTCATAAAGCTGCAGCATCTGCTGGGCGAGCCAGGTGGGGATGTGTACGCCGTTGGTGATGTGGCCGATGGGAATCTCTTCCTCCACTTTCCACGGCCACAGCTGAGCCCACATCCGCCGCGAAATGTGCCCATGCAACTGGCTGACGGCATTGGCCCGGCGGGAGATCTTCATCCCCACCACCGTCATGCAAAACGGCTCCGCCTGGTTCTGCGGCTCCACGCGCCCCAGCCCCATCAATTGGTCATAGCTGATGCCGAGCTGGTCCCGCAGCGGGCCGAGATGCTCCTCCACTAGTTCGCCAGGAAAGCGGTCGTGTCCCGCGGGGACGGGGGTGTGCGTCGTGAAGGCGGTTTGCCGGGCAACTTCGCGCAGGGCGTCGCTGAAAGACAAGCCGTCGTCGTGCATCCGTTCGCGAATGACTTCCAGCGGGCCGAAAGCACTGTGCCCTTCGTTGAGGTGGTAGACGCCGGGACGGATGCCCAATGCACGCAATGCCTTCACGCCGCCGACCCCCAGAACCAGCTCCTGGCGGATGCGGATTCGCTCGTCGCCGCCGTATAGCCGGCTGGTAAGCTCGCGGTCTTCATCGCTGTTCCCATCGACGTTGCAATCGAGCAGGTAGAGCTTGACCCGACCGACCTGCATCACCCAAACTTTGGCGAAGAGGGCCCCTTTGCGGGTCTCCACGCGAACCGTGATCGGTTTGCCGTCGGGAGAGAGGGCGGCTTCCATCGGCAGGCTCTCGACTTTGGTGTCGAGATTCTCTTCCGTCTGCATGCCGGCGTCGTCAAGCTGCTGCTTGAAATAGCCCTGGTCATAAAAGAGTCCGACCCCCACCAGGTTGACTCCCAGGCCGCTGGCGCTCTTCACATGGTCGCCGGAAAGCACCCCCAGACCGCCGGAATAGATTGGCATCGATTCGTGCAGGCCGAACTCGGCCGAGAAATAAGCGACCGGCTTGTTCCCCAGCACACCCGCGTGCGTCGCCGCCCAGGTCTGCTTATTGGCGAGGTATTCCTTCAGCCGCCGATGGGCGTAGTTGATGCGGCTGTGCATGACCATTTCGCTGGCGCGGGTGGCCAGGCGATCCGGCGTGAACTCGCGGAGGAGGGAAACGGGATTATGGTCCAGTTGCCGCCACCGAATGGGGTCGAGGTCGCGAAAGATGCTCGTAACCTCGGGGTGCCAGGTCCACCACAGGTTGCGCGAAAGCGAATAGCACTTTTCGTAAAGTGCCTGAGCCGAAAGCTCGCCCGCCATGGGAGTGGTGGATTCAGGCATCGCGGGGATTTCCACAGGAGACATCGGGAACTCCTTCTCCGCCGGTTTTTGGTGCGGCTATCCGCCAATGCGGCCCGCCGCGTGATACTCGCTTGTTATCGACATTGGAGAGACGATGTCAAGAGTTTGGACACCATTGTCGCCATAATCACCTGATAATGCCCCCTTAAAGGAAGAAACACGACCGTTAGACAGTGCCGAATGGGAAAGCTGGGTAGGCAAGCCCATCCCGCTTCGTGCGAAATGTTTTTCTTTTCGTCGTCAAGGGATCAGGCATGAATTGCAACGTCGGAAGGAACCGCCCAATTGTGAACTCTTGAAAATGACAGGACAGGCTGGCCTTACAGACGGGTGTCGTCTGACGAATTGGAATACACGGGATATGTTCAAGTTAGTCCCTCGGTGGGAAGTGATACCGTTGGCGTCTAAAACAAAGTCATTTGAGAACAGATTCGTCAACTGAAAAACCACTATTTCCTTCCTCGTTCCGTGCCTGTCAGCAATCCACGTCGTTGCCTATATTGTTAAATTGCCCGCTTCGCATCTTTAGCCACAAACTCTCGTCGAATGCCCTTACAGGACTTCATTTCGACCCTCGACTCGCTTCAATCAGGCGCGACCAAGGCCTTCGGCTCCGCCCAGGATGCCGATGCGCTGGAGGCAGCGAGGATTGAGTTTTTGGGAGCGAAGAGTGGCCGGGTGAAGGAAGCCCAGAAAGGGCTGGGTACCGTCGCCAAGGAAGATAAGCCGGCGGCGGGGAAGCGGTTCAATGAGGTGAAGGTGGCGGTGGAGGCGGCGTTTGAGGCGGCTCAGGCTCGCGTTTCCGCATCACCGGCGAAGAAACCCGGTGAGCCGCTGTTTGATCCGACGCTGCCGGGGAAGAAGTTCCGCATTGGCAAGCTGCATCCGGTTTCGCAGACGATTGAAGAACTCAAAGAGATCATGGGGAGGCTCGGGTTCACCGTGGCGGATGGGCCGGAGATTGAGGACGAGTATCACAACTTCGAGGCCCTCAACATTCCGCTGGAGCATCCGGCCCGGTCGGCGAGCGACAATTTTTATCTGGCGGTCGCCGGCAAAACAACCGGCGAGCCGCTGCTCCTTCGCAGCCAGACCAGCACGGTGCAAATCCGCGTGATGGAGAAAACGAAGCCGCCGGTCCGCATCATCTCGCTCGGCCGCGTCTATCGCCCGGACGAGGCGGACATGACGCACTACCCGATGTTCCACCAAATGGAAGGGCTGATGATCGACCGGCACGTGACGATGGCCCACCTGAAAAGCGTCCTCCGGATGTTCGCCACCAGCTATCTCGGCCAGGACGTCCATATCCGCTTCCGCCCCTCGTTCTTCCCCTTCACGGAACCGAGCGTGGAAGCCGACATGCGATGGGGTGACCGCTGGATGGAGTTCGGCGGGGCCGGCATGGTCGATCCCAACGTCCTCGCAGCCGTCGGCTACGACCCCGAAGAATTCAGCGGCTTCGCCTTCGGCCTCGGCGTCGAACGGCTCTGCATGCGTCGGCACGACCTGAAGGATATCCGGGATTTGTATACGAATGATGTGCGGTTTTTGCAGCAGTTTTAGTGGCGTAGGGTGCATGAGCGCAGCGAAATGCACGCGTCGTCGACTTTGGCTCCAGGGAAATATCCTTCGCATAAAGAATATCTATCACGCGTGCATGGCGCTTCGCTTATGCACCCTACTTTTGAATCCCCATGCTCGTCTCCTGGAACTGGCTGAAAGAATACGTCGATCTCGCCGGCCTCAAGCCCGAGGAAGTGGCCAATCGCTTGATGCTGGCTGGCCTCAACCTCGAGTCCATCAAGGACGCCGGCAGCGATGTCTGCATCGACCTCGAAGTCACCAGCAACCGTCCCGATTGCCTGGGGCACATCGGCGTTGCGCGGGAAATCGCTGTCCTGTTCGAGCGGCCGCTAAAACTCCCTCTCCCCTTGGGCGAGGGCCGGGGTGAGGGTGTAGTGCCTAACAACTCTAAGAGCAAAGACCCTCACCCTAA
>SXOA01000179.1 GCA_005778405.1 Planctomycetaceae bacterium
CTCTTTCTCGACGAAATCGGCGACATGAGCCTCGGCGGCCAGGCCAAGCTCCTCCGCGTGCTGGAAGAAAAGGTCGTTGTCCGCGTCGGCGGCTCGGCAACTATTCCGACCGACGCCCGCGTCCTGGCTGCTACGAACCAGAACCTGGCGGAGCTGGTCCGCGCCAAACGCTTCCGCGAGGATCTATTCTTTCGGCTCAACGTCGTCACTCTCGACCTGCCCCCGCTCCGCAGCCGCGGCGACGACGTGGAACTGCTGGCTGAGCACTTCCTCAAAATCTTCTCCGCCAAAGCCCGCCGCAAAGCGCCAAAATTCACTTCAGCCGCCCGCAAGCGGCTCATCACCCAGTCCTGGCCGGGAAACGTCCGTGAGCTGCGGAACCTGATGGAGCGGCTGGCGTACCTCTCCCCCGAGGACCAGGACAAGATCGACGCCCCCGACCTGGCCTTCATCATGTCCCCCTCCGCCGGGGCGGCCAGCATCCTGTCCCTCGACGAGCCACTCACTGAAGCGACCGGGCGATTCCAAATTGAGTACATCAAAAGGCAGATCGACACCTGCCGCGGCAACATGACCCTCGCCGCCGAAAAACTCGGCCTCCACCGGAGCAACCTCTATCGCAAGATGCGGCAATTGGGGATGGAGACGGGGGGCGAGGAGTGAACTCGTTAGAGTCCCGCCTTCAGGCGGCAAATGGACGACAAGTCACCACTCAGGTTTTCCAGCAAATTCTAGCCAGCCTGCTGACCACTCTGGTAGTTTTGAACATAAAAGGTGAGGTGCTTGGCCTTCGTGGACAGTCAAACTCCTTATTTTCAAAGGAAAGGGATGGAAGGTCCGGTGGCCCGAACACAGCCCGAGCAGATCAGGTCACGACACTTCTTCTCCGAGGAGTTTAAGCAGGAGGCCGTGCAAATGCTGCTGGATGGGCACTCCGCGCCCTCCGTCGCGGAGCGCCTGGGATTACCAGGTCCCAATGTCATGTACCGCTGGAAGCGGGAGACCATGCCAAGGAACGCGAGTGGTGGGAGATATTCCAGCGGCGCACAATCAGTTTCTGCTTTCGCTATGCCGCAGTTGATCGTGTAGAGAGTGGCGGAAAGGGAGATGGGTTTCGCCACTGGAAAATCCGGCAATTCCCTGGCCATGATAAGAGCTAGCTGGAGCCACATCTGCCTGCGCTCATCCTGCGAATCCGTGAAGCTAAAGAAAACGCGGGCTATGAGGCTTCACTAGATGACATTTCGATTACGACCTGAAAATTGTGCGAATAGTAGGTCCCTGCTTCGTCGAATTGACAATGTCGGCCATTCCATTTTCCCGCGGCTCCCCTCGGTTGGCAACAATCGCTCACGCTAGAATGAATCAGTGAAACTCGGCCTCATCACCGACATCCACGAACACGTCGTCACGCTTCGGCGGGCGCTCGCGCATTTGGCCGAGTTGGGGGCCGGCAAAATTGTGATGATTGGGGACGTGGTGGAGATGGGGCGGCGGCTGGAGGGGACGTGTCAGCTCTTGGCGGAGGCCCAGGTGGTGGGGGTGTGGGGGAACCACGACTTCGGGCTTTGCAGCCAGCCCGAGACGAGCGTCTTCTCTCACATTTCGCCCCGGGTCCGCGCGTATATGGGGACGCTCCAGCCGCGGCTGGTGGTGGAAGAGTGCCATTTTTCGCACGTCGAGCCGTGGCTCGATCCGACGAAGCTCGAAGACCTCTGGTATTTCGCGGGGAAGCCCTCGGAGCACGGCGACTTCAGCCGCATCTTCGCCGCCACCCCCCACCGGCTGATGTTCGCGGGGCACTACCACGCCTGGCAAGTCGTCACGCCAGAGCGGGTGCTCGATTGGCACGGGGAAACGCCCATTGTGCTGGCGCCAGGACGCTATTTCGTCGTTGTCGGGGCGCTATGCGAGGGTGACTATGCGATGTTTGATACGGAGACGTCGGTGCTGACGCCGCTGAAAGTTGGGTAATCGCGTAGGGTGCATGAAGCGCAGCGGAATGCACGCGTGGTAGACTTCGATGGTCGGTGGATGGACTTTCAGTGATTAGCCCGGAACACGCGTGCATTTCGCTGCGCTCATGCACCCTACAAATCCCGCCAAACCCACTCTCGAGCGCGGCCTCGGTCCCTGGCAGGCTACCGCACTCAACATCGCCAACATGGTGGGGATTGGGCCGTTCATTACCATCCCGGCGTTTATCGCCACGATGAATGGGCCGCAGGCGATGATCGGTTGGGTGGCGGCTGCGGTGCTGGTGCTGTGCGATGGGCTGGTCTGGAGCGAGCTGGGCGCGGCCATGCCTGGCAGTGGCGGAACGTATCATTTTCTGCGGGAGATTTTTGGCCGCTACCGCTGGGGACGGATCATGCCGTTCCTGTTCATCTGGCAGTTCCTGGTGAGCGGGGCGCTGGAGATGGCATCGGGCTACGTGGGGGCTTTGCAGTACTTGGAGTATGCCTTTCCTGGCATTGCCGATTTCGCCTCACGGTACTCGGTTCCCGGCGGCACCAAGTGGATTGCCGCGGCGAGCGTGCTGATTGTCACGGTGCTCCTCTGCCGCCGAATCACCAGCATCGGCTGGATGGGATTGGTCCTTTGCACGGGGACACTCATCACTGTGGCTATCGTGATCCTGGCGGGACTGACCCATTTCAATCCCACGCTCCTCCGACCGCCACCTGGAGCGTTCGTGCTCGATCAGAAGTTCGCCACGGGTCTGGGTGGTGCGATGCTGATCGCCATCTATGACTATTTGGGTTACTACAACATCTGCCACCTCGGGGACGAAGTTCGCCAGCCGGAGCGGACGATTCCAAGGGCGGTGATTACGTCGGTCATCGTCGTGGCCCTGATCTACCTGACGATGAACGTCTCCATCATCGCCGTGGTCCCCTGGCAGGAAGCGATGGAATCCAAGAACATCGCCGCCCTGTTCATGGAACGGCTCTGCGGCCGGACGACGGCGGTAGTCTTTACCGGCTTCATCCTCTGGACTTCGATTGCCTGCATGTTCGCCGCCACGCTCGGCTATTCGCGGATACCCTACGCGGCGGCCAAACGAGGCGATTTCTTTCCGGTGTTCGCCTACCTCCATCCCACCGGACACTATCCGCTGGTCTCGCTGCTCGCCTTTGGATTTCTGACGGCCGCTTTCTGCTTTTTGGACCTAGGCACGATCATTTCTGCCGCCGTCTGTGTCCGCATCGGCATCCAGTTCATCGGCCAGATCGTCGGCCTGCACCTGCTACGGAGCACGCGCCCCGACGTGAAGCTGCCGTTTCGGATGTGGCTCTACCCGCTCCCCAGCCTGATCGCCCTCGGTGGCTGGCTGTATGTCCTGGCCACCGCCGATCGGAAGGTACTGCTCATTAGTCTGTTGGTGCTGGTCTCGGGGATATTTGTATTCGTGCTATGGACCATCTTTGCTCGGCCTCCGCGCAGCTCCGCGTCCTCTGTGGTAATCTCTTAGTTCCCACCACTGGAGCCATTCATGATCCGTCATTTCCTTCTCACTTCGATGCTGGTCCTGTTTGTAGGGAGCGCCGCTCATGCCCAGGACCAGCAGGATATCCGCGCCCTCAAGCTCAAGGATTGGTCTCCCAAGTCAATGCTCCAGGTGAAGGAGACCAAGCTCGACAAGCCGAAGTTTCCGGCCATCGACATGCACAACCATCTTGGCGGCGGCAAGGGATATTTGACCGCCGACCGAGTAGCGGCTTATCTCGAAGAGATGAATCAGGCCGGCGTCCGGACGGTCGTCAATCTCGACGGCGGCTGGGGGGATCGATTGAAGGAAACACTCGCCGCGCTCGACGAAGCTCACCCCGACCGCTTCCGCACGTTCGCGCTGATCGACTTCAACGGCATCGACGACGACAAATGGACCGAGCGAGAAACGGCCCGCCTCGAAGAGAGCTTCAAAGCGGGGGCGAAGGGCCTCAAGTTTCACAAGTCGCTCGGACTGAGCTACCGCTACAAGAGCGGCAAGATCATGCCGGTGGATGACCCGAAGCTGGCTCCCATCTTCGAGCTTTGCGGCAAGTTCAACCGCCCGGTGATGATCCACACTGCCGACCCAGCCGCCTTCTTCACGCCGCTCGACAAGAACAACGAGCGCTGGCACGAGCTGAACGAGCATCCCAACTGGCTGTTCTATGGAGAGCAGTTTCCCAAGCGGGAAGATCTGCTGGCCCAGTTCGTCCACGTCATCGAGCAACACCCCAAGACGACCTTTATCGGGGCCCACTTTGGCAACAACGTGGAGGACCTGGCCACCGTCGGGAAATGGCTCGATGCCTACCCGAACTTCTACGTCGATCTCGACGCCCGCATCTCCGAGCTCGGCCGCCAGCCGTACACGGCCCGCAAGTTTTTTCTGAAGTACCAGGACCGGATCATGTTCGGCACCGACACCACGCCGCGGCGGGAAGCGTTCCGCATTTACTACCGCTTCCTGGAAACCGACGACGAGTATTTCGACTGCGCGGCAAGCCACCACTTGCAAGGGTTCTGGATGATCTATGGCATCTTCCTGCCGGACGAAGTGCTGGAGAAGGTGTACCTGAAGAATGCGGAGCGGGTGTTGTATGGAGGGGACGAGGAAAAGCGGAAAGCGGAAAGGCCGAAAGCGGAAGAAGGCAAGGATAGGAAGGCCTATCGCGTCCGTCGTACGAAGGATTTTGAGGTCACCGGCAAAGGAGAGGCGACCGTCTGGAAGGATGCTCCATGGGAAGAAATCGCCCGCCGCCAGGAAGGGAAACACCCCTACAACGCCCGGTTCAAAGCCGCGTACTCCGATACTGGCATCTACTTCCTAATGGACGGCAAGGACTCGCAACTTTCGGCGAGCATGACGAAAGATAATCTGGACCTTTGGAACGAGGACGTGTTCGAGGTCTTTCTCTGGCCGGATGAAAGCCAGCCGGTTTACTTTGAGTATGAGATTTCGCCCCTCGGTTATGAACTTCCGATTCTGGTCCCCAACTTCGGCAAGCAAAAGGGCTGGCTGCCGTGGCATTATGAAGGGGAGCGAAAAATCAAAAAGGCGATCTCCATCAGCGGCGGCGAGCAGAAGGCCAAAGCCTCCATCGGCGGCTGGACGGCGGAGTTCTTTATTCCCTATGAGCTGCTCAGGCCGCTGCTCAGTGTGCCGCCGAAGGCGGGTACGTCGTGGCGGGCCAATTTCTATCGCATGGATTACGACGACGGCCACGTCACCGGCTGGAACTGGGCTCCTGTCGGCCGCAGCTTTCATGAGTATCAGAAGTTCGGGACGCTGGTGTTCGAGTAGTGGACATGACGGTTCAATCCAAGACAGTCGGCGTCCTCGCCAGCGGCGGGCTCGATAGCTCCATCCTGCTCGCGCATCTGCTCGGCCAGGGGCATCGCGTGCAGCCGTTCTACATCCGCCAGGGACTGTTCTGGCAGCAGCATGAGTTGGCTGGGCTGCGGCAGTACCTAGAGGCCATCGCCACGCCCAGGCTCCTCGATCTCGTCGTGCTGGACCTCCCACTGGCGGATTTGTACTCCGGCCACTGGAGCCTGACAGGTCAGGAAACGCCGGCTCACGACTCTCCCGACGAAGCGGTCTATCTCCCTGGCCGCAACGCACTGCTCCTGGTGAAAGCGGCCGTCTGGTGCCAGCTTCACGGCATCGAGCAGCTCGCGCTCGCTCCGCTGGGGACCAGCCCGTTCGAAGATGCGGGAGAAAATTTCCTGGCCGACTTCGAATCGGCTCTTAACCGCGGGGCCATGCGCCGCGTACAATTCCTCAGCCCCTTTGGGAAGATGAACAAGGAGCAGGTAATGGCCCTTGGCACCAAACTTCCCCTGCAGCTCACCTTCTCCTGCATTTCGCCCTCTGGCGGCCTCCACTGCGGCCGCTGCAACAAGTGCGCGGAGCGGCAAAACGCCTTTCGCATTGCATCTCTTCATGACCATACGCCCTACGCTAATTCACCACCAACCACCAACCACTAACCACTAACCACTAACCACTCACTCTCCCCCCCATGTTCCGCGTCACCCGAGAAATCGACTTCTGCTACGGCCATCGTCTGCTCAACTACGACGGCAAGTGCCGCAATCTGCATGGGCACAACGGCCACGCCATCATTACCATCGAGTCCGAGACTCTCGACCACCGCGGCATGGTGCTCGATTTCTCCGACATCAAGCGGGTCGTTGCCGGCTGGATCGACGCCAACCTCGACCACCGCATGTTGCTCCACCGCGAGGACCCCATCGTCCCCATCCTGCAAGCTAGCGGCGAGCCGGTCTTCCTCATGGAAACCAATCCCACCGCCGAAAACATCGCCAAGCTCATCTTCGACTTCACCGCCAGCCGCGGCTTCCCCATCGTGGAAGCGCAGCTTTGGGAAACGCCGCACTGCGTGGCGACTTATCGGGAGCGGAGGTAGAAGGCAGAAGGCAGAAAAAAGCAAAGTACTCAGTAATCAGTACTTGGTACTCAGTACTATTCCATCGATTTCTTGGATTCTTTCCTCGCCCCTACCACCAGCTGAAATCCGCACCAGCGCAATACCGCCAACGGCAGGAAGAGCATGCACAAATAGCCGATGAAGGGGCAACTAGCCATGCCATAAATTCCCGCTAGCTCTTCCGTCGGCAGAGCCTTTTTGCCGATGGCAGTGAGAAGGGCGGCAAAGGTAGACGCTACGACGAGGTACACGATTGCCAGCACCACGACCACAATGCCGGACAGGGCGGGAAATCGCGTGAGCAGGACCGCGGCGGGAACGAGCGTCGTCGCGCTCGCGACCATCGCCACCAGGAACACGCCCACCATCGACATCCAGAAATCGAGCGGCTCGTTGGCGTCCAGTCTGGCCGCTTGCTGACCCAACCCTAGCATGAGCGCGACGATCGTTGTCAGTAGGATCAGGCTGCTGATCGAAAACTGCCTAATGGAGAGCCGCGTCGGCGGAGACGACGGATGATGAATGCACCAGCCGGCGAGGATCCGCAGCAGCCAGAGCGGCGCGGCAGCCGCCATGAGGTACATCGGCAGGACGAGGAGCGAGCTGGCAAGCTCGGACCAATTCGCGGACTGGATGCCATTTGGTCCCTCCCAGCCAAAGAAACCTGCAAAACACATAGCGGCCACCGCCGCATAGGCCCCGCCAGCTGTCGCAAGACGAAAGAGCTCGTTGGCATTCCCCAGGGCCAGCCAGATTGCCCCCAATCCGGCCTGGCCGACGAATACGCCAAACCAGATTGCGATGAAGATGAAACCAAATCTCGATTCGGTTTTCAGCAGAGGGTAATAGGCGACATTACCTACTGCAATTATGGTCGCAATGCACCCCAGTCCAATTGCCAGTCTTGGAGGATCGTCGCTCGCGGCCGCCTGAGGTGAAGAATCCGTTTGCATGGCGGCCACTTATTACAGAAGGTGCGTGGTGCGTAATCAGAAGCCGTGGATACCACTCACCACTCATTCCACCTCATGAATCACCAGAATGTTCTGGGCCATCGGATAGAAATTGGTCCCGGTGACGAAGACGACGCGGTCCCCTTTGGCGATCAGTCCCTGCTTGCGGCCCCAGGTGTCGATGAAGGCGCGAAGCTCTGGCCCGTCTTGGACCGGTGCGCCGGCGAGGGGGGTGACGCCCCAGAACAGGGTTAGCTTTCGCAGGACGGCGGGCGTATCGCTGCAGCCGATGACGGGAATGTCTCCCCGCTGCTTGGAAAGCAGGCGGCAGGTGCCGCCGCCGCGGGTGGCGACGACGAGGATTTTCGCCGAGAGTTCCCGGGCGATGCGGCTGGCGCCGATGACGGCGGCGTAGGTGATGGGATGCACGTCGCTGGCGGCGCTGGCCACGTCGAGATGAGGGGTGCTGCTGACGAGCGGTTCGGTGGCGAACATGATCCGGTTCATCATTTCGACGGCTTCGATCGGGAATTCCCCGATCGCCGTCTCACCGGACAACATGCAGGCGTCGGCTCCATCCAAAATCGCGTTGGCCACGTCGGTTGCTTCCGCCCGCGTCGGCCGCCGGTTCTTGTGCATGCTTTCCAGCATCTGCGTGGCGACGATGAC
>SXOA01000180.1 GCA_005778405.1 Planctomycetaceae bacterium
ATCGACATCGCCCTGTGGGACATCGTCGGCAAAGTTCTGAACGTCCCGTGCAGTAGGCTCTGGGGTGGCCCGGTGCGGGACTACGTCCGCACGTACTCGCATCTCGGTGGCGGGCGGATGGAAGATTTCTACGAGACGCCAGTCGACAACGCCAAACGGTTCGCCGACCTCGCCCGTCAGGCCGTGGCGGACGGCTACACCGCGTTCAAGAGCATGGCGGTCCCTTCGACCATGCCCATCGAAGGAAACAAGCCAGTCCGCGCCGCAGCCGCTGCGGTGGAGGCGATGCGGGATGCAGTCGGCGAGGACATCGACATCATGGTCGATTGCCACGCCCGCCCGTCACCGGCAATGGGACTGAAGTTCGGCAAAGCGTTGGAGCCGTATCACCTGTACTTCTTCGAGGAGCCCTGCTGGCCCGAGAGCATTGAGGGGCTGGCCATGATCAACGCCGCTCTGACGACCCCCGTCGCCACCGGCGAGCGAATGACACACCTGGCCCAGTTCCGCGACCTCTTCGCCGCCCGCGGCTGCGAAATCTGCCAGCTCGACTTGACCCACTGTGGCGGCTTCACGGAGGCCCGCCGCATCGCCGCTCTGGCCGAGGCCCACCGCATCGCCCTCGCCCCGCACAATCCGCAGGGCCCAGTCAGCACCGCCGCCTCGTTGGAATTCGGCTTCTCGCAGCCGAGCTACATCATCTGCGAGACAGTGCACAACGACGTCCCCTGGCGGCAGGACGTAGTAAGCGAAGGCTTCACTATCGAAAAAGCCGGCCGCATCGTCCGCCCCAACACCCGGCCGGGCTTGGGGATCGAAATCAACGAAGCCGAGGTGAAGAAACACCCGTTCGAACAAGAGCTTTTGCAGCGGGTAAACCACCCGGACGGCAGCGTGGGAGACTGGTGATCGCGGCCTCATTTTGGGATGCGTCCCGTCCGTCCGCCGCCTACTCTTTCCGCTTTTGCCCCTTGAAGAATTCAACAATCTTCTCCGGTGCTCCGTCGGGGATTTCGTGGCCGCCGGGATGGATGAAGGTGACGACCGGTGGGCCCTTTTCCGAGCGGTATTCGGTGCACCACTTGCCCGCGAGCTTTCCTTCGCTGTCGCAGCCGTTGAGCTTGCGGACCTGCGTCATCGTCCGCTCTTGGCCAGCGTATCGGACAATCCTGTCCGCCTCGCCGGCCACGTGAAACAGCGGCAGTGGCTTCTGATTCTTGAAGTCCCGCACCGAGACTGTGGCGGCAACCGGCGCGGCAGCGGCGAATTTGTCCCCGCGAGCGGCACAGAGGAGGTACGTGAAGTAGCCACCGTTGGAATGTCCCGCGGCATATATCCGCTGCTCGTCGATTTTGTATTCGGCCAGCAGCGTTTTCAGCATGGCGTCGAAGAATTCCAGGTCTCGATCCTTCTGATCGCCGACGTATTTTTGCCACCCCGATCTCTTTCCCTCGGGATCAATCACCGGAACCGCCGTCGGCAGTCCTTGGGGATAAACGCAAACCACCTCCGGCCAGTGTTTGTGAAACGCAAACTTCCGGGCAGAGTATTCCGCTCGTCCCCCGTGGCCATGAAACGCGAAAATGAGCGGCCGCTTCTCGCCGGCCTTGGCTTCTGCAGGTACATAAACGAGTGCTTCGCGGGTGTCGTTGCCGACTTTCCAGGTGTGCTCTTTCAGCGCAGTCGCATCGGCCGGTTTTTCGGCGCGCGGCTGCGCGAAAACCGGGCTGCAAACAAGTCCGCCGGTAAGGAGCAGCAGAGATACGCAGCGAAGGAACATGGTGCACACCCGGTCTACTTCAGTTCACGCAAGCGAATGTTCTTGAATTCTACCCACATCGGCTTTCCGGCATGAAGCTGCAGGGCGAGAATCCCCTCGCTGCGGGCCAATTCGGGATGGTTGTCCGTGAAGTCCATAATCAGCGCGTTGTTGAGGTAATGCTGGATGTGACTTCCTTTGCTGATGATGACCACGTCGTTCCAGTCGTCGAGCTTGAACAGCTTTTCGAAGCCAGCCTGATCGATCAGATCCGACTTCACCACCTTCTTCCCCTCCTTCTCCCACGTCACCTGCTCCCCGACGAGGCAAACTCGTCCGCGCTTTCCTCCTTCGTCATAAATGAACCCGGAAACATTCGGCAGCTTATTCTCGTTGCGGATTTCGTGCTGATATCCGCGAACGACCCATTTGTTGCTGGGGTTCCCTTCGGTGATGTGCTTGGAGCGGTACTGAATTCCCGAGTTGTTAGTCGCGTTGCTGCGAAATGAAAGCCGCAGCTCAAAATCCTTGGTCGTCCCGCCGTTCCAGATAATGAACGTGTTCCCCTTGGCGGGATTCTCCGCCGTCGTCTCGCCGCGAATCACTCCGTCCTTCACGCTCCACAGCCGCGGATCGCCGTCCCAGCCGGCGAGGTCTTTGCCGTTGAAGAGGGGTTGCATGCCGGGAGATTCAGGCGGAGCGGCTGTCCCTTCGGCCAGGACGAAAGATGGAGCCAAAAAAACAATGACAAACAGAATAATCCTGGACATCAAACGGACTCTTTCAGTGGTAAGTGTGGGCTGTTGGAAGGTGGCATCGCGAAACGGATTCCAAAAAAAATTCCCAGTGGAATGAGTACCAGGTTTGCGAGTTCAAACCAGAAGGGATACGGCAGCATCAGCATGTTGAAGATCGCTGCCACCAGCAAGAGCGAGCCGATTGCCGCTCCGTGCGCGAAGTGGCGAAAGGCACCCAGCCGTGTGGCCAACCAGGAACTGGTGAACGCCGTTAGTCCCCACGCCACAGCAGCCACTCCGAACAACCACTGTGGGTAGTTTGCAAAAAAGGCCGTGCAGGCTTCCTTGTCATTGAAATCCATGCCGGGTGGCACGGGATGGATGACCGCGCTGACTAATTCAATTGCAATGATCAGTGCAAACGCGGCGGTCAAACTGACCGCCACTGCCAGCATGCTCCAAAAAATGGATTTGATCATGGCACTATCTCTTAAGCAGGCCTATCCCATTGCCACCGTCACTGTCTTAGTCTCTGTATACGCCCGCAGCCCTTCTTCGCCCAGTTCCCGTCCCATGCCGCTCATTTTGAAGCCGCCGAAGGGGGCTGCGGCGTCGAAGACGTCGTAGCAGTTGATCCAGACCGTGCCGGCTTTGATTTTCTTGGCGAGGTAGTGGGCTTTGCCGACGTCCTTGGTCCAGACCGCCGCGGCGAGGCCGAAGGAGGTGTTGTTGGCGCGAGCCACGATGTCGTCGGTGTCCTTGAAGGTCAGGACCGACATCACGGGGCCAAAGATTTCCTCGCGAGCGATGGCCATGTCGTCCTTGACGCCGTCGAACAGCGTCGGCTGGACGAAGAAGCCTTTGTCGCCATACCGCGAGCCGCCGGAGACCATCGTGGCCCCTTGCTCCTTGCCGATGCCGATGTACTTCATGATCTTGTCATATTGGGCCTTGTCCACCTGTGGCCCTTGCTCGGTCGCCGGATCGAGCTGATTGCCGAGCTTCCTGGTCTTGTTCATCGCGGCAACTTTCTCGATGAACTTGTCGTGAATCTTCTCCTCCACATAGACCCGGCTGCCGGCGCAGCAGCACTGGCCTTGATTGAAATAGAGGCCGAAATGAGCCCCGGCGGCGGCTGCATCGAGGTCGCTGTCCGCGTAGATAATGTTCGGGCTCTTGCCGCCGAGCTCGAAGGTGATCCGTTTAAGCGTTGGAGCAGCCTCCCGCATGATGATCTGAGCCGTCAGCCCTTCGCCGGTGAAGGCGATCTTGTCGATGCCCGGATGCTTGACGACAGCGGCTCCAGCGGTGGGTCCGTAGCCCGGGACGACATTGATCACACCATCGGGAATGCCCGCTTTCTGAGCCAGCCGAGCCATGCGGAGGCAGGTGAGCGGTGTTTGCTCCGCCGGCTTCATGACAATCGTGCAGCCGGCGGCGAGAGCGGGCCCCCATTTCCAGGCGACCATCAGCATGGGGAAGTTCCAGGGGATGATCTGCCCCACGACCCCCACCGGCTCCTTCCGCGTGTAGCAGAAGTAGTTGCCGCGAACGGGAATCGTCTGGCCATGAATTTTGTCCGCATAGCCGGCGTAGTAGCGGAGAGCGTCGATCGTCAGCGGCAGGTCGGCTGCTTTTGCATCGCGGATCGGCTTGCCGTTGTCGAGCGATTCCAGAGCGGCGAGCTCATCGCCCTCTTCCTCAATCAGGTCCGCCAGCTTGTTCATCAGCCGGCCCCGATCGCGGGCATCCATCGTGCTCCAGGGACCACTTTCAAACGCCTTCCGAGCCGCCTTCGCCGCCAGGTCCACGTCCACCGCATCTCCTTCGGCCACGCTGGCGATCACCTCTTCCGTGGCAGGATTGATGGTTTCAAACGTCTTGCCGCTTTGCGAGGGAACCCACTGGCCGCCGATGAAGAGTTGCGTCTGTCGAATTTCCGGCAGCTTGGGGCCGGTAGCGGTGGGGCGAGGAAGGGTGGCGGTGGCCATGAAAGAATCTCCGTATGAGGGGCCGGGAGAGGTGCGTGTGAACGCGGTCCATTGTACTGGCCTGGGAAACTGCGGGGCAAGCCTCTGCCACTACTTGCGATACATCGCCTCAATCTCCGCCGCGTAGTTCGCCTCGATCACCTTCCGCCGCAGGCTGAGCTTAGCGGTCATCTCACCCCTTTCAATCGTAAACGGACCGGGCAGCAGTGTGCACTTGCGGACCTGCTCAAAGGAAGAAACGCAGGCGAGACGATGGTTAACGCGGTCTTGCACCAAGGCTGTGACTTGCGGATGCGAATAGAAAGTCTCACCTGGTTCGACAATGATTCCTTGAGCCGCCGCCTCTGAAACCAAGGCATCATTGTTCGACACGAGAAGTGCCGTCAGATAGTTGCGGTCGTCGCCGATGACGAGGGCTTGCAGGATCAGAGGATCCTGCGTGAGGAGCGATTCCAGGTAGACCGGCGCGACATTCTTACCGCCGGAGGTGACGATAATTTCCTTCTTGCGACCGGTAATGTAAAGAAAACCGTCCTCGTCGATCCGGCCGTAGTCCCCCGTGTAGAGCCAGCCCTCTTTGATGATTTCTGCCGTGGCTTTCTGATTCTTGAAGTAGCCCGGCATGACATGCGGCCCGCAGGTCAGGATTTCTCCATCTTCCGCAACCTTCACCTCGACTCCCGGAATCGGCTTTCCCGCGGAGCTCCGACGGGAGGTCTTTTGCGTGGAGATGGAGATGACGGGAGAGGATTCGGAGAGGCCGTAGCCTTGCAGCAGCGGCACGCCTTGCGAGTAATAATAGTCGAACAGATGCTCCGGCAGCGCCGCTCCGCCGCTGCAGCACTGCTCGATCCGGCCGCCGAGGACCTGTCGCAGGATGCCGGGAAAATTAAGCACTCCCTTCTCTTCCAATCCCCGCCGCACGCGGTCGTAAAAGTACGGCACGCCGTTCATGAACGTCGGCTGTACGGCGGCTGCGTCGGCAATCACTGTTTCACGAGACTCGGCAATCGCGAGCTGCGAGCCTTCGACCAGCCAAATATACAGGTCGCAGGTCCGAGCAAAGATGTGCGATAGCGGCAGAAAGTTCAGCCGCACCTTGTCGCTGTAGTCATCCCGCGGAGGCTCTTCGTCGGCTCGGAACATTTCGACGGTGCTGACCGCGTTGCTGATGAGGTTCGCCTGCGTCAGCATTACCCCCTTCGGCTCGCCGGTGGTGCCGGAGGTATAGAGGATGGTGGCGACGCTGGAGGGATCGAGCCCAGGATCGGCAGCGGCCGGTAGCGACTTTCCGTGCTCTTGCAGCTTCAGCAAGAATGAATGAATGCCGCCCAGCAGCGACGGCAGCACCCCCGGCGGCAACGGCTGGGCGGGGTCGGTGTCGAATTCAACGAAGATCAGGTCCCTGTTCGCCTCTTTCAGTGTCACCAGTTTCGCGGATTGGGCAGGACCAGAAAGCAGCACGACCTTCGCCCCACTATCCATAATCTGCCACGCAATCTGCTCCCCCGTCAGCGGCGCGTGAATGGGAACGTTAATCGCCCCCAGCGACTGAATCGCCAAATCCGCCAGCACCCACTCCAGCCGGTTTTCCGACAATAGTGCAACCCGATCTCCAAGTTGCACACCGAATTGTTGCAGCATCGACGCGAGGCAACTGACCCGCTGGCTGACTTCCCACCAGTTCAGCGACCGAAACTCCCCTTCCCGCTTGTACCAAACGGCGGTCTGTTTGCCGCTCTGCTGCACGCGGGAGGCGAATAGTTCGGGGATCGTTTTGCAATCGGTCAATATGGCCATGTTTCCTCGGCGGTAATTATGTCCTCGCGTCCCTGGCCGCGACAGCAGACGACCCATGATTTGCTTGAACTTCCGCGCAAGCCTAGAATTCAACCACTCTTCCATCGGTAATCTGAAATCCGCAATCTGCAATTCCTCCCCATGTCCACTACCTCCCCCAACCGTCCCTCCTCCGACCCTTCCTTCGCCGAAACCGCCATGCGGCTCGGGGGCAAGAGCGACGAGGAAGCGACCCGGACCGGGGCCATCGACAAGGCTGATGACGAAGTCGAGACGCTGTTTGAGAAACGGCGGCAGACGACCGCGAGTCCGGTGCATCGGGCGGTCTGGGACCGGGGGTTTCCGGTGGAGCTGTTTGATTCGGCGGACGTCACAACACCAGCCGACGTGCAGCAGGTGATGGATGCTTCGATTGCGGTGGTTCATCGGCATCGCAACGCTGGGACACTACTGGATGAAAACGGCAAGACACGGGAAGAAGTGCTGAAGGAACTGGCCGCTGCCGGTTACTGGAGTCTGCTTGTCGACCGCGAATTCGGTGGCAAGGGAGTTCCCTTCCGCTGCTTCGCGCCGTTCCTCACGCAAATGGCCCTGATCGACCCCACGATTGCCGGCCTGGCATCCGTCCACGGTTGCATCGGCGCGGTGGATCCTGTCCGCACCTTCGGCAATGAAGAGCAAAAACGCCGCTATCTCCCCAAACTCGCCAGCGGCGAACGGCTCTCCGCATTCGCGCTCACAGAGCCAGGGGCAGGGAGCGACCTGACCGCGCTCAAAACGAAAGCCGTCCTGCGTGGCGATACCTACTATGTCACCGGCGAGAAGCTGTTCATCACCAACGTCGTCCCCGGCCGCACCATCGGCCTGGTCTGCCTCATCGACGACAAGCCGGTTGTTCTGATCGCCGATTTGCCCGATCAGGAGAACGAACAGCTCCAGCTCGTGAAGTACGGCCTCTACGCCCTCAAGCACACCTACAACCGCGGCATCAAGTTCAAGGATTTTCCCGTTCCCGCGGCGAATCTACTCAAAGTGGAAGAGGGGAACGGCCTGACCATCGCCTACCACGGCCTTAATCTCGGCCGCATCGCCCTCTGTGCCAACGCCGCCGGCACAATGCGTCTGATGATGGGGAGTATGATTCCCTGGGGCAAGTTCCGCAAAACGTACGGCGAGGCGATTGAGAAGCGGGAGCTGGTCCGTCGCCGCCTGGCCCGGCTGGCCGGCCTGATCGTCGGGTGCGACGCCCTGGTCGCCTGGTGCAGCACGCTCATCGACGAAGGCTACCGCGGCGAGATGGAATGCGTCGTCGCCAAAATCTTCGGCAGCGAATCGCAGAAAGAAGCCGCCGTCGAGCTCTGCATGAAAACGCACGGCGGCCGCTCGTTCCTGCACGGCCACATCTTCGGCGACCACGTCCACGAGTACCTCGCCCCCTGCATCTACGAAGGGGAAGGGGAGATGCTCGGCATGGCCTTCTTCAAATCGCTCGTCAAGCAGCACGGCGTGCAATTTTTCGCGCCGGTAGGCAAAGCCCTGCAAGCCGCCAAAATCAAACAGCCGAGCTTCGTGAACCCGGCCCACCTCTGGGCCCTGCGCAAAGCTGCCCCGCCCTACGCCCTCTGGCTGCTACGCGAGAAGTACACGTTCAAGCCGAGCGTCCAGCTTCCCTCCATGCCGCCGCGCCTCCACGACCACGCCCAATTCGCCGCTCGCGGCCTGCAGCGTCTGCCGCGAGAAATCAGCGGCATGATGATGAAGCATCAACTCAAACTAGCCGACCGCCAATGCCGCATGAGCGAAGTCTCCAGCCGAGCCCAAAAACTCGTCGTCATGCTCTGCACGGCCCTCTACGCCGCTAAACAAGAAAACGAAGTCATCCGCTCCGCCGCCGACCTCCTCTGCCAGGACCTCACCCGCGAGCTCACGGGCGCTCGTCCGAGTGATGGTCATTTCAAAGCGGCGAGCAAGCTGGGCGAAGCGATTGCGGATGGGGGCTTTCCGGGGATGGCAGGGGTGGAAGTGCCGGAGATTTTGATGAGGTATTAGCCTTATTTCAGTTCGGAATTCCGCCCGCAAACCTACCAAGAAAATCCAGATTCCATCCAACGGATTGCCGTAGAAAATAGAATTAGCGCTTCGAGCAACGCTGCTGCTCCCCAAAACAAGAATCCCCATCGGCGACAATAGATCAGAGTCGCTGCGCCAATTGGCACAGGAAAGAGAGAGGCGAAAACAATTGCCCGCCAATTATCCGCAATTACTACAATGAAAAAGGCACCCAATACGATCGCGAGAAAGATCACTCCCGGAACAAATTCCGAGCTAGGGCCATCGGTATCCTTCTCTTGAGAGCCAACCTGCTTCGGTGATTCGTAAGGGTTTGATTTCACTTCGCTATTCTAATGGTCTGCGAACCCCAACGGGGTTCGGAACGGTTTGGCAATTTGATTTGTTGACGCCGCAATTTGCTTCTCGATGAAGGAGCCCCCATGGCCGCAACTTTCAAGCCGTTGACTGATTTCCTGGTCAACCTGGGAATCGAGCAGATCGCCCATACGCAAAAGACTACCTTGCCCACCTGATCAGCGTCTACAAACTGATGCAGGCATCCGGGTGCGACGAGGATTTGTGCCGGGCCGGGCTGCTGCATTCCATTTATGAAACGGAAAAGTTCCAGGGGTTCAAATTGGAACTAGACCGGCGGGAGGAGCTGGCCGAGCTGGTCGGAAGCCGGGCGGAGCGGCTGGCGTATTGGAATTGCTTGATGGACCGGGGATCGCTGGATGAATTGCTGACGCAGACTGAGGGGCCATTCCTGCTCCGCAACCCCGAGACCGGCGAGCCGATGCCCCTGACGCGCCGCGAACTGGACGATCTCTGGTGCGTCCATCTGTTTGACTGGCTCGAGCAGGCTCCCCGTTCGCGGTTCGGGTGGGACTATCGCCGGCAGGCGTACCGCCAGATGGCCCTGCGACTTGGAGGCCAGGCGATGATCCCCCGGTATACTGGAAAGAATCTGGTCGCTTCCAGCCGTTATCAACTAACACAGGTAGAATTCAATGTCCTCCCCCTATTACGTCTCTCGCCAGGACTGCTCCCGCCACACCATTTTTCCCGGGGTCGACATCTTCACGACTGCTGGCGAGAAGATGATGCTTTCGTACGTCGAATTTGCGCCGGGGGCCATCGTCCAACCGCACAGCCATCCGCACGAGCAAATGGGGATGCTGCTGGAAGGAGAACTGACCTTCACCATCGGCGGCGAGACGCGGACTTTGAAGCCAGGCGAGATGTGGCGGATTCCCGGCGGCATTGTGCACAGCGCCGTGGCGGGGGACCAGCCGGTGAAGGCCCTGGATGTTTTTCAGCCGATCCGGGAAGACTATCGCTGACTCCGGCCAAGCGCATTTTGCCGGAATGCTTCTCTCACGTCGCTGCTGGAAAGAACAACGAGCGCCCAGATGCCCAGCGGCATGGTCACGAGGGCTGCGGGACTGATGGGGAGCAGCGCCAGCCAAGCGCCGGCCAGTGAGAGCCGGTAGCTTTCGACCCGTATCATTTTCAGGCCCGCCAGGAAGATGAACAGGGACCAAGGAATCTGGAGAGCGAGGGGGACCAGAATGACTGCCGCGCGGATTTGCACTGCGTCATGCGACCCCACCATTGCCAAGGAAGAAAAGATGCCTGCTCCCAAGCAAGTGACCAGAAAAGCCACCAGCCCCAGTCCGCCGCCGCCCGCTAACCCGAGTCCCGGCCAGAAGAGCTGCTGCTTGATGTTGACGAGCTTCCATTCGTCGACAGGTTGTGGCTTGGCGGGGATTGGCGGAGCGGCCATGTCAGCAAGGATCTTTGTTTTGGTTGCTGTCGTAAAGATTCCCCGCTTCGCTCGAAAGCCCGCGCGAATTTCCGGACCCGCAAGCACGATGAGTGCCCAGATGCCGATGGGCATGCTGATAATCCAGATCGGGCCGGTTGGCAGCAGAGCGCAAATCCCGGCCGTCACCGCCAGGCCGTAGGTTTCCAGTCGCCGCATCTTGCGGCCACCGATGATCATGAGGAGGGAAGTGGGAAGCTGAAGAATCGTAATCAAGAGCGGCACAAGAATGATCCACATCGGCATGTCGGCCGTCGGCTGCGGAGCGCTGGCCTGCGCCAGGATGGCGGCAGCGTCCAAGGAGGCAAAATCGGGGCTCCCGGTGTGAGCGAGCCTCGTCAAGACCGACCCAATCGCGAGCAGTACGATCAGCACGCTTGGCACCAGGCCCAGAAATCCGACAATCATGAGCCCCATTCCCGGGCCGGAAACTTGTCGTGCAACCTCCTCAAGTTCGGATTCGTCCATGTTTGCGGCGGGATGCGTCGGATGTTTGGCTTCGGTCGCCCTCCCCGCCGTGGCCCGATAGATTAAGAAGAGAAATGCCTGAAAGACAATGATCGCTCCCAGGATCAACACGCCACGACCGATATTGGTGTCGGGGTCGGCAGGCCCCACCGGGTTGGTGATTACTATCCAGCCAAACAGCAACATGGCGACACCGACGATGAGATAGCCCAGCATCAGCCGGTCCAGCCAGGTCCGGTATTCCGCCTCCATCCAGTCGGGCCTCGCTGCCATCTGACGATAGGTATTCAGCGTGCCCAAGAGGCCCCCTATGCCCCCCACGATGCAGCCGAAGGCGGCTCCGAAGTAACCCACGGTATCGTTCTGGGAAAGATTCAGCACAGGTGGGAGCACGCCTAGCATGATCCCGACGCCGACCATCAGCAGGCTGAAAACTAGCATGATCGCAACCACCAGCACGCGGCCGGCCGTCCCTTGTGGCAGGTTCGCAAGCGGGGCTGGAACATTGGCTGAAGCCAAGGGAGACTTGACTTGCGGCGAAGACTTCACCGTCTCGAGCTCTGTCTTCACATCGCTGGCGTGTTGATAACGCCTGGCGGGTTCTCTCTCCAGCGATCGCAGCACAATCTCGTCGATCCGAATGTCGATCTGCACCCTTTGCGACGGCGGGGCAAACCGGCCCATTGGCAACTCGCCTGTCAGCATCTCGTAGAACATGACGCCGAGTGAATAGATGTCCGCCCGGTGATCGACCTCGGTCGGCTTCTCGATTTGTTCGGGAGCCATGTACCGCGGCGTTCCCATGACTTGCATCGAGTGAGTCAGCGTAAAATCCTGCGGCGAATGCGTCAGGAGCTTGGCGAGGCCGAAGTCGGCGATCTTCACTCGCCCCGTTTTGTCGAGTAATACGTTCTCGGGCTTGATATCCCGATGGACGATCCCCTGGTCGTGGGCGAATTGCAGCGCCTCGCAAATGTGGGGAACGATGGCGAGAGCTTCCTGCGGCGATAGGTTGCCCGACTTCATTGTCTGCCGGAGGTTCAGGCCGTCGACGAATTCCATGAGCAGAAAATAGACGCCGTCCGATTGGCCGAAGTCATAGACAGTGACGATGTTCGGATGATTGAGCCGGGCCAGGGCGCGGGCCTCGCGGGCGAACCGTTCGGCAAAGGCAGGCTCCTTGGCGGCTTCCGGAGGAATGACTTTGAGGGCAATCAGTCGGTCGAGGTGCTTTTGCCGCGCCTTGTAGACGGCGCCCATGCCCCCTTGGCCGAGCAGCTCGATGATTTCCAGTTGCGGGAAGTGAGGTGCCAGATCGGCAATGGCCGCGGCCCGTTTTTCGTCGGTCCAGGGGGTCGTTGCCGCGGAGCCGGCGGGGGAGGGAGCGCTGGCCATGCCGCCTGCCATCAGGCAGGCAGGACAGAGCCCTTCCGGCGCGTCAGCCCCGAGCGGCGACTGGCAACGTGGGCACGTGGCGGTTTGGCTCATGGTGTCACTCAGTTTCCGACGGGACTCACTTTCGGCATCATTCTCTTACGGAAATCTGGCCGCGGGTTACAGAAGAATCCTAATCTCCCCGGAGGGCGGCCAGCAAAACGTGCAATTCGCTTTCGATATCATCTTCCGCAGCCACGGTTTGCGCAATGAGCTGCCGCAGCGATTCCCGGTATTTCTGCCGCAGACGATGGACGGCAACTTTGACCGCGCCGGCGGACATTTCGAGTCTCCTGCCCGATTCTTCGTAGGCGGGAGCGCCGGAATCACCGGTCAGGAACATTTTGAGCTCGTTAAAGAGCCCCCCTTTACCGGAGTCGGTATAATCTTGCTTGAGCTGCGCCATCGCCTGGTCCAGCAGCGTGAGCGCCCAACGGCGGTCGAAGATTCTCTCTGCCGTCCAGTGGTCAATCGGCTCTTGTTGATAGCGCTGTTCGCCGCGCTCGAAATCGAGGGACAGCGTAATGGCGTCGCCACCCCTTTTCTGGGCGCAGGCCCGCTCCCGTTCGTTGCTCAGAAAGCGCGACACGGCCGTGAGTAGAAAAGTGCGAAATCGCCCGCGCTCCCGGTCGGCTGCTTGTAGGTAATCCTTTTCCAAGAGACGCGAGAAGAACTCCTGCGTCAGGTCGCGCGCGTTGTCCACCTGCTCTCCTCTCCGGCGGACGAAGGCATACACCGCATACCAGTAGTTGCCACAAAGCTCTTCGAGCGCGGCCCGCGCCTGCGGCGAGGGACTCTGGGCAGCGGCCACCACCAGGCTCCAGCGCGTGGTGTTGAAGTTGGCATTGCCGGAGGAGGCGGGAGACATGGGACTCAATATAGCCGGCGGGAGTCCTGATTTGGTCTCGCCGTCAGAGTAGAATCGAGCCATGCGATTACTTGTGGCCACAGTCGTGATGGTTTGTGCCGTACTCCTCGGATTCGGCCGGGTTACTGTTGCGGATGGGCCAGCCAAGGGCTTCACTCCCGAACAGCTCGATTTTTTTGAACGGCAGGTCCGCCCCCTTCTGGCGGCCAATTGCCTTACGTGCCATGGACCACAGAAGCAGGAAGGGGGACTGCGGCTCGATACGAGAGAAGCCGTTTTGAAAGGGGGCGACAGCGGCCCGGCAGCTATTGCGGGAAACGCGAAAGAGAGCCGGCTGGTGCAAGCCATTCGCCGCGAAGGGGATTTGCAGATGCCGCCGAATAGTTCGCTGCGGCCGGCGGTGGTGGCCGCGCTCACCCGCTGGGTGGAGCTTGGTTTGCCCTGGCCGGAAGGAGTACCGGTGAAAGCGGCAGATGCCTGGAAAGTCCACTGGGCGTTTCAGCCAGTGGTGAAGCCGGCCCTACCCTCCGTCGGCGGCGGCGATGGGGCAATCGACAAATTCGTCGTTGCGAAATTGAGCGAGTCCAAGCTCTCGCTTTCATCACAAGCGGACAAACGGACGCTCATTCGCCGGGCATACTTCGATTTGCTCGGCTTTCCGCCAACCTACGAAGAAGTCGCCGAGTTCGAGCAGGACCAGTCTCCCGATGCCTGGCCGCGACTGGTCGACCGCTTGCTCGCCTCGCCCAGGTATGGCGAGAGGTGGGGTCGCCACTGGCTCGATGTGGCCCGCTACGCGGACAACAAGGGCTATGTCTTCTTCGAGGAGAAGAATTACCCCTGGGCGTACACCTACCGCGACTACGTCATCCGCTCGCTCAACGAAGATCGCCCCTTCGACCGCTCCATCGTCGAGCAACTGGCTGCGGATCAGCTTGACCTCGGCGACGACAAGCGGCCACTGACGGCGATGGGGTTCCTCACGCTAGGACCCCACTACATGGGGAACGTGCATGACATTCTGGACGACCGGATCGACGTGGTCACCCGCGGCCTGATGGGGCTGACCGTCACCTGTGCCCGCTGCCACGACCACAAATACGACCCGATCCCCACTGCCGACTACTACTCCCTCTACGGCATCCTCCGCAGCAGCCGCGAGCCGCTGGTGTTGCCCGAATTCACGCCGCCGCCGACCGAAGGAGAGGACTATCCCAAGTTCACGTTCGAGTTGGATCGCAGGCAACAAAAACTGGACGCGTTCGTGGCGGAGAAGCACTCCGCGATTGTGAATGGTGCTCGAACTCGCACGGCGGAATATCTCCTGGCTGCCGATGCCGCCCGGAAAAAGCCCGCCGTGGAAGATTTCATGATCCTGACCGACCCTGGCGAACTCAATCCGGCCATGATCGTGCGGTGGCAGAACTATCTGGAGAAGACCAGCGCGTCGCCACATCCGGTCTGGCGACCGTGGCAAGTCCTGGCGGATGTTCCCGCGGAACAGTTCAGCGAGAAAGCGCCAGGAGTTATCGCCCTGCTGAACAAAGGGGACATAAGTCCCTTGGTGATGAAGGGACTTGCTGAAAAGCCTCTCGCGTCGCTAAGCGATGTCGCCACGGTTTATGGCGAGCTGTTCAAAAAGATCGACGCCAATTGGAAAGACCAACTCAAGCAAGCCAGCGAGAAGAATCTGCCACCGCCGGCGCGACTCGCCGACGACGCCGAAGAACAGCTGCGTCAGGAACTTTATGCGGAAGGATGCCCGGCCAACATCCCGCTTTTGTTTGGCTGGGGATTCCTGACCCTTTTGCCCGACCGGGCGTCACAAGGAGTCTATCAAGGCCTGCTCAAGGACGTGGAAACCTGGCTGATGACCGCGCCGGCTGCTCCACCCCGTGCGATGGTCCTCGTCGATGACGAGCCCTATGAGCCGCGGATCTTCTTGCGGGGGAATCCCTATCGGCCCGGGGACCATGTGCCCAGGCAGTTCGTGGCGGTGGCGAGCAAGGAGCGAAATCCGTTCACACAAGGGAGCGGACGACTTGAGATGGCGAAGGCGATTGTGGATCCGGCGAATCCGCTGACGGCGCGGGTGCTCGTGAATCGAGCCTGGCTTTGGCATTTCGGCACCGGACTCGTCCGGACTCCCAGCGACTTTGGCCTGCGAAGTGATCCGCCGACTCATCCGGAGTTGCTCGATTATCTCGCCAGCGACCTTGTCACCAGCGGATGGTCCCTGAAAAAATTGCACCGCCAGATTCTGCTCTCGGCAACGTGGCAACAGCAGAGTCTCGACCGGCCGGAGGGTGTCACCGCGGACCCGGAAAATCGCCTCCTCTGGAAGACGAACCGCCAGCGGCTAGATTTTGAAGCGACGCGGGATGCACTGATTTCTGTCACGGGACAGTTAGATTCCCGCCTCGGCGGCAAGTCGGAGGAATTGCTCGGCGCGAGCTTCATCCCCCGCCGCACGATGTATTCCTTCATCGACCGGCAGGATCTCCCCGGCATCTTCAGCGTCTTTGATTTTCCCAGCCCCAACTCCAGCAGCCCGCAGCGGGATCTGACAACGGTCTCTCCGCAGGCCCTCTATCTGATGAACGGGCCGTTCCTGAAACAGATCTCCGAACGCGTGTTGGTTCGCAGCGATATCGCCGAAGCACCTGAGGTCGCCAAGAAGATCGAGCGAATTTACGAAGCAGTCTTGCAGCGGCAGCCGGACGAGGCCGAGCGGAAACTAGCCGCTGGCTTTCTCGGGTCCGCTCCTAGCGTTATCGAATTCGAGCGGCTGATTCAGGCACTCTTGATGTCGAACGAGTTTGCGTTTGTGGATTGAGTCGTCAGTTGGTTGTCGCCAAAACGCTCCACCCACTGAGCCGCGACAGAGCCTGCTGCGAGCTGCGAAATTCCTGGGCCGCCTGCACCACTTCCCGCGGCAGCTTCTTCGGGATGGAGGCACGGGAAGGATGGCTGAAGAGGAGCCTGGCTTGCCAGTCGGCGGGGATGGTGGTTGCCGCGGAACTCGAGGAGAAACCGATTTGCGAAGGGAACGAAGCAGCCGCCCGCTGCTGGATTTCCTTGGCTTTGACATGGGCGACGTTGCGGAGCTGAACTTCCGCGCGGGAGAAATCTTCCGCCGCGCGGCGGGCCTCGGTATCCCCTTCCAGGTAGAGCGAAATCAAAAAGTCCCGCTGGCCGCAAAGCTGCCGCTGATCGAGTGAGCTGACGATGCCGCGTAAAATGCCTTCGGCTTCGCAGCGAACATGCAGATAGTCGCCGCGCCAGCCGCGAGGGACGCGAAGCACCAGGCCGAAGTCCCGCTCCCCTTCCAGCAGGTTCCGCTCCGACGACTTTAGTTTGAAATACACCCCGCTGCCGCGGAGGATGGTACCACTCGCCGTCACCGTCTCCAGCGGCGGCAGCAGGTCGTACTTGATGCACGAGCCGTTCTTCTGGCTGACACCGGGAGAGATAGCGGTCCCGGCGAGCGCCTCATAGTGGCCAGTAATGTTGATGCCAAGGGAGAAGGTTGTCTCCGAGTTTTTGGTGATGGTCGTGTTCCCTTGCAGGCTCTCGCGGGCCGTTTTGGGAAGAAAGTCGACCACTGCCATCGTCCGCTGCGGAGTCTCCATCCTGATGAAGTACTGGGCCAGGTCTTTCTCTATCCCGGCTTGCAGCAAGGAAGAGATGCCGAGCTTCACCTCAATCAATTTGTCCCCTGGGTTCGCCGCGGCAAACTCCGGCGGCGTCACGTCGCGGCAGCTCACCGCGTAGTGCATGTCGAACACCACTCGTGGCATTTCCGCCACCGCGGTGGCCGCAGAAATTGCTATCCCGAACAGAACTACCAAGGGGATTGATCCCAACGCCGCCCTCCGGCGGCCGCAAAAACGGTCCATCTTGCCAGACTCCTAAAAGAAGATGCGCTCTAGCGCCGTCCTTGGCTGGCAATCGCGGCTGGCCCTGGATCTGGGCCGAGATGCCGCACTCGTTCATCGAGTCATAGGCGAAGCAAGCCAGGCGGAATTGCTAGCGGCAAATCGGGCCGCACCGCAATCCACCAGGCTGCAATTTCATCGTAGCGCACATTCCTACGAGGTCAAGGAATGTCCAGTTCGGGCCAGAATTCTCCCGCGGCCTGCTCCGCTAGCTTGGCTCGTCCAACTGGCGGTATGCGATTGGGGTACGGTGAATCTTCCCGGAGTGCGTGAATCTTGCTCGCAGCCATTGGGAAGGAATCGTGAAGCCGCGGCCCGTTTCCCCTCGTCACAACCGGCTTTTCTGCTAATATCCGCAGCCGCACAGCCTGGCCGCTGGGGCGAGCTATCCTTGTCGGTCCCGTGCGCTGGCAGGGACGTCACTCAAGGATCTCTCGGGACACCAAAGCCATGTGCGGCATCGTCGGTTACGTCGGCAAGAAACAAGCAACGGACTTCCTTTTGGAGGGGCTGCGACGGCTGGAATATCGGGGCTACGACAGCGCGGGCATGGCCACGCGGACGGGGGATGGCGACTTTGATCTCGCTCGGGCCGTCGGCCGGATTGATGCGCTGGCGGCGCAGCTCGCGACATTTCCCGCAGCGGGAACTCTCGGCATCGGCCACACCCGCTGGGCCACACATGGTGTACCCAGCGAGGCCAACGCCCACCCTCATATCGGTGGCAACGGAGTTGTCGCGCTCGCCCACAACGGCGTCATTGAAAACTACCAGAAGCTCAAACAAAAGCTGCAAGCGGAAGGCTATCAGTTTCGCAGCTCCACGGACACCGAAGCCGTCGCACACCTGGTCGCCAGTTCGCTCGAAGAACTGGAAGCTCGCCGCGAGGATTTTCCCGCCGATGAGCCCTACGCCATTTTGCTGGCCGCGGTGACGAAGACCCTCAGCCAGCTTCGTGGCACCTACGGCCTGGTGATGCTGTTTCGCGACTATCCCGGTGTCATTGTCGCCGCTCGTCTCGGCAGCCCGCTGGTGGTCGGAGTCGGCAAGGGTGAGCACTTCATCGCGAGCGATGCTTCGCCCCTTGCCGGTCACACGGAAAAGATCGTCTATCTGGCCGACCACCAAATCGCGGTTGTTACCGCGGACTCTCTCCAAATCGAGCAGCGTGACCAGGGGCGCATCGAGCATGCCGTGCAGGACCTGGCCATCGAATCCACCGATGTCCAGCTTGGCGGCTCGCCCCACTACATGCTCAAGGAAAGCCACGAGCAGCCGGAATCCATCACCGCGGCGATGCGCGGGCGGCTTAGCGATGAGGATGCGTCCGCTGTCTTTGGGGGACTCAACCTCACGCCGCAAGATTTACGGAGAGTGAATCGCATCATCCTCACCGCCTGCGGCACGAGCTGGCACGCGGCTCTCGTCGGCGAGTACCTGATTGAAGAACTGGCCCGGATTCCGGTCGAAGTCGAATACGCTAGCGAGCTCCGCTACCGCAATCCGCCGCTGGAGCAAGGGACGCTGCTCTTTGCCATCACGCAAAGTGGTGAAACAGCCGACACGCTGGCCGCGCTCCGCGAAATGAAACGGAAAGGACATCCGGCATTGTCGATTTGCAATGTCGTCGGCAGTACCATCGCCCAGGAAGCCAACGGCGGCATCTATCTGCATGCCGGGCCCGAAATCGGCGTGGCTTCCACTAAGGCTTACACCTCGCAGGTCACGACGCTAGCCATGCTCGGCCTGTACTTTGGCCGGATGCGGCACATGAGCTACGAAGCCGGGCGGCGGGTCATCACTCAACTCCGCAAAGTGCCGGATCTGGTCCGACAGACCCTCGAAACCAGCGGCGACATCCGCCGCATTGCCGCCAAATACGCCCACGCCTCGACGTTCCTTTACCTCGGCCGGCAATACAATTTTCCCACGGCTTTGGAAGGGGCGCTCAAGCTCAAGGAAATCAGCTACATTCACGCGGAAGGCTATCCCGCAGCGGAGATGAAGCACGGCCCGATTGCCCTTGTGGACGAAGAAACCCCGAGCGTCTTCATCATGCCACAAGGTCCGGTGTTCGACAAAGTGATGTCCAACCTGGAAGAAATCAAAGCCCGCGGCGGCCCGGTCATCGCCATCACCGCAGAAGGGGACAAAGAAACCGCCCGCCTGGCCGATGACGTCATCTACGTCCCGCAAGTGGAAGAGTTTCTCTCTCCGCTCGTCAACATCATTCCGCTGCAACTCCTCTCCTACCACATCGCCCTGCTCCGCGGCTGCGACGTAGACAAGCCGCGAAATCTGGCGAAGAGTGTGACGGTGGAGTAAGGCTACCGCATCCGCGTGCTCGTCGAGCCACTTGTCGGCTCCGCCACTCGGGGACTGGGTGCAGCGACACTGCCCGCCGTCGCGACCAGAGGCGTCGCCGGCGGGTCCGTCTTGCGAGCGATTTTGGTCGGCTGTAGCTCTTTGCGTTTTTCTTTGGGCAGGTACTCCCGCTCGACAAGCTCGGGGTCGTACTGCGTCCAGGATTCGCGCATGGATTTGGCTTGCACTTTGCGCAGCGTCTCGTTGTCGTGCCAGAGGGCCGTATAACTGCCGTCCTTCCAGTTCCGCTGCGGAAGTTGGGCGGGATTCTTCACCAGCCGCCAGGCCCGCACCATGTGGCGGCTGTGCCCTTCGGCCCAGTCGTAGAAAATGACCTGGTCGAAGACATGGCGACCTTGGTCGTCGTAGAAGTGGTTGACCTCGACGAGGTCCACCTGCTCGCTCGCCACATCCTCTCGCGGCGGAGAACCGCAAAGGCAGGCCAACAGGCCGATTGTAGAAACAAGGGTAGCCACTGGTCACCTCCTTGCGACAAGGACAGGATTAACCGCAGCAAATACCCCAGGGCAAGCGCGTTATCGTCAAATATCGGAAGGTCGCGGGCCGGTCAAGAGAAGTTATTGCCAGGGGATGAAGAAAAAGCGAAAAAATTGCTTTGGGGCGGGAATGAAGACGATATCGCCCCGTTATGCGCTCGAAGTCGTGCCACTATTTGGCCAACAATTCATCCACTCCGAGTTTCCTTAAACGGCTCAGCTACAACCTGGTACTCGTCTTCGTATACCACATAGCCAACCCGTTCCTCGCGAATCAATCGCACTGAATGGCCCAAAGCTTCCGCAATTCTCCGCACAGCTTCCATTCGCGCCAAATGTTCCTTGGCGGTTTCACGAAACCAAGATATTCCTTTGGTCTTTCGCCGATAGTAGCCTTTCGACTTCGTGCGGTTGAATCGCCTTGGCTGAGGCAGTCGATCTTCAAACCAGGCCAAGTGCTCTCGAAGAATCTTCCGATCATCTTCGGGAACATCGATTGAATCACGCAGCTTGTAGGCACAATGGAATAACCCGACGGCAACCCCCGAGTCCGGATCGATTTCTTCGACGATAAATCTCAAGAACGTCACTCGCTATTCCGCGTTGCGGCAGATTGTTCATCAATTCTGCCAGTCCTCAATCACGAGGCCGGAAATCCGGCTGAACTCGGACGTATTGTTTGTAACCAAGGTGCAGCCCTTCGCTAATGCAATCGCGGCGATCAGCATGTCATTGCTGCCGATGACTAGTCCCTGCGCGGTTAAGTCCGCACGAATCCGGCCGTATCGTTCTGCAGCGGCGTCATCGAAGGGCAACGAAACGAATTGCTGCCGCAATTGCTCGACGCGCAGGCCAGTATTGGCTCGCTGGGCCGGATCGGACCGCTGAACACCGAACAATAGTTCCGCCACTACCACCGAACATAATACGATGTCGGTCTGAGTTTGAGCCTGCATCCGAGCGACAACTTGCGGTTGATTCTGCCGTAGCCAGCCAATACAAGTGTTCGTGTCGAGCAGATAGGTCACGACAGCGGCTCCCGCGCTTCAAGGGACAATTGCGGTGGCCGCTCGAAGGTCGGATCGGTGATGCTCCCCGCCATCGACCGGACAAATACACCCCACTCCGCTCGCGTCATCGTCTTGCGCCCCGCTTCAATCACCACGCGCACAGGTTGATTCGCATTCTCGATGCCAATCGGTACATCTAGATGCAAAGTGCCATCGGGACCGACAACAGAGTCAACGACGATATTACTCATGAGGTTTCTCCTCTTCCGGACATGATTCCTCAAATGCGGGTGAAACCTCGACAACGGATTTGCCCGCCTGTATTGTACTTCGCGCTAGAGCATGGAGTCGATGGCGGCCGGTCAGCATCAGTGTCATACGACGAATTCCCTCAAAATACTGGTTAGTTGATTTGGCAATAGTCAGGGAGAAGGAGTCCTCAGCAGGTGCCAGCGGACATGCACGACCAGCGGCGTCCAGAGGCCCGTGGGAACGCCGGCTCGATACAGGCCCCGACCCGTCCACTGGTTGCAGGTGTTGAACAGGTGATAGCGTCCGCAGGCGAGATAGAACCGGTCATAGTCGCTGTAAGAAACTTCCGTGGCCAGCACCGCTGCACCGCTGGCGTCCTGCTCCCGGATGGTGCTTTGCACAAAGGCCGCTAGCTCCTGGTACTGGTGCCTGGTCAGCAGCACTTCATTCATCGCGGGTCCGGGAGCGACATCTCCCAAGTATTCGACGTGGAGCACCGACTCGCTGGGTGTGAACAACGTCCTCAGGAGCATGCTGATTCTCAGGTCGGCCCAAGTCTTCGTTTCCACAAAAAAGCCGCGGCTGCCCCAGCCGACCGCGACAAACTTCGCGCCGCGGAGCGGGGCGCGAAAATGGTGCGGTGGAAACATCCCGCTCCAATCGACGCCGGATTCCGCGGAGGAAATCGGCATCACGAAGTCGGTATGGATATCGCTGGAACGGATGAAAATCCGCACCCGGTCGTCCTCGTGCGGCACTTGATAGCCGCGGTTCACCGGAATGAACCCCAGCAGAAGGAAACAGCCGTACGTCAGCCAGAAGAGTGCGAAGCCGCACAATCCCCGCCACAGCCAGCGGCGCAACCGGGACCACAGATTCGGCTGGGACTTTTTGGCGATTACAGGCATGGCGAATCTCCCCGAAGACTGAGTCGTCCGCCCGGGGGTTTATTCCAAGATCTCGAACTTTGGGTCGCGATAGTTTTCCCGCCTTAGCCGGTATGGTAAAACAGCAGGAACCGGAGAACTCCATCTCCCCCATGAACCTTGAATCTCGAACCTCGACCTCTCTCCCTAGGACCACCCCATGACCAAGCGCCTCACCACCTCCACGGATAGCACCCGCCGCGACTTTCTGCAGACCACCGGCGCTGTCGTCGCCGCTTCCGCCTTTGCCGGCATGCACGTGCCGCATGTCCATGCCTGGGAAAGTAGCCTGATCAACGTCGCCCTCATCGGTTGCGGCGGACGCGGAACCGGGGCCGCCAACGACTGCCTCAACGTGAAGAATGGGCCGATCAAGCTGGTGGCGATGGCCGATGTCTTCAAGAGCCGGCTCGACATCAGTTACAAGAGCATCCAGGGGCGATTCCCCGAAACGGCGACGGTTCCCGAGGACCGCCGCTTCATCGGCTTCGACGCCTACAAGCAGGCCATCGACTGCCTGAAGCCCGGTGACATCGCCATCATGGCCACGCCGCCGGCGTTCCGCTGGGTGCAGTTCACCTACGCCATTGAGAAAGGAATCAACGTCTTCATGGAGAAGCCGATCACGGTGGACGGCCCAAGTACGCGGCGGATGCTCAAGCTGGGAGAGGAATCGGTCAAGAAGGGAATGAAGGTCGGCGTCGGCCTGATGTGCCGCCACTGCGACGCCCGCAAGGAATTGCTGGCCCGCATTAACTCCGGCGAGCTCGGCCAGATTCTGGCCCTCCGCGCCTACCGCATGCATGGCCCCGTCGGCTCCGCGTTCAGCCCTCGCAGGCCGGAAGGCATCAGCGAGCTGATGTGGCAGATCCAGCGATTCCACAGCTTCCTCTGGGCCAGCGGCGGCTGCTTCAGCGACTTCTATATCCACAACATCGACGAGTGCTGCTGGATGAAAGGCTCCTGGCCGGTGCAGGCCCAGGCCAGCGGCGGGCGGCATTTCCGCGGCGACAACGTCGACCAGAACTTTGACAACTACTCCGTCGAGTACACCTTCGACGACGGGGCCAAGATGTTCCTCTACGGCCGCACCATGCCCGGCGTCCACGACCAGTTCGCCAGCTACGCCCACGGCAGCAAGGGACTCGGCGTCATCAGCGACGCCGGCCACAGCCCCGCCAAGTGCCGCATTTACAAGGGACAGAAAATGGACAAGGCCGATCTGGCCTGGACCTGCACCACGCCCGAGCCGAATCCCTACCAGCTCGAATGGAACCACCTGATCGAGGCCATCCGCACCGACAAGCCCTACAACGAAGTCAAGCGCGGAGCCGAAGCGAGCCTCGTTACCGCCATGGGCCGCATGGCCGCCCACACCGGCCAGATCATCACGTTCGACGACATGCTGAATTGCCAACATGAATTCGCCCCCAATGCCGACAAGCTCGTCGTCGACGGCCCCGCCCCGATCCAAGCCGACGCCGACGGAAAATACCCCGTCCCGCAGCCGGGAATCACGGTGGAGACGGAATACGCGGTGCCGAAGAAAAAGGAGAATCCTGCCGGCTAGTTGACGCTTCCGGGAGGGAACACTTACTTCGCCTGCTCTCCCCCCACGTTCTCCTTCAACCACTCCTCCACTTCCTCCGGTTTGAAACCGCTCGGGCCGGGGGTGCCTTGATAGGCGATGCGGCCGTCGGTGGTGACGACGTACATCCGGTCGGGCCAGCCGGCGTAGGCGGTGTTGACGGCATTGTTTTCACCGTCGAGGACGGTGGGGACGCTGAGCTTGAGCGTGGCCAGGCAGACTTCGGCATGTTCGGCGCGGGCGAAGAGGTCGTCGGTCTGCTCGATTTTTTCCAGCACTTCCTTGCCGTCCTTCATGGTCAACAGGACGGAATCGGGATGGGCCTCGCGGATGTAGACCAATAGGAACTCAGCCCGATCTTTGTACGCCAGGTACAGCTTTTCCAGGTCGCCAGACTGGCGACGGAACGGCGGTCACGTGTAGCTGGCGAAAATCAAAACGACCGGTTTCTTGTCTCGAAGTGCGGTTAGTGAAATGGCTCCTTTACCGCTGATCCGCGGCAGCAAGAAATCGGGGGCGACGTCGCCGACTTTCAGCTTGTCGCTAATCCGCTCCCCTTTGGCGGCGGGCGTGATGATTTCGCCCGGTTTGCCGCCGTTTCGACCGCCACCGGCGAGACGCGACAGCACGGCCAACTCAGCGTGGTCCAGCTTGCCGTCCTCATTTTTGTCGAGCTTCCCCAGTCGCTCCGTTACAGCAGCTATCTCGTCGGCAGAAAGCTCGCCGTCGCCGCTCGAATCGAGATAGCGGAGCAGCGGATCTCTGTCGGGACCAGGACCGCCCGCCGCGGGCGGAGTATTGCGCGAGAGATTTGCCATTCGTCGCAATTCATCGAGCGAGACTCTGCCGTCCCCGTTAGCGTCCATCTGTGGAAAACGATCCAGCATCCGCTGCGGAAGTTCAGCTCTCTCCAAAAGCTTATCGCCATTCTGGTCGTACTCAGAAAGAATCTGAGCAGGCTGGCCTCGCTGGGCAGGCCGCCTTTTGGCCGCGGGCTCCTCCTCTGCCGCCAAAACCAGACCCGCACAGGCGAGCAGGGTACCACCCAGCGCGAAGGCGGGTTTCCAGCTCATGAATCGTTCTCCGATCAGGCAAGCATTGGCTAATTCCCTGCCCCAGTGTTGACCTGGTTGTCTTGCCGATGCCCCATTCTGTTGAAAGTGTTCCGATCGATGCTGAACGGGATCCACTTCACCGAGTCGTCGGCAAAACAGATATTCATGCCATTGGGATGCGCCGAGCCGAAGTGGTAGCCGATGTCCCCCACGAGGCCCGTGTTCTGGTCGGCCTGGGATCGGACGTCCGGCCCCAGCGGTGCCGACGTGAGCCGGAGAGTGTCCGGATCCCAGCCATCGGTCCAGCCGCGATCATCATGCCAGGCACCGCTTAGGTACTGGTTGGGCATCAGGCGTTTTTCGCCCAGCATCATCGTGGTGCTGGTGCCATCGGAAATTGCTCCCAAATTCAACGGCGGATCGGAGCCGACGGCGCTCTGCGTGCGCCAATCCCAATTCGTACGGACGATCACTCCAAAATAACTCTGGTTCTTGGAGGTTGCGATGTCGTGGGCGTTGCTTCCCTTGAAAAAGGAATTGAACTGGAGCGAAGAGGTATTGTCGAGCCGAAGGTTGTTGGACGGAGTCGAAGCGGCATAGTCCATCAGGATGCGGTCTTGCTGTTTGACATTGCGCCGGCGGGAGGGGCAAAAATACCCACTCATCTCGGCCTGTTCCAGATTCATTTGCCGTTGCAAATTGTTCGCCGCTTGATGATCGTGTAGGTTGTTCGCTTCCAGGTAGGGCAAGACTTGAAAGGCCCAGCCGAGCCCCTGCTTTTCCGGGCCGAAAGCCTCGCCGTAAGGAGTGATGTAGTTGTAAATCAAAGGCCACGGCATATCTCCGCCCGTGGGAAGCACGCGGACCGTGTCGTGATGGGTATGGATGGCGATGCCAATCTGCCGCAGATTATTGGAACACTGCATGCGCCGAGCGGCTTCGCGGGCGAACTGCACCGCGGGCAGTAGCAGGGCCACGAGCACGCCAATGATGGCGATCACCACAAGCAATTCGACAAGCGTAAACGCTCGCCGAATTCGAACTGAAGATGGTTTCATATCAATCACCCGTTGGAAATACATGGCCCCGACCGCTTGATGGCAGCCCAGGGAGCCAGTGCATTGTTTCAAAAAACTTCGCTCAAAGGAGGCAACCTCGGTAACTAGACGGCAAATACCGGGTCTGGCACTTTCGCTAGTTAGAAGGACTGGGAACCATTTTTTGGAATCTGACTGCATCCACTTCCTCGACAGCCCCCATGCTGCTGGCGACAAATCGCTTTCCGTTCAATCCGTCCTGCTCGTAAGCCACCACAGGAGCGCCCGCCGGTCCCTCGCCAGAGGTTGGCCCATATATGACGATGTAAGGTTTCTTGTCCCGACTGGAAATAAACAGCGCATCGATGTCGGCGACCTTGTGAATTCCCAGCAACTCTTCCGCATTCGCCGGCTCTTTGAGATAGGCCTTGAACTCGGCCTCATTCTGAGGCGGCCGTCCTTGATGCTGCGGGACAAACCGGCCGTAGAAAATGGCTAGCGGCTTGAGCCCCGATTCTTCCTGCGCGCGATGAGTCTCACTCTTCGGGCCGCACCCGAACAAGGTCAAGGCAATTCCAAGAATCAATAAGTATTGCGTGCGCATAGCGCCTTCCCATGCGAGACTCCCCCCATCAAGTTTCGCTTTGGACTGAGTTAACAGCCCAAGACTCAGAATACCCCACCGACGGGGAAAAGAACAGACTTTGAACCTCCTGTTTTCCGATTTGTTCCGCTACTATTTGGTTATCTTCAGCCCTATTTCGTCCACTTCACCCATCGGACTAGGGAAAAAACTGTCTTTGCCGCCGCAAGATCGGCTGGCGTGAGTTCAGAATGGACACTTTTGGTGGTCCTTGGCTTGGATTTTCCTCCAGCTCGCCGTCTCTCCTTTACGTGACCAGCTTCTCCATCACATGCGCGTCATAAACATCCGTCAGCCGCTCGTCCCGGCCGTGCAGGTGGTAGTTGACCCGCTTGTGGTCCAGGCCCAGTAAGTGCAGAACGGTGGCGTGGAGGTCGGCGACCATCGTCCGGTTTTCGGTAGCGTGGTAGCCGAGCTCGTCGGTGGAGCCGTAGGCTTGGCCGCCGCGAATGCCGCCGCCGGCGAGCCAAACGCTGAAGCCCTGTTTGTGATGGTCGCGCCCTTCGCCGGACTGACTGACCGGGGTGCGGCCAAACTCGCCTCCCCACATCAGCAGCGTGCTGCCCAAGAGGCCGCGGCGCTTCAGATCCATGAGCAGAGCGGCGGTCGGCTGGTCGGTCTGCTCGCAGCAGCTTTTGGTGCCGGCAGCGTTGGCGTTGTGGGTGTCCCAGATTTGCCCTTCCACGAAAATCTGCACGAAACGGACCCCCCGCTCAATCAGCCGGCGGGCGATCAGGCAGCGGCGGCCGTAGCTGTCGGTCTTGGGCTGACCGATGCCGTACATGGCGAGCGTGGCGGGGCTTTCCTCGGCGAGATTCAGTGCCGCACCGGTCGAGAGCTGCATCCGCCCCGCCATCTCGTAGCTGGCGATGCGGGCGGCGAGGTCGGGGGCGAACGTGGGGTGCTCCGCCTTGTGCTGCTCGTTGAGGGACGCCAGCAAATCGCGACGGAGCTTTTGCGTCCCGTCGCTGACCGCCGTGGTTGGTTGCAAGTAAAGGACCGGCGTGCCGGTGTGACGGAAGTGGACCCCTTGATACTGCGGCGGCAGAAAACCGTTGGACCAGTTGCGGCTGCCGTCGGTGGGGAGGGACGAGTCGTTCCGCAGGACGACGTAGGCGGGCAGGTTCTGATTCTCGCTGCCGAGTGCGTAATTTACCCAGGCCCCGAGGGTCGGCCGGCCGGAGACAATCCGCCCGGTATGCATCATCCAGAGGGCCTGCTCGTGGTTGTTGTGTTCGGTGTGCATCGAGCGAATCACCGCGATGTCGTCCGCACACTTCGCCGTATGCGGCAGCAGCTCCGAATACTCCACACCGCACTGCCCCGCTTTCTCAAACTTGTACGGCGTCCCCAGCAGGTTGCCGTGTGCGGTCAGCTTCACCAGGTCGGTGAAATACTCCGGCATCTTCTGGCCATTCCGCTTATTCAACTCCGGCTTAGGATCGAGCAAGTCCATATGGCTCGGTCCCCCATGCTGAAAGAGCTGAATCACCGCATTGGCTTTGGGAGCGAAATGGGGCTGCGGCGTCGTCTCGCTCTCGCCTGCCGATTCAGCCTTAGCCGCTTCCTGGGCCAGCAATGCCCCGAGCGCCACCCCCGCAAAGCCGGCCGCTGACCGCGTGAGCAATTCGCGGCGAGAGATCAGGTCCAGAAGTTGGCGGGATTGTGGAGAAATAGTCATCGCAAAAATATCGGGAAGAGGGGAGTTATCTGCTTCTGATTATAAACGCGGTCGCTGCCGCATGCCTACTTGTATGCCAAAAGTCCGCTCCGCGCGAACCTGTTTTTGCGTTTATCCCTCTTTCGCTCGACCGCCTCGGGGATTCATATCCTCTTTCGTCGGATAAGATTGGCCCATGGATCAGAATCCCTACGAATCGCCCGGGCCACTTTCCGTGGAATTGGAGTCTCTTGCGCCGGCCGAGGACGAACTCACTTGGTGGTCGCGCCCCTGCGGCGGGCGGGAAGTGTTGGCGATTGCCCTGCCGCTCGTCGTCTCGACCATGTTCTGGTCCATCCAGTGGTTCGTGGACCGGATGTTCCTGATGTGGCATTCATCGGCCGAGTTGCCCGAAATGGCGGCAGCGCTTCCCGCCGGCATGGCGCACTGGACGCTTGTTTGCCTGCCGGGAGGGATCGCCTCGTTCGTCAATACGTTCGTGGCCCAATATCACGGGGCTGGCAAGCCGGAGCGGATTGGCCTGGCGGTCGCACAGGGGGTGCGACTCGGTTGGATTTGCACGCCGCTGTTCCTGCTGGCCGTTCCGCTCGCGCCGTATCTGTTCGCCGGCTCAGCCAACCCGCAGCTCGCAAAATTGGAGACCGACTATTTTCAGTATCTGGCGTTTGGTGCCGGAGCCGTGGTGATTGGCAACGCCCTTTCTTCTTATTACACCGGCCGAGGAATGACGCGGGTGGTGATGCTGGTGCAGGTTCTGGGTACTCTGGTCAACGTCGTCGGCGATTACCTGCTCATATTCGGAGAGCTGGGGTTCCCCGAGATGGGCATCAAGGGAGCCGCCATTGCCACCGCGGCGGCCAACTGGTTTAACGTGGCAGCGTTCATGGTGCTGATGCGGCTGTCGCCCGACCGCGAGCTGCACGGCCTGACCAGCGGCAACCGCTTCGACGCCGCGCTCTTCTGGCGGCTGCTCCGATTCGGTGCGCCCGGCGGACTGCCGCTGCTCGTGGAAGCGGCGTCGTTCACGCTGCTGACGCACTTCGTCGCGGAGATCGGGAACGCGGAAGGGGCGGCAACAGGGCTGGCGTTCAACGTGAACTCCATTGCCTTCATCCCAATCTTCGGCGTGAGCATCGCAGTCTCCACGTTGGTCGGGCAAAAGCTCGGCGAGAACCGGCCAGAGTTGGCCGCCCGCGCAACTTGGACTTCGCTCGTCATAGCGATTGTTTATACCAGCCTGTTCGGAGCGGCATACTTGCTGGTGCCCGACTTTTTCCTACTGGCGCACGGCGCGTTCGCCAAGGAATCGGAGTTCATTCCGATTCGCGATTACACGGTCGTCCTGCTGCGATTCGTAACCGCCTATTGCCTCTTTGACGCGATGCAACTGATCTTCATCGGGGCCCTGAGAGGGGCCGGGGACACGTTCTTCATCCTCATCGCGACCACCACGATTTCGCTGGTCTTTGTCACCATCGGCCGCGTCGGCCAGGTCTACGGCGACTGGGGCCTGTTCGGTTGGTGGTGGGTATTGACCGCTTGGCTCTGCACGCTGGCCGTCGTGTATCTCGCACGGTTTCTGCAAGGAAGGTGGAAGTCGATGCGGGTGATTGAGCACGACTCGCTGCCGTAGGGACAGGACTCTAGCCAACTGCCGCGCTGGCCGCGGTCGCGGCTGAACTGGCAGCGCGATTAGCGGCAAACTTTGCCTGGTATAGCGCGAAACGCCGGCTTACATGCAGATTCATCCCGGGCAGCTCGATGCCTTCCTCCAACTCCCGGACCACCTCTGCCCACAGGCTGCCAAGCTCGGCGCAGCGAACGCCGACAGAGGACAACACAGTTTCAAAATCCTGGAGATCTTCCCAGAACTCGGGATGCACGACGACATTTCCGCGCATGGCTTGGGGCATCAGTTCCAAGACTTCCTGCCACGGATAGGTGGTAATCGCAATCCGCGAATGCACCTGATGCTCCCAACTGAGTTGGTGTTCCAGGTTCCAAATCGTCAGGTGCTGGTGAATCGCCAGCGCGGCCCCCGCCGCCAGCTTCACGGCGTGGGGGCCATAGAAAGCCGCAAACGCACCCTCTCCGAATCGATTGCCCAGTGCCAGGCACCATTCCCCCTCGGCCCCCAGCAGGCAGGACTGGCAGATACTGCGATGGATGCCGGCCTTGGCGGCGGCCCGCTCGGCACCATGCACCCTGGCATGATCGTCAACGCCATCGAGAATTGCGACCAGGAGTGCTCGGGGATTCTCGGCATCGTCCTGTCCGTGAACCGACAGCACATGCAAGTCATCACGCTGCGCTGCGGAAAAAGAAGTCGGCATGGAGCGGCCTGTTGTCATTTCCAAATGGCTTTCATGCATTCTAGCAGTTCGCTCTCCTGAGCTGTCGCCAGGGCGGCTGCGAATTTTGTCATCGCGTCCTGTCGCGACGATGCGGCAAACTTGAGCCCCGCTTCTTCTTGCAGCGCTTCGGCGACATTATAGGCGGTTTCCACGCCATGCAACGCCAGGGAGGTGCCCAGCACAAATGCAAAATGCGATATGATCTCGCGGGCCTTTTCCGCATTCCTGGCGGAAGGCAAATCCGCGGATGTGCGGAGCGTTGCCGCGGTGAAACGAATCTTCACTCCTCGATCGGGCAGCAAGGGAAGCATGACCTTGTGACCCGCGGTAAGCTTGCTGGCCAGGACGCCATTGGCAAGTGCCCAAAAGTACGCAGCAAGCGCCTTGAGCTCCTCAGGGTTTTTATACGGCTGAAGACCGTCCATGACGAATCTTTCGCGAAATTTCGACGGCAGGCAGGTGGAGACGCATGGGAGCAGAATGACTCTGCGTCTCGGTGGGATGCGATTATTCTATCGCGCTTGCTCCCCCACGGGAAGAAAAATCCGACGAAAACCGCCGTTTTCAATCAGCGGCTGCCGCGAGATTTGGCACGCGCGATGGCAGTTTGAGTGAGCGTAGCAGAACCGGCGCTTTCCAAGGCTTCGACGGTCAGCGCGGTGGAGCCTCGGACAAACAACGCCTTCCAGTGTTGTTTTTGAGAAGTCGAGAGAGAATTCCAGAATTCATCGAATTGACTTGGGGACAACAGAGTCCCCCCGCGCACGCCGTGGCTGATATAAAGATCGAACTCTTGATTAGTCGCGACGCTAGCCATTCGATTCACCGATTTGCGAGGAGCGGACGCCCATCATCATTATTCGGTCCAGTTGGCGTTAATCAAGAGAAATACTACCCAGTCAGTCTATTTTATCCAAACTACCCATTTGATAAATATGTCTGATTTAGCCAATCACTTGGATTACGCAGACCAATTCCAATAGTTTGAGACACACGCGATTATTCGCCAAAACTCGCAAATCATTGAGCCGCAACAACTTCGCGTATTACCCATTCTTCCACAAGTCTGAATTCACAGGAGCGCACTTGCCAATCGGAGCCGTTTTCTCACATGAACCGTTCGATCACTGACCGAGGTTTAGCACCGCCTCAAACTCTTCCTTCGTCACCGGCTGCACTGAGAGACGCGAGCCTTTGCGGAGCAGTTCCATCTTTTTGAGGGGGGCAACTTTGCGAAGCTGTTCCAGCGGCAAGGGTGTCTGGAAGATTTCGCCGAGCTTGATATCGACCATGCTCCAGCGTGGATTCTCCGGTGAGGCGGCTGGGTCGAAGTGATGATTGTTCGGATCCCAAGCGGTCGGATCTGGATAGCCCGCTTTTACGACCTTGGCAGTCCCCACGATGGCCGGTGGATCAGTGCTGCTGTGGTAGAAAAGGACATGGTCGCCGATTTTCATGTCATCCCGCAGGAAGTTGCGGGCTTGGTAGTTTCGCACCCCATCCCAACAAGTCGTTTTCTTGGGGGACTTCGCGAGATCCTGGATAGAGAACGATTCGGGCTCGGTTTTTAAGAGCCAGTATTTGGGCATGGAATTCTCTGGTTTTGAAGTGGCCTTCCGGCCTAAAATGGAGCCGACCGGATTTGAAAGCGAAGGCGTACAAAAAAGGGGATCTCAATGTCGCTGCTCGGTGTTTTTGGAATTGGCATAGTAGAGATAATCTGCCTGCTAAGTGGCTTTGTCATATTGGGCATCGTCATCGTGGGGGTCATTGTCGCGATTTCAGCGTCCAATCGCGGTCGCCGGGATTAAGTCGTCCGCGACTTGGATAGGAATGAAAGACCCTCACCCAGCCTCTCCCAGAGGGAGAGGAGTTGCTACTTTACCAGCGGGAACCGGGGCTGGACCTGGGGGTTGACGATGTGCCGCGGCCATTTGCCGCTGAGGACTTCGGCCACGCTGGCCGCGCCGCGGCTTTTGGAATCGAGAGTTGATTCGACCGAGCTGCCGGCACAGTGGGGAGTGAGGATGACATTTGGCATCTCCAGCAGTTCGTGCTGGGGTGGGTCGCCAGGAAGGGCGAAGACGTCGATACTCTCGAACACATCGAGCGCCGCGCCGCCGAGACGTTTTTCCTGGAGAGCCTTGACCAGCGCCGCTTCGTCAACGATGGCTCCCCGCGCCGTGTTGATGAGCACGGCCATGGGCTTCATGAGTGAGAGCCGCCGCTCATCGAGTAAGTGCGCCGTTTCTGGATTGAGGGGCAGATGGATGGAGACAAAGTCGCTCTCGCTGAGCAGGTCGTCGAGCTCCCGCAGTTCAACGCCAATGCGCTGGGCAGTGTCGCGGTATTTATCCGGGCTGCGGGTCCAGGCAAGGACTCTCAAACCAAAGGGCCGCGCTCGCTCCGCCACCGCCTGGGCGCTGGCCCCAAAACCGACGAGGCCGAGCGTGCGGCCGGCGATGCGGTGGACCCCCCGATGATTGCGGGCCGTCCAGTCGCCGCGCTGCATCGCGAGGGTCATGTAGGGAAGCTGGCGAGCATAGGCGAGCAGGAGCATCAGGGTGTGCTCCGCTTGTTCGTTCAGGCAGAAGTCGGGAACGTTGCTGACGACGATGCCGGCTGCCGTCGCGGCTGCGATGTCGATTTTGTCCGTCCCCGCGCCGAGCCGGGCGATGATGCGGCACCTGGGCATGGCGTGGATGACTTCCGCCGGGAGCTTTGAGGAAACGACGAGCAGCGCGTCGCAGTCGGCTGCCGCGGCGATGATCTCGTCCGGTTTCTGGCCTTCGATCAGCCGCAAGTCCACCCCCGCGATGATCATGGCGTCAAATTCAGCCTGGTCCACCGGATAACTGAGAGCGTTGAGCCGCACCGCTTTCCACATGACTCATCCTTTGTCGCGCGTGAATTGCTTCAGCCAGCGGTCATCCCAAAGTGACGGGAAGGCGTGTTTCTGGTAGGGATGTTTCGCGATAGCTGCTTCGTCGAGCTCGATTCCGAGGCCGGGCTTCTCCGGCAGCAGATACTTTGCCCCGTCAATGCCGCGCCAGCCATGCACCAGCTCGCTTCGCCAAGGGACATCGTACTCGGCAAAGTTCTCCTGGATGGCCACTGCCGGCGTGCTCCAGCCGAAGTGGACGGCGGCACATAGGGCGACTGGGCCAATGGAACAGTGCGGGGCGAGACGAATTCTCTGTGCTTCACAGAGGGAGGCGATTTTCTTGCCGACATGCAGCCCGCCGCAATGCGCGAGGTCCGGCTGGGCAAAATCGCACGCCCGGAGCGCCGCGAGTCGCTCGAATTCCTCGAACATGTACAGCCGCTCGCCGGCAGCGATGGCGACCGACGTGGCTGCTTTGACTTCCGCCAGTTGGTCCAGGCTCCACGGGGTCACCGGCTCTTCGTACCAGGCGGGGCGATACGGTTCAAGTCTTTTGGCAAGCTGGATGGCACATTCCACCGATAGCCGGCCGTGGAACTCGATCATCAGTTCGACGTCGTTCCCCACAGCCATTCGCACAGCGGCAACGATCGCCACCGCGTTGGCCATTTCCTCGTCGCTCATTTCCTTCCACGCTACACCGAGCGGGTCGAATTTCGTCGCCCTATATCCGCGATTCACCACGTCCATGGCCTTTGCCGCGTAATCTTGCGGCGTGATCGCGCCGCCGTACCATCCATTGGCATACGCGGGAAATTCGTCCCGAGCCCTGCCGCCCAGCAGCTTGTAGATCGGCTGGCCGTTGGCTTTGCCGAGAATGTCCCAGCAGGCAATCTCCGCCCCGCTGATGGCGGTCATCACGGTCGAGCCGCCTTGATACTGATCCCGAATCAGGTTGCCAAACAGCCGTTCGATGTCCCGCGGGTCTTCCCCCACTAATCGCTCTTCGAGCCACTCGTGGATGAGCGTGCGAACGGTCTGCTCTTGCCACTCCAGCGTCGCTTCCCCCAGGCCGGTCAGACCAGTGTCGGTGGTGAGGCGGAGGAACAGGTAATTCCGCAGGCCGCAGTTGGCCAGGAAGGTTTCGAGCTTGGCAATCTTCATGGGCAGACTCGACTCTCAATCTCCACCCGATGGCCGCTGCTTCTGCACAAGCCTGAAGCCCAAGCGAAGGAAAGTACTTAATCGTCGACGAATCCGCGCTTTCCTTCGCTGGCGCTTGACGCTTGTGGAGGGCAGGCAGGTAGCCTGCACCACTTACACAATCACCGTGGTCAAAGCCTGGAAGTAGGGGTGATTGCGAATCGGGTCGAAGTCATGTTCCCGAATGACGTGCTCGCGATAATCGGGTTGCAGCTCAAAAGCTTGGGACAGAAAGGAAACCGCCAGCTTGGGGCTCCCCGCCAGGCTCCAGTAACAAGCCAGGTTGTAATGCACGATTGCCACTTCCGGATCGGCTTCGAGAGCCTCTTCCAGGGTCTCAATGGCCAGGTCCAATCGCCGGCACCGCTTGAAGCACCAAGCCAGCGCCAGGCGGATATGCACGTTTTGCGGCTCATACTCGGCCGCTTCACGCAGGGGGGGAACGGCTTCGGTGAAGCGCTCCATCGTCCGCAGGGCCTGGCCGCGGAGGAACAGAATCTGAGCCTTCATGCCGCCGGGGTTATCAATTCGCTCCAAGGTTTCGATGGCCCGCGTTGCTAGCGTGTCCCGCGTTTCGACCGCACAACTCCATTTCTCGCCATACAGCGAGATGAGTTCCAGATAGCCTTCGGCTTGCCGAATGAGCTGCTGGCGGCGGATGCGATTGGGATCGGACATCGTAAAAGCTGTCTGCTCAAAAAGGAACCGCTTTTTGAACTCTTGGAACCGTGACTCGCGGCTTCATGCCGTTCCCTACCTTAAGTGTAATCGGCGAATTACAAAACCCAAATTGGCCAGACTGAAAAAATCGCACGAATCCGGGGGATCGTGTCAATCATAACGCCGGGCGAGACATCTGGCAGGGGCGGCGCAAAGCTTACGGTGCCCAGAGCTGCCGCGGCCAGGGCGGATTTGCTCGCCGCTTGTCGTGGAAACAGGTATGATGGAGTACTGCAGGGGCGCTGGGAAGGCGGGATTTCAAGTCGTGGTCCAGACCAAGACGGAAGAGGATTCTATGAGCTTGCCAACTCTTGGGACATTGCGCCAGCAGGCGTGCTGGGGCATCGCCGCACTGACAGTTATGCTGGCTACCGGATCCGTCCACGCTCAAGGTGCTCGGATGTCGATCCCCAACATCGCCTATTTTCAAAACGGCGGGTTTGGGTCGTTCAACGACGGAGATTTCAAATCGGCCGGGCAATCGTTTCGACAATCGGCCAGCGGCGGCTTCAAAAGCATCGACGACCAGCGGTGGGTCGATTCGATCTGCTTCCACGCGATGATTGGCGAATCCTATTACCAAATGGGAGACATGGGGAATGCCCTGGAGCAGTTCAGCGCCGCGGTACAGCTCTCCGTGAATCATCGCGACTGGATGCTGCGGGTCGAGTTTTCACCCATCGAGCCCGAAGCCAACGTCAAAAACCAGCCGAATTGGGGCAGCAGCCAGCGGCGGACGAAGCTCGGCCATTTCCCCGACCACTTCCAGATCATGCAAGGCAAGACGCAGGCCGAGAACGCCGCTGCCGCTCAGAATGGCGGCGTCATTGTGCCGCAAGAGCTTTATTCCTGTTATGTGGGGGAGATTGTCCGCTGCTCGGCTCTGGCGATTTCCCGCCGGGCGGAAATCCTCGGTCCCGCCAGCCCGCATGATCCCCTATTTGCCGATTTGCTGACGGCTTTGCAGCGCCGCCCTGGTCCTCCCAATCACTGGTCGCAAAGCTGGGTTTCTCTGCAACTGGGTTGTGCTTACGCCGCGATGAACAAGCCGCAGGAAGCCGCCCAGGAATTGACGAACTCCCTGCAAGCGAGCGGAACTTACGATCATCCGCTGACCAGCGTGGGACTGCTCGAACTGGGCAAGCTTGCGTTCAAACAGGGAAAGTTCGACGCCGCCCAGACGTATTTCCTGGAATCGACCTACTCGGCTACGTACTTCGATCGTTATGACGTGATGGAAGAGGCCTTTCGCCTCGGTGCTCTCACGCATCTCATCAGTGGCCAGAACGGAGTTTACGCACCGCTGGCCAAGGCCGGACTCGCGTATAAGCGAATCAAGATGCTGCACGCCTCGCTGATGATCAGCCTGGCGGAGCAGTTTTCGACGCGCGGCGAAACCTCCCTGGCGGCACAAGCCCTCTCGCAGGCCCGGGGTTCACTGAATGGCAACGAGATGATGCTGGGGCAGACCGGAGCCCGCTTCAATTATGAAAATGCCAAGGTGCAATTTCAGGCCGGAAATGTAGTTCCCGCCAACACTTCGCTGGCCCTGGCCATGGCCTATGAAAAAGTCGGCTCCAAGCGGCTCTTTCAGATTGGGTTCATCGACAAGGTCATTATGGACCGCGAGCTGACGGAGCGAGTCGGGGATCTGCTCTATGCCGACATCCTCCGCGAGCCGACCACCGCTGACTGGATGGTCGATCCGATGGAGACGCTGGCCGTGCTGAGCAATCCCCATCCGCTGCCGTACGAACATTGGCTGGAGATCTCCCTGGGCCGCAAGGAGAACGACAAGGCCCTGGGAATCGCCGACCGCATCCGCCGGCATCGCTTCCTGTCGACTTTGCCACTCGGCGGACGCCTGTTGGCCCTGCGGTGGGTTCTGGAGGCACCCAAGGAAACGCTCTCGCCGCAGGCCGTTTTGCAGCGGCAGGATTTTTCCGTGAAGTATCCCAAGTATGGAGAACTGTCGAAACAAGCAGCGGCCATTCAGAAGGACCTCGACGCTCTTCCGCTCGTGCCCGACAAAGACGCCGACAAGAAGAAGCAAGCCACTCTGTGTGCGGACCTGGCCAAGGTCAGCACGGCTCAGGAGGTCATCCTGCAACAGATGGCCCTCCGCCGGGATCCCAGCGATTTCAGTTTTCCACCGCTGGTGGAGTTCAAGGACATGCAGCAGAAGCTCCCCCCTGGGCAACTGACGCTGGCTTATCTGGTCACCAGCCAAGGTTTGCACGCCTTTGCGATTTCTAAAGAAAATTTTGGTTACTTTCGCGTGGCCGACCCTGCCAAGGTGAAAACGGACCTTGTGGAAATGCTCCGCGCCCTGGGCCTTTATGACCGCAATCAGCCGCTCGACGCCAAGGATCTGAAGGGTCAGGAGTGGAAGATTCCAGCGGCATCGCTGCTGGGACAATTGACCAACCAGATGGTGGCGGCCGATTGGGCCAAGTACCAGGAATTGGTGATCGTGCCCGACGGCGTACTGTGGTATCTGCCGTTTGAGGCCCTGCAAATTGAAGGAAAGGGAGGCGAAACGGAGCCGCTGATTTCGCGGGTGAAGGTTCGCTATTCGCCGACGGTGGGACTGATGATGCCCGATGGCCGCGGAAATAAGCCGCTGGCCCGGACCGCCGTGGTCGCCGGTCGCCTGATGCCGCGGGACGACGACAAGCCGGCCGCCAACAATGCCCATGATATTGCCAAGGCCCTTCCCGGCACTTCCGTGCTGGTCGGCAGTCCGGCCTCTTCGTCCATTTTCGGCAGCACCATCGATCGCCTGGTGGTTCTTTCCGACGTGGATGATGTGGACAAGGGCTCGTATGCCTTTGCCCCCTTGCAAATGGACCGCGGCAAGCCGGGCAGCACACTGGCCGATTGGTTCCTGCTGCCGTTCGCCAGTCCCGAACAGATCATCCTTCCTGGCTTTCACAGCGCGGCGGAAAACTCGCTCAAGCGGGGCGGCACCGGCGAGGAAATGTTCCTCAGTCTCTGCGGCCTGATGTCCACCGGCAGCCGCACCATTCTGATTACCCGCTGGCGGCCGGCGGGGCAGACGACGTATGACCTGGTGCGGGAATTCGTGCAAGAACTCCCTCGCACTTCGGCCATCGACGCCTGGCACCGCGCCGTGCAACTCGCCCGCTCGACGGAGCTCGAAACCGACCGCGAACCCCGCGTCAAACTCTCTCCTTCCGACAGCCTGAAAGCCGAGCACCCGTTCTTCTGGGCCGGCTATTTGCTCGTCGACCGAGATAGCGGCGGGGGTGCTGAAGTCAAAGCGGAAGTGAAGAAGGAAGCGGTGCCACCGAAAGATGCCCTTCCAAAAGCTGCGGAACCGGCCAAGAAAGCGGCCGAGCCAGCCAAAGTAGCCGTCCCAGCGAAGGAAGGTGCGCCCGTCAAAGCGGCGCCTCCCGCCAAGGAGCCCGAACCTGCAAAGCCGGCAGTCAAGAAGGGGGAGAAGGCCAAAGCGAAGTAGAGAAGTAGCTTTCCCAAGTTGGCTCGCTGGACCTGTCTTCTCCCGCCGTGCCAGCTTCCGCGAATCCTGGGTCATCGCGCGCTGCTAGCACGCGGCAAAGTCCCCATTCAATCTGGCTTGCTTCCGCCAGTTCGCCGGTGGTACACTCCCGCTGCAACCCCAGAGTAGCGGCGTCCACGGATGGATGCCGGCCAAGTTGCGCGACAAGGAGGTCGCCGTGCTGTTTCGCTGGCCCATCAAATTCAAGCTGCTGCTCTGCGTCGGCCTGCTGGTTGTCATCGTCAGCATCCTGGCCGTCAACAGCTTGCAGGGGCTCTATGCCTATCGCGAGCTCGCCAAGACCATCAGTTGGCGGGCCGATGAAATGCCGCTCGCCGATGAGCTCTCCAGCCGCATCGGCTATGCCCAGGCGTTTCTGCGCGGCCCCAAGGAAAGAATTGGGACCGAAGTGATCGCGCCGGAAAGCGGCGGGATGGTGGCCAAGACGGAGTTTCAATTCAAGCTCACCCGGATCAAGGAATCGCTCCAAGAATATCGCGCGCACCTCGACACCGATCTGCCGCAACTGGGCCAGCTCGGCGACCGGAGCCGCGACCGCGAAACTCTGTCGCAAATCGCCGCCAGTCTGGAGCGCCTGGAAAAATCGGGAAACGAAGCAGATTGGCTGCTGACCCAAACGCACATCGACGGCCTCAGCGAGCAGCTCAGCCAGATGCGGGACCAGGTCGACGCCCTCAAGCCGCAGCTCTACGAGCGGATGCACAGCCTGTCGTCGGAAGTCAAAGGACAATATCAAACGTGGATCAGCATCTCCTGGGCCACGGGGGTGCTCTCGTTTGTCGGCCTCGTCGTTCTGTGTGGGGTGTTTTACAAATGGGTTATGAGACCGCTCGGCGTTCTCATTGGTGGGTCCAGACGGATTGCCAAGAATGACGAATTCGATCATCGCATCCACCTCACCACGCGCGATGAAATGGCGGAGCTGGCCGACAACATGAACGCCATGACCGCCCGCTTTCAGGAAATCAAGCACGACCAGGAAGCCAAAATCCAGCAGCGGACCCAGGAAGTGGTTCGCAGCGAACAGCTCGCCAGCGTCGGCTTTCTGGCGGCCGGCGTGGCCCACGAAATCAACAACCCGCTGGCTTCGATAGCCATGTGCGCGGAGTCGCTGGAAACGCGAGTCACCGATCTGCTCGGCAGCGGCGGGTCGTCCAAAAGCAACTCCTCCGACCGCGAAGTCGTGGCCAAATATCTCCGCCGCATCCAGGACGAAGCTTTCCGCTGCAAGGGAATCACCGAACGGCTGCTCGATTTCTCCCGCCTGGGGGACGTGCAAAAACAGCCGACGGACCTCCGGGAGCTAGTGCTCGGCGTGGTCGAGATGGTGCGGCACCTGGGGGACTACCGCGAAAAAAAGGTCGAGTTCACTTGCACCCAGCACGTCGTGGCCCCGGTCAATGCCCAGGAAATGAAGCAGGTGGTGCTCAACCTCATCACTAATTCCCTCGACAGCCTCGACCCCGGCGGCACTGTTTGGGTCGAGCTCCGCCGCCTCGGCAATCAAGCCGAGCTGATCGTGCGGGACAACGGCTGCGGGATGTCCGTTGAAGTTCTGAAGCACCTCTTCGAGCCTTTTTACACCCGCCGGCGCGACGGCAAAGGGACCGGCTTGGGACTCTCCATCACCTTTCGAATCATTACCGAGCACGGCGGAACGATTGAACCGACCAGCGGCGGGCCGAAAAAGGGCTCGACGATGCGCGTTGTTCTACCCCTCGTTGCGACCGAGTCATTGACTATCACGGACCAGAAGCAGCATGAAAGACAAACTCAAACCCGACGCGAAGCAGCCTAACCGGCTCAAGCTCCTGTTCGCCGACGACGAACCGGCGTTGCAGGAATTGATGAGCCTGGAAATCCCGCGGATGGGGCACGAAGTGACCGTCTGCCCGGACGGCGGCACCGCCGTGGCCGCGCTGGGCCGCAACACTTACGACTGCATCATCGTGGACCTCGACATGCCCGGCATGAACGGCATCGAAGTCATCGACCGCTGCAAAAAGCTCGCCCCCGAAACCGACACCGTCGTCCTCACCGGCAAAGCCTCGTACGACGCCGTGCTGCAAGCTCTCAAACTGGGAGCCTTCGATTTTCTCACCAAACCCTGCAAGCTCCTGGAGCTCAAGGCCCTGCTGCAGCGGGTCGCAGCGAAACGGGAATGGATGAACAAGTACCGGGCCCTCAAGCACCAGCTCGAACGGGCCGAAGGCAAAACCGAGCTCGTCGGCGGCAGCAAAGGGATGGACCAGGTGAAACGGCTGATCGAAAAAGTCGCTCCGACCAGCTCCACCGTGATGATTCTCGGCGAAACGGGGACCGGCAAAGAACTGGTCGCCAAAGCCGTCCATCAGCAGAGCGTGCGGGCCGCCATGCCTTTTGTCGCCATCAACTGCGGAGCCCTGCCGGAATCGCTCATCGAAAGCGAGCTGTTCGGCCATCGCAAAGGGGCCTTCACCGGGGCGGACGAACATCGCATAGGCCTGTTCGAGGTCGCCAGCGGCGGCACCATCTTTCTGGACGAGATTGGCGAGCTTCCCAAATCGATGCAGGCCAAGCTGCTCCGGGTTCTGGAAAGCGGCGAGATTCGCCGGGTCGGCGAGAACACTTCGTTCGAGGTCGATGTGCGGGTCGTCTGTGCCACGCATCGCAACCTTTCCCAAATGGTGGAGCATGGCGAGTTTCGCGAAGACCTGATGTATCGCATCAACACGTTCGAAATCACGATCCCCGCGCTCCGCGACCGGGTCAGCGACATTCCCGCCCTGGCCGATCACCTCTTCCGCCGCTTCCGCCCCGGCCTCAAAGCCGACGACGAGCTGTTCACTCCCGAAGCCATCGACCTGCTCAAGACCCACAACTGGCCGGGCAACGTCCGCGAGCTGGCCAACGTCATCGAGCACGCCACCATCCTCTGCGACTCCCCCCCCATCACCCCCGACCATCTCCCCCAGCGTTTTGCCAGCCGCCGCGCCGGCCACAAGCTGAAACTGGTCGGCCCGATGTCGCTACGCGACCTGGAAATGCAAGCCATCCACGACGCCCTCGATCGCAACGACGGCAGCAAACCCGAAGCCGCCGAAGAGCGCGGCATCAGCCTCAACACGCTCTACAACACGCTGAACCAGGCGGCAGAGCTGAAAGAGTCGGCATAGTAGGCCGCGAGTCCTCTCGCGAGCCCCGAGAGTTGATGGATGATCCCGAAGAATGCAGAGCGGCGAAGGACGGTTGCCTCATTGGCCTGACAGCAGGCGGAGCCAGAGGTGCAAATCTGAGCCTCGTGGAAAGTCTTTCGATTACGCCCCCAAACTCTGATGGCTCGCGAGAGGACTCGCGGCCTACATTGGCAAGATTCCCATTTTCCGGGCGTTTGGGTATATTCCGGGAATGGTGGCTTGAACTTCTCAAGCCAGTCGGGCTTTTGCCACGGAGGGGATCATGGCTCTCGACCAACGGAAGAAGCAGAAGAAGGCCGAAAAAAGGAACGCCAAGCAGAAGGCGAAGAAGAAGGAGATGGCCCTTCGCAGCCGGGAAGATCCGGGCATCCGCTTCGCCCGGGCCGCGGCGGCTCCGATTCTGCATAGCGCCGTCAGCATCAACCTATGGGAGCAAGGAATTGGGTACGTGCTGCTCAGCCGGCAACTTGCCAGCGGCAATGTGGCGTCGGCTCTGTTCCTGGTGGATGTTTACTGCCTGGGGGTCAAGGACGCCTTGTACCGGATCTCGCCTGCCGATTTTTATCAGTCGCACATCTACAACAAGATTCACTACGAACTTGGTTTTGTGGATTTGCCGCCGGAATCCGGGCGCAAACTGGTTGAGGGGGCGGTCGACTTTGCCTTGAAAATCGGAATTGAGCCGCATCCGGACTATGTCCTGGCCTGGATGTTGTTCGGCGATATCGACCCCATCCTGTCGACCGACAAGTTCGTGTACGGCAAGAACGGGAAGCCACTGTTCGTCCCTGGCCCCTATGACAGCCCCCACAAATGCGGCCGGATCATGGACCTGCTGATGCAGCATTGCGGTCCTGGCAAGTTCGATTACCTCGTGCCACTGATGGGCCCAGGGGAATCCGCGCCAAAGATGCAGTCGCTGTTCCTGGACGGTGACGACGAGGATGAAGAGGACGCCTAGCTCCTGCCTGTAGTTGGTGTCCCGCCTTCAGACGGATCTTCAAAACGCCGCCTGAAGGCGGGACTCCAACGGGAAAAGAGTTGCGAAATCTTTGGGCCGATCTCTTGAATGTGCCAACCTACTGTATACAATTGTGATGTATCCGGACGGCGGCTCCGGGCGTGGTGCGGCAGTCTTGTCGGGCCGGCGGGAATCCGGTGGGTCTTTGACAATTTATAGATAGTTTGTGGATTAATGAGGCGAAGGTGCGCGCGGAGGGAGTTCTGAACTGGCCGATGTGAAGCAAGTTGTGTGAAGACTCACCGGCCAGCTTACGCTGGCCGCTCGCCGGTGAGTCGGTGGGCGATTCAGGGTTCAAATCCTTGTGGGATAAGGACTTGTGACGCGCTGATGAATCAAGAATGGTCTGATTCAGGGCTTGATTCAGAGACTTACGTCAAATGCCTTGTTCTTAAGTCATTTAATTGCAAGGGCTTAGGTAATTCATCGTCAACGCAACTTTTTGTGCGAGAGTTGCTCGGAATCATGAATCAAGATCCCCAATCTTCATTCATGAATCACGTGTAACTCATTGCTAGTAAATGCCTTGCAACTACATTCCGCAGGCGATTTGCTCGGCTGCCTGGAGGTAGTGGCCCTCCACCGGGTAATTGCGGAAGCGGATGCTGTAGTACTCCTCGAACCAATGGCGGATGTGGGCTTCGGCAGCCGGGTCGTAGGAGGGGGAGACGTGGAGGGTTTTGCCGAGGAAGTTCTCGCGGATGTCTCCTTCCTCGACGAGGATGCGGCCCGATTTGATGACGTACCGCGGCAGCTCGAACATGATTTGCTTGTTCTCGTGCGGCGTGTAGATGGTGATGTCGGCGTCGGCACCGGGGCCGAGGTGGCCTTTGTGAACGAGGCCGAGGATGCGGGCGGGGCCGGCGCGGGTGATGATGGCGATTTCGCCGAGCGTGTACTCGCGGGTGAGGTCGGCGAGTTGGCAACGTTCGCGAATCTGCGGAGGGCAGGTCTTGAGTATGTCCTGCCGGTAGGTCCGGTCCATCAGCATCCGGATGATTTGCGGGTAAGCCAGGAACGAGCCGCCGTTGGGATGGTCGGTGCTCATCACGACTTGCCACGGGTTGGTGACAAGCAGGTACCACTCCAGGCCGATGGCCCACTGCAGCGCGTGGACGAGGCTTTTGTTCCGGTACTTGATCGGAGCAATGCCGCAGCCGGACTCCATTTCGGTGTCGGAGCTGAACCACTTGGTGCCGTAGATGTTGGCGAGGTAGTAACCGAGAGGGCCGTCGCCGGTCATGCTCGTGGTTTCGCCGAACAGAACCTGGCCGACATCGACGGTGACGTTGGGGTGCGAGTTGACATAGTCCGCGAGCGGCTGGACCTGGCTGCGGAAAGTGTTTTCGTCCGCGTCGCCGCCGCCGTAGCTATGGAACTGGATGTGGGTGATGTGGCCGCGATGCCCGTCGATGGCGCGCATGGTTTCGAGCGTGGTGGTCCAGTTGCCGGGCATGCCGAGTTGGTTGGCATGGATGTGGAGGGGATGCGGGAGGTGCAACTCGCCGGCGGCCTGAGCCAGGGTGGTGATGATCTGCCGCGGGGAGACGTTGAAATGATCGACCTTGGAATCGATGTTCTCGACATTGCCGCGGGCGTGCTGCTTCCAGACTTCGACCCCGCCGGGATTGACCAGCTTGGGAGCATAGGCCTTGGCCGACGAAAGGAGCCACGCCATGAACGCCTTGAGCCGCTCGGGTTCTTTGTCCCGGATGGAATTCATCACGTAGTGATTGTTTCCCATCAGGACGTAAAAGCCTTTGTCGATGCAAGGGGTGTCCTCGAACTCTTCGTGGACATGGCGGGCGGCGAGCGGCGGCACAGCGGCATCGAAGGCGGTGGTATAGCCCATGCCGGCATATTTGTAGCCGGTGGCGAAGGTGCTGGGAACGCTTCCCATCGTGCCCGAGCGTTTGATGCTGGTCCGCTCGATTTTTTCGCCGTTCCGTCGTTCCTCGGGGCGCATTTTGCGGGCGGTGTTGGCCTTGGGCCCCGCGATGTGGCAATGCATGTCGATACCGCCCGGCATGATGACGAGGCCGGAGGCGTTCAGATTGCGCGTCGGCTTGATGCCTCGCTCAGTCGGCGGCGAAACGATCTTGCCGTCCCGAATCCAGAGGTCCTTTGCCTGTCCATCGACACCGTTGGCCGGGTCGTAGACATAGCCGCCGGAGATGAGGAAGTATTCGGACATGTCCGTTGTGTGAATGGCACCCTACGCCTGAAACAGCGCGCACACCGCGCCCGCCGGATCGCGGATGACGCAAAAGGTGCCGCCGGAAAGTGGACGCGGTGCGACAAGGATCTGACCGCCGAGCTCAACGCAGCGGGAAGCGGAAGCGGCAACGTCGGCGACGATGATGTAGATCAGCCACTGCGGCGGAATGTCGGCGTTGGTGCCGCGAGAATGGCAGATGCCGGCGGTGCATTCGCCGCTAGCCGGCTGGAGCATTTCGAAATCGCGATAGTCTCCCAGGTCCACCGGCCTCGATTTCCAGCCGACGACTTGCTCGTAGAAGGAGCGAACAGATTCCGCATCCGGCACGGTAAGATCCCGCCAGGCAATGCTGCCGACAGCAGGCATTGCGGGATGCTGCGAATCGGCCATCGATCAAACTCCCGGGGCAAAGCGTCCGAAGATCATTCGTCCCGCGCTCGTTTGCAGCACGCTGGTGACGGCGACCTTCACTTCCTTGCCGATATGCTCGCGTCCTCCTTCGACGACAATCATCGTCCCGTCATCGAGATAGCCGATGCCTTGGCCGAGTTCCTCCCCCGGTTTGACGATGCGGACGGCAAAGTTCTCTCCGGGAAGAAAGACCGGCTTGAGGGAGTTGGCGATGTCGTTGAGGTTGATGACCGGCACGTTCTGGAGCTTGGCGACCTTGTTCAGGTTGTAATCGCCAGTGACGACTTTGCCTTCGAGGTGTTTGGCCAGCAGGACCAACTTCATGTCCACCGGCTGGCCGGCCATTTCCGGGGTTTCGCGGTCATAAATTTTCAGGTCCACCCCTTGGCTGCTGCGGAGGCGGTTGAGAATATCCAGCCCTCGCCGGCCGCGGGCGCGGCGGAGCTTGTCGCCGGAGTCGGCAATGTTCTGCAGTTCGGCCAGCACGAACCGAGGCATGATGAGCTGATTGTCCAGCACGTTGGTTTCGACAAGGTCGGCGATGCGGCCATCGATCACGACGCTGGTATCGAGAATATAGGGTTTGAGCCCCTTAACCTCTTTGGAGAACTCGACATAGGGAATGATGAAGCGGAAGTCGTCCTTGGTTTGCAAGAGCAGACTGATGCAGGAATAGCAAAGAACCATTCCCAGGATCAGCTTGGTCACAATTCTGCCGTCGTCGTCCGCCTTCGACAAAAGTGGTTCCAAAGCCAGGGCCAGAATGTAGGTGAGAAACACCCCCACCAGCAGCCCAAAGTACACGGCCGAAATCGTGTCGATCTGCTTGCGGGGGAGAAAAGTATCGGCGGCAATGACGCCGCCAGCCAGGGACGTAGTTCCCAAGAAAGCCAGATAAGGCATCCACCAAATGCCCGTAAGACTGGCGATGCGGATTAAATAGCTGGCAATCCCAATGGCCACCAGCATGAAAACGCTACGGAGAATGAGGAGCGGCATGGGGATTGGTATGATAGGCGCGAAGAATGGCCCCAATCGCGCTAGGGCTGAACAGCAGGCGGGAAAACCGCCAGTATAACCCTTACGACCTCGCGAAACAGGGCGCAACCTCGCCACCTGCTGCCGCCATTGGGGGATTTGTAACCAACCGTAATCGGAGGAAAGTCGTTGCCGGCGGTGGCTTACCTATCTTGACCTTTCTACAACTCATCCTTTATCCTGTTTTGTTTGACCGGCTCATCGAATTACTGGTATTTCCGGGCACACTCCGCGGCTACGGCTTGCGGTTCAACCAACTCCTAGGAGGACGGCGCAAGTGGCATCCGTCGCAGAACGCGTAACCGACATCGTCGCCGATCAGCTCGGCGTCGACAAAGAGAAAATCACTACCGAAACCTCGTTTGTCAACGACCTTGGCGCTGATTCGCTGGATACTGTCGAGCTCGTAATGGAGCTCGAAGAAGAGTTTGACATCAACATTCCCGACGACGCGGCCGAAAAGATTCAGACTGTCGGCCAGGCCATTAAGTTCATCGAGGAAGCTCAGAAGTCCTAGCCAGGAGAGCGGCTCCGGGCTGGGGATTGTCGGGCCCACGCTCCCTTCATCACCAGCAGGGGGGCTGCCTCCGGACTGCCGGATCATCCTTCCGCGCGCCCGCCTCAGCAACCAGGTCTTTTCGCATGAAACGTCGCGTTGTTATCACCGGGCTGGGTGTCGTCACCTCCCTCAGTTGCAACGTCGAGGAGCTTTGGAAACGGCTCTGCGCGGGAGAGAGCGGCGTGCACGATCTCAAGACGATTGACACCACGCATCTCAAGATCAAGTTCGGCGGCGACGTTTGGGACTGGAATCCCGAGGAATGGCCGAACGCCTTTCAGGACCGCAAGGAGATCAAACGGGTTGATCGATTCACCCAGTTCGCCATGGTCGCCGGTCACGATGCGGTGATCGATTCCGGGATCGATTTCGCCCAAGAGAACCAGCAGCGCTGCGGGGTCATTCTCGGCAGCGGCATCGGGGGGCTGCACGAAATCGAAGAGCAAGTGGTCCGCATGGTAAACAAGGGACACGATCGCGTCTCACCCTTTCTGGTTCCCAAGATGATGCTCAATGCCGCGGGGGGCAACCTCTCCATGCGGTACGGGCTCAAGGGAATCAATTACACAGTGGCCACTGCATGTGCCAGCGCGAACAATGGTATCGGCGATGCCTTCCGTACCATTCAGTATGGTGATGCCGACGTGCTTATTACCGGAGGCACCGAGGCGGCCATCACCGAAATGGGTCTGGCCGGCTTTCAGAACATGAAGGCTCTATCGACGCGGAATGACGATCCACCTCGCGCCAGCCGTCCGTTTGATGCGGAGCGGGACGGGTTTGTGTTGTCCGAAGGAGCGGGCATTCTGGTCATTGAGGAGTTGGAGCATGCCCGGGCTCGCGGAGCGCGCATCTACTGCGAAATCCTGGGCTTCGGCGCGAGTGCCGACGCCGGACACATCACCCAGCCGGACGAACGGGGCAGCGGCGCGGCAGCCGCCATGAGTCTCGCTTTGGCGGACGGCAAACTCGATCCGACGGATGTGGGCTACATCAGCGCCCACGGCACCAGCACGCCGCTGGGGGATGCCGCGGAGACGAACGCCATCAAGGGAGTGTTCCAGGAACACGCCCGCAGCGTAAGCATCTCCAGCATCAAGAGCCACTTGGGGCACACGCTGGGTGCCTGTGGCGGCATCGCCCTGGTGGTTTGCGTGAAGTCGCTACAAAATGGCGTCATTCCGCCGACCATCAATCTCGAAAACCCCGATCCCATCTGCGATCTGGACTACACGCCGAAAACGGCCCGCGAAAAGACCTATCGCGTCGCGCTCAGCAACAGCTTTGGCTTCGGCGGGCACAACGCGTGCATTGCCGTCGGCAAAATGGCATAGCCAGCGCGTTTTCCTACTTCACTTTCTTGAACGTGACCAGCATTGCCCCGCTGCCGGCTTTGCTTTCCAGAGAACCAGGACGTTTCCCTTTTGCCGGTTGATCGCCGTCCATCTGGAAGCAGAATTTGAGAGTTTCACCGTCAATGGCGTAGAGCCCCTCCAGAAGCTTTGTTCCATCCTTGAGATCTTCCGCCTTGTCCGCGATATCGAGAAGTTTGGGGCTGGTGCTGACGTCCAGTTTGATAAACCGCTTCTGCGGTGTGAAGTTCGCGTCGCTGCCGGTCACTTCCAGCTCTGTCTCCTTAAACTCGAATTTGATGCCCAGTTTTATGACCGCTTCCAGTTCTTCTCCATCCTTCAGGCAGGAAGTCACCTCCCATTTTCCTTCCAGGGCTTTGAGGCCCGCTTTGAGTGCGTCGTCGTCGGCGGCGTGGGCTGTGAAAATTGCTGCAGTCAACAAGGCAACCAGAACGCCCAAGGCTGGCAGTGATCGCATGACGGTTCTCCCAAAGTAGATCTGCGGCAGGGAACAATGGATTCGACCCAATTGTAGGGGCCAGAGTTCATGTATTCCAGCCATCCTCACTGCCAGCTCCTCGGCATGTCCGGCTGTTGCCAAGCACTCATGCCGCCATCGATGAGCAGCATTTGGCCGTGGACGTGGCTGGCGGAGTCGCTGCAAAGGTAGACTGCGCCGTCGCCGCAAACGTCGCTGCTGGGAACCTGGCGGTTGGGGGTGTGCAATTCCATCCAGCGGGCGAAGCGTTCGTCCCGGTCGACGATGCTGGTGAGCGGCGTGCGGACGAGACCGGGAGCCAGGCCGTTGACCCGGATGCCAAGGGGGGCGAGTTCGACACAGAGAGTCTTGACCATCGCTTCGATGGCCCCTTTGCTGGTGTCGTAGCCAGAATGGGTCGGCTCCGCCAGGCGGCCGTTGATGGAGCCGATCATCAGTACGCGGCCGGCGGTCATGTTCTGGACCCACCGCTTCGCGAACCTCTGCGTCAGGAAGAAGACCGAAAAGACGTTGAGCCGAAAAGTCCGCGCGAGCCGCTCGTGGTCCATCTCCAGGAAGGGAACGTCGTTATAGTTGCCGGCGTTGTTGACCAGGATGTCGATTTCCGGCATGGCGGCGATAGCTTTGGCGAATACCTCGTCGATGGCTGGCATGGTGTCGCCCGCCAGGTCTCCGGTGATGTATTCGGCCCGGACGCCATGAGCCCGGCAGGCGGCGAGGGCTTCCTCGGCATCGTTTCTCGGAGCGCGACCATGCAGGACGATGTTCGCGCCTGCCTCGGCAAAAGCCACGGCGATGGAACGTCCGACTCCTTTGGTCGAGCCGGTGATGAGGGCCGAATGGCCACGCAGGTGGATCATAAGACTCTCGACCCTGGATTACCGCTTGAGCGTGGCCAGCACGCGACCTTTTTCCTGCTCCAGCGGGAAGGGGTCGTAGGTAATCAGGGCCGTGGCCATGGCAGAGAGGGAGAGAGCTGACTGGGGGGTCGTGGGGCCTGCTTTGACGGCTCGCTTTTCGGCGATGTCGGCCCTCTTTTCCTTCTTGGCGATGGCGTAGAGCTCGTCATCGACTTTCCCAACCTTGATGGCCGCTTCGGTATCGGCTCGCTGTTGCCGAACCGCCAGGTCGGAACGCTGTTGCTGCACACCGGCTGCTTCCCGGTTGGCGGAGAACAAGTCGGCCTGGGTCGCACCTTCCAACAGACTGAGACGATTGAGCTCCAGCGACAGCAAGTTCTTCAGATTCTGATCGCGAGTGGCGTTGTACTGAGTCTGAACCGAAACGATTTGCAGTTCAATGTTAATGAGCTGGGTGTTGATGCTCGTGGCCCTGCTGCTGAGCGAGGTGAGACGGGACTGGAGTGGCGCATCGGCTTTGCGAATGGCCTCAGTTTCCTTCTCGTGCTCTTTTTTGAATTTCTCGATTCTCTCTTCCAACTCCTTCACCCGCTCCTTGTTGACGTCGCGCTGCTCGGCAATTTCCGCCAAGGTCTTTTCGCGATCCGTGTCTGCCTGTTCCTTGGCTTTGCCCTTAACGGTTTCCTTGGCATCGGTCAGCTCGACGAATTTTTGCAGTACGCCATCGCGAGCTTGCTCAAAGATGACCAGCCGGCTTTCCGATAACCGCTCGGTGACTGTCTTTTCCGACTCCTTGCGAATGTCGATGCTGACGTTGGCCTGGGCCGGCCCGCCGAGAAAGCCGTAGGTGCGGCCGAGGAACGCGACTAGGTGACGCTGCTGGTCTTCTTCATCGGTCTTGACATCGTCCTTTGGAAGAAGCATGGCCAGTTGGTCGGCGGCGACCAGCGCCCCTTCATAATTCTTGAGCACGGTCAGCAGCCAAACCCTGGCTCGCCAAGCGGCCAGGTCTTTCTCGTCGCGGGCCAGAATCTCGTCAATGAGCTTGATGGCCTCCGCATAACGCCGCTGCTTGATCTGCACGAGAGCCGCGGGATACAAGGCAGAAGGATGGCGCCCGGCAGCGGAGAAGAGGATCTCGGACTGAGTATCCGCCGCGGTGCGAAAAGAAGTGGTTGTGCCCCAACCTACATTCAGCAGGCGAGCCACATGTGGGGCGGCTTTGTCCTCCTGTGCAAAGAGCGGAGATGACAAGCACGAAAGGACGCCGGATGCAATTAGCGAAGCAATCAGCAAGCAGCGCGGACTCATAACAAGCTCCAGTCCCGGCAAGGCCCCGAATGCTTGCCGTTACGCTTAATCGTATCGGAGGGAGGGGGAGGGAGCAAGTTTGGTGACCGGATTGACCATTGCCTGCACCGTCGGGAAAGGACAGCACGGCCCTGGCTGGGACGTTATCTTCCAATACAGAACAGATGCTTCTCCCCCCGGATATAGAACCGGTCGTGGGCGATGGCTGGGGAGGAGTAGCAGGATTCTCCGAGAGGATTATCGGCTACCACTTCCAACTTGGGACAGGGGCGCACAACCTTGGTGCGGCCGTCGTCGGCAATCAGGTAGACGAAGCCGCCGGCCGTGACTAGGGAAGTGCTGAAGTGCGGGCCAAGGCGTTCCTGCCACAGGCGTTCGCCAGTGCCGGCGATGAAGCAATTCACCGTCCCCCGGTCATCGGGAACGATAAGAAAACCGTTTACGACAACCGGCGAAGGGACGTAGCACGCGACTTTGGTTTCGTGCCAGGCGACATGCGTGTCGGAAACGTCGCCGCGGCCATTCGGACGAATGGCCATGACGTGGTAGGTCGGATATCCGGCAGCCATGAAGAGGAGGTTGCCGTCGTAGACCATCGAAGCGACATACTGCTCGGTCGGACCCTGCACGATCCAGTGCTGCGAGCCATCGCGGGGATTGACGCTAAGGATATGCTTGCTGCCTGAAAGGACCATCTGCGTGCGGCCATCGATTTCGCGAATCAACGGCGTGACGTAGCTGCGGATTTTGTGCTCCCGCTCCAGTTTCCATACGATCTTGCCTGTCTCTTTGTCGAGGGCGACAAGGTACGAATCGCCGTCATGGTCGCCGTTGACGATGACCAGGTTCTCGAAGAGCACGGGGCTGGCGCAATAGCCGTGGGCGCTGATAAACGGCCCAGGCCTGACGAGCCATTTCTGATTGCCGTCGAAGTCGTAGGCCGCCACGACCATCCTTCCCGGCGTAATGTTCCGCGGCGTGCCGACATTGGGAGCCGGAATCAGGCTGCCGTCGACTTCCAGGAACGAGACGAACACCAGCTTGCCGTCAGTGGCCGGCGTGCTGGAGGCATAGCTGTTGAGCCCGTGCTTCGATTCCAGCGGCCCGCGGAAGACTGTCTTCTTCCAGAGCGTTTTGCCAGTCGAGCGGCCCAAGCATGACAACGTTCGATCCTTCGTCGCTTCATCGCAGGCCACGATAAAAAGCCTCTCCTCCCAAATCACGGGAGCAGCATGTCCGGTGCCGGCGAGTGGAACTTTCCACAGCAAGCCTTCTCCTTTCGGCATGTCCCAGCGAACGGGAACATTCTTGTCCAGGCTCGTCCCATCGCCGCGCGGCCCCCGCCAGCCGGGCCAGTTCTCGCCACCGACTTGCGCCGCGAATGGCTTCACATCGGCGGACGCATGTTTGGCGATGAACTCGACGATGGGGGTCGAGTCTGCGAGGCCGTGTGGATGATGACCTATTCCCTTCTTGGCAATGAGAGTGATCTCGCCCCCGAGTTTTTGGTAGCGCTCGGCAAGGAGGACGGTATTTTCTTCCCAGGGAACGACGTCGTCGGCATCACCGTAGACATGCAGCAAGGGGACCTTGGCTTTGGCCAGCGGCTGCAGGTTGTCGACCGGGTTCTTGCTGTAGGCGAGCGCCTCCGCGTCATTCTTGAAAGAGTAGCGCTCCAAGACGAGCTGCCAATCTCGCGGGCTCCCCTTCCCCTTTCCTTTGCCGCCGGGCCAACTCTTGAAGTCGCAGACCGGCGCATCGCCGTAGATGCAAGCCACTTTGTCCGGGTTCGCGGCAGCCCAGTTGTAACAATAGAGGCCCCCGCGGCTGAGGCCGACGAGAGCCGCTCGGCGAGCGAAACTGTATTTGCCGGTGAGCTCCGCGTAGAATTTGTTCCAATGTTCGACGGCCTGCGGCGAGCCGAGCATGTCCGGCACCGACATAGAGACAATGTGAAAGCCTTTTTTGAGCAGTGCAATATCCGGGTCCGGCTTGTGTCCGAAGAATTCTCCGTGCCAGACCCAGGGACGGCCCGCCGCGGCATGTTCCGGCGCGACGACGAGAACCGATTTGCCATCCACCTCGAAGTCGTACCTGGCGAAGCCATGCCAGTCGGACTTCTTGCCAGGGAATGGAGCCACCGCACTCGGCCTGGACGGTTCTTCGGCCGCCAGCGACCACGCGGAAAACAGTGTCGTCACCAACGCAACGACAACGAGAATCCAGGAGGAGAACAGGTTCTTCATGGTTTTCCTAAGAGCTGCTGGCACCTACACAATTTCCCGGATAACTTTCCCCTCGACGAACGTCAGCCGTTCATTGCGGCCGAGGTGGGGAAAAGTGAGACGGTGCTGATCGAGGCCGAGCTGATGGAGGATAGTGGTGTGGATGTCCCGGAAATGGTAGGGGCTTTCGATGGCGCGCAGGCCAATGGCATCGGTCGCTCCGACGACCTGGCCCCCCCGGATGCCGCCGCCGGCCATCCACATTGTGAAGCCTAAATTGTGGTGGTCCCGCCCTTTGCCGGATTCCGCTTCCGGCGAGCGGCCGAATTCGCCTCCCCAAAGGATGAGTGTGCTTTCCAGGAGGCCGCGGCGTTTCAGGTCTTTGAGCAGGCCGGCGACAGGCTTGTCGGTCTCGGCCGCTTTGCGGACGTGATTCTCTTCAATGTCGCTGTGGGCGTCCCACTGCATGTTTCCCGGTCCGCCACCGGAGACAACACAGGTGAACCGAACCCCTTGTTCCACCAGCTTGCGTGCCAGCAAACAGCGGCGACCATAATCGCTGGTCCGCTCGTCGCCGATGCCGTACAGGTCAAGTGTCTCCGGAGTCTCCTGGGAAAGGTCGAGCACTTCCGGGGCCTCGGTCTGCATCTTGAACGCCAGGTCATACGCACTGATGCGGGCATTCAGCTCCGCATCCGCCGGATTAAGTGCCGCCTCGTTGAGCCGGCGAATCAAAGCCAACGTCCGTCGCCGTTGTTCCTGTCCAACTCCCGTCGGCAGATCGAGATTGAGCACCGGCCGGCCACCCGGACGGAACATTGTCGGCTGGTAGACCGCGGGCAGGAAACCGTGCATGTACATCGGCTGCCCTGCTTCGAGCGCACCTTTCGGGTCGGGCAAGACAACGTAAGCGGGGAGCGACTCCGTTTCCGCCCCCAGGCCGTAAAGAGTCCACGAGCCGAAGCTGGGAAAGCCCGGAATCGTCCGGCCCGAAAAAAGCTCGTACTGTGCCGCGGAGTGGACCACCATGTCTCCATAGCAGGAGCGGAGCACGGCGATGTCGTCGATGCACTGGGCCGTGTGCGGGAACAAATCGGAAACAGGAATGCCGCTCTGACCATACTTTTGGAAAGTTCGCCTCGTCCCGAGCAGCTTCGCATCGCGCTGCACGAATTGATACTTCGCTTCGCCAAACCCCCTGGGGCGGGTTTGGCCGTTGAGCTTATTGAGAAGCGGCTTGGGATCAAAGGTCTCCAGATGGCTGGGGCCACCGGCCATGAACAGGAAGATGACGGATTTGGCCTTGGCCGGAAAATGGGGCGATTTTGCCGCCAGGGGATTGGCAACGGAGTGAGGACTCTTGGCTTCCGCGACGGCACTTTGTTCGCCAATGAGTGCCGACAGCGCCAGCCCGCCGAAACCGCAGAATGCATCGCGAACGAACTCCCGCCTTGAACGCGTGGGGCGCGAGTGAGGACTATCGCTGAGAAGTCCGCTAGCGAGCGGCGCGTCAGGGGACATAAAGGAATTCATGCAGGTTGAACATGGCGAGGGCGAACTCAGGCAGTGAACCTTCCCGCAGAAAGTCCAGCGACAGATTCCGCTCGCGGGGCGTCGGTGCGCGGCCTGCGGTCAGCCAGAAGGCCCGCTCCACGATTTGCTCAGGAGCACCGCCGGACTCCTGCTCCAAGCGGTCGGCAAAGGACTGGGCCAGGTCGTTCGAAAAGCGGCCGTTAAGCAACTCCAGGGCTTGCGGCGCATGAGTGCTGGCTTGCCGGCGCGAGCAACTGGCGAGGAGGGTCGGAGCATCAAACACTTCCAAAAACGGCAGCCGCAAGTTTCGTTTGGCGATCAGGTAGACCGAGCGGCGGTCGAATTCAGCCGCTCGCTCCGCAACTTGCCACTGCGCCGGCTTATAGAGTTGCTCGACCAATTGAGGATCAACCGGAACCATCACGCTTCGGCCACCGGCTTGCCGATTGAGCCGGCCTGAAACCGCGAGCATGGCATCTCGCAACTCTTCGGCGGAAAGTCGGCGGCGATTGACTCGCCATAACAGCCGGCTTTCGGGGTCGGCTTGTTCCGCCTGCGCCGCATGCGGAGAATAACTCGACTGTCGATAGGTGTTGCTCAGCACGATTTGACGTTGCAACTGCTTGAGTGACCAGCCGCTGTCGATGAGCGAAGCGGCAAGAGAATCAAGCAACTCCGGGTGACTGGGGGGATCTCCCCTCGCGCCAAAATCGTTCGCCGTTTTGACGATGCCCGCGCCGAAATGGGCCTGCCAAAGACGGTTGGTAATGACGCGGGCGGTCAGCGGATGTTTGGGAGTCGTCAACCACTCGGCAAGGCGCGTCCGTGGATGGGCAACGTCGGCAGCGAATTCGGGCAGGTCATCTCGCACTAAAATGCTGGGCGGACGGGGACCGACGGGCTCACCTTTGCTTTCCCATTCGCCGCGACGAAGCACATGAATGACGGTTCGCTGGGAAAAGTCATTTCGCGTGCTGGGAATGGTAGCGAGCGGCGGCGGCAGCTTGTCTTCGAGCGCTTCGACTTCGGCAATCAGCCGGTCGCGCTCTGCGCCCGTTGCCTGTTTGGAGAGCGCTTGGACTCTCTGAATCTCTTGCCTGGCCGCGGCCGTCTTCGCTTCCCATTGTTTTTGGTCAACCGCGGATTCCAGCAGGATGTTGTGCTCGCTCGTCGCGGCAAAGTAAGCCTGCAAGCGGTAGTAATCCTTCTGGGTGATCGGTTCGAGCTTGTGATTGTGGCAGCGGGCGCAGCCGACCGTCAGCCCGAGAAATGCCGTGCCGATGATGTCCGTTCGTTCCGTCAAAACTTCATTGCGGCTGAGGGCGATGTCCGGATTGCCCGCGTTCCGCCGTACCGGTCCGATTCGGTGAAAGATGGCAGCGGACAAACACTCTAGGCTTTCCGGTTCGATTTCATCGCCGGCGATCTGCTCGGTCAGGAAACGATCGAACGCCTTGTCGCGATTGAGGGAGTCAACGACGTAGTCCCGGAACCGCCAGGCATCGGGGACGTGGCGGTCATATTCATATCCCTCGGTTTCGGCGAAGCGAACCACATCGAGCCAATGTTGTGCCCAGCGTTCTCCATAATGGGGGCTCGCCAGCAGCCGATCTGCAACCCGCTCCAAAGCATCTGGTGACTCGTCCCGATCAAGCTGCAAAACCTCTTCCGGTGAAGGTGGTAATCCAATCAAGTCAAAACAGACACGGCGGAGCCACTCCGCCCGGCTGGCGGCAGGAGCGGGCTGCCAATTCCTGGCCTCGAGTTTGGAAAGGATGAACGTGTCCAGCGGTGAGTGCGGCCAGAACTTGTCCTTCACGGCCGGTTGTTCAGTCTCGCGGATTGGTTGGAACGACCAGTGGAGACGAGGATCTCGTTCCGCGGCAATTCCCGCGGCGGCGTTTTGCCGCGGATCGGGCGCGCCCATCTCCACCCACTTCACAATGTCGGCAATCGTCTGGGTGGGCAATTTGGGCTTGTCTGGCGGCATTGCCAGATCCCCTTCATGGCGAATCGCTTGCACGAGCAGGCTCTTGTCGGTGTTTCCTGCGACGATAACCGGGCCGGAGTCTCCTCCGTTTCGCAGACCGAGTTTCGTATCCAGCCGCAGCCCACCCTTGACCTCTTTCGCTTTCGCGGAGTGGCAAGCGAAACATTCCTTCTTCAACACGGGCTCAATTTTCTCGACAAAGAAGCGTTCCCCGTCGGTGGGTACGGGCTGCTTAGCGACAGCTATTTGTCCCATCGCCGGCGGAAGCAGCGCAATCCCTGACAACCCAACCAGGGAGAAGCATAAACTTAGGGAATGACAGCGACGCTTCAACATGCCTCGTATTCTACTGTGATCCCGCCTGTCTTGCGCGATTCGCCACATTCTAGGGTTTCGAACTGCCTTCCCTCGGCGTCAGCTTGAGTGCGGAGTGCTCGGCGATGAATTTTAACAACTCCTGGGCACACGGGTCCGCATCGCTGAACATGAGGAGGACCATGATCGAAATGTGGTTACGATCCTTGATCTCCTTAACCGTGACCTCGATGCTCTTGTCTTTCAATCTCTTGCCAAGCTCCTGCGACGCCTTCTCGCAGCCCCCCATGTCATTGTCAGCATAGAGAATCAGGAACGGAGGCTCCTTGCCGGTGACTTGCTTCAACGGCGATGCACTGTCCGCAGCCTCCTGGCCCTTGCCGATGATCCGTTCGCTCCAGCGGCCGCCAAACTGATAGACGCCACTGATGGGCATCGCGCCTCGGATGTCCTTCAGGGTCAACGCATGAGCCGCGAGATAGGACTCGTTGGTCGCCAGCAGGGCCGCGAGATGGCCGCCGGCGGATTGCCCGGTGACAAAAACCTGGTCCGGCCGCCCGCCATATTTGGCGATGTTCTTATGTGTCCAGGCAAATGCTTTGGCCACATCCTCGATATGGCCTGGATGCTGCACTTTGGGGGTCAGCCGATAGCTGACCACCACCGTTCCGATGCCGTTCTTGGCGAAGGTCCTGCCGAAACTACCATACAGATTGCGATCACCGGTTGTCCACGCACCGCCGTGGATGAAGATCAGCACCGGGAAGTCCTTGTGTCCTTTCGGCAGAAACAGGTCCAGTTTGTGCTTGCTGGGATCGGCGTCGTCCCCATCATAGTAGGCAATGTTGAGAATGCTTTCGACCTTGAAGCTTCCCCCGCTGAAAACGAGATCCTTGGGTTTGGCAACGGCTGCTTCTTTTTCGACCTCGTTACGGCGAAGGATCGCTGTCACCGCGAAGTGGTCCGAAGGGGTGCGGCCTTCCTTGGCGGTGCGGTCGATTCCTGCTTCGGATACCTGCCAGTCGCGCGACGCGCCAATCCAATCGATGCGAGGTCCTCTGGTCTCCTCTTTCTTAAAGCCGGAAAAGGTCCCTTCCTCTTCTCCTCGCTGCGGCTGGAAAGTTCGAAAGGTATCGACAACGGGAGAGACTTGTTCCTCGACTGCGGCAAACAACGCCTGATAGGGCTCGCTCGCTTCAGCCGTGTTGAAGTCACCGGTCAGGACGACTGCGCAGCCCTTGCCAATCTCGGCAATCTTCCGCCGCAAAAGGCGGGCGGATTCCAAGCGCGCCGTCGCTCCCTTGTGGTCGAAATGCGTGTTGAAGAACGCCGTTGGTGGCGCGGCCGGATTCCGCAAGTCCGACAGCTTGACCCAGGTGACCATCCGCGGCAAGGAACTGTCCCAGCTTTTGCTGCCGACTTCATCGGGGGTCGCGCTGAGCCAGAAATGCCCGCCATCCACTCGTTTAAAACGCTCCTTCTTGTAGTAGAGTGCCATCATCTCGCCGGCCTCTTTGCCGTCGTTCCGCCCCACGCCAAGCACGTCATATTTGGGGAGTTTTTCCGCCAGATAGTCGCGCTGAAAGCCGAGCGTTTCCTGGGTTCCGAGCAAGTCCGGATTGAATGCAGCGATGGTCTCGACCAAAAATTCCTTCCGGCGATTCCAATGGTTTTCGCCGTCGTCTGCCGTGCCGTAGCGGATATTGAAGCTCATGACGCGAACGTCGGACGGCAATCGGTCTTCGCCATGCGCTGAAAAACCGGCTAGCAGCGATGCCCCGCAAACGAGCAACGCAAAAAAACGGCCACTCATGACAAAACTCCTTGGTGCGGGTCGCAGCCGAATATTTTTCTTCCGGCCGTCGGCGACATTATGACACAGCTCGCACATCGAGGTCCAACCCCTTTTGAAAATACAGCACATTGCCTTGTAATCCAAATTGCTTGCGGAGTTCCGGCCGATAGCCGACAATTAACCATCAAGTGGCCGTTGATTGGTATTCGTGCGGCGGCTAGTCGATGGTATGGAGCAATGTTATGGCGCTGTGGAGGAATTGGATCAGGTTGTCGGCTGCGGCAGGTCTGGCGCTGCTGGGCGGATCTGCCGTCGCAGCGCCGCCAACCTCCGGTCAGTCGGCTGACGACAAGCAATTCGACGAACAATTCCGGCCGCTGCTAACCAGCCACTGCGTGGCGTGCCATAGTGGGGACAAACCCAAGGGAAAGCTCGCACTAGACAGCTTGAAACCGGACTTTACGGATGCAGTGACGCGAAAGCACTGGACGGCTGTGGTGAAACGGCTTCGAGCGGGTGAAATGCCGCCCAAAGACAAACCTCGTCCTCCCGAGAAGGATGTTGCGGCTCTGTCGGCTTGGCTGGTGCCGCGCCTGGCCACTGCCGAAGCCGCCGACCGTGCCACGCAAGGCCGCGTCGTCCTCCGCCGGCTCAATCGGGCGGAGTACGAGAATACCTTGGGCGATCTGCTGGGTATCAAGATCAACCTGAAAGAGCAATTGCCCGAGGACGGCTCGGCGGACGGCTTTGACAACGCCGGTGCCGCGCTGCACACGTCCGCATTTCTGATGGAGAAGTATCTAGAAGCCGCCGATTCCGCCTTGAACATGGCAATTGCCAACCGCCCGAAGGCACCGCCGAGAATCGACAAGCGTTACAGTCTCAAGGACGGTCACCCGGTCCGGGGGACGACAGAAAACGTCTATCGCTTCCTCGAAGACGGCGAAGTGGTCTGCTTCTGCTCATCCGAATGGCACAACGTCGGCATCACCACGTTTTATCCGCCGGACGCCGGCAACTATCGCTTCCGCATCTCCGCTTCCAGCATTCAAAGCGACGGCAAGCCGGTCACGTTTCGAGTGACGGCCAGCGGCACGCGGATGACGGGAAAGAGCGGCCTGGTCGGTTACTACGACGCCCCGCCGGACAAGCCAACCGTGTTTGAGTTCGTCCGCTACATGGAGCCGCGAACGACCATTACGATGCTCCCCTATGGCCTGGCGCATGCCAACACCGTGAACCCGATCGGCGGTGAATATTGGAATGGGCCGGGTCTGGCGGTTCAGTATGTCGAGGTCGAAGGGCCCCTCAACGAGATCTGGCCACCGGCAAGCCACCGCCGCATCTTCGGCGAAATGCCGCGGAAGAAATTCCCGGTTTACAATTTCTCCGATCGCGTGGAAGTGGTTTCGGAGCAGCCGCTCGTCGACGCCGCGAACATCCTGACGACGTTCACGCGCCGGGCGTTCCGCCGCAACGTGACCGCGGAAGACGTCGCCCCGTTCGTGGCGGTCGTCAAGGCCAAACAAGACGCTGGCTACACCTTCGAGTTGGCCATGCGGGCGGCTCTGAAGGGAGTCCTCATCTCGCCTGAGTTTCTCTTCCTTCGTGAGAAGCCCGGCAAGCTCGATGACTTTGCGCTGGCCAGTCGGCTGTCGTACTTTCTGTGGAGCACAATGCCCGACGACGAGCTGTTTGCGCTCGCCGAACAGCAGAAACTCAGCCAGCCGGAGGTTCTCCGCCAGCAGGTCGAGCGATTGCTCGCGAGCCCCAAGTCGGCGGCCTTCACGGAGAATTTCGTCGGCCAGTGGCTGAGGCTCCGCGAAATTGACGCGACCGAGCCGAGCCACATCGTGTATCCTGAATTCGATCACCTGCTGAAGGTCTCGATGATCCGCGAGACAGAGCTGTTTTTCGAGGAAGTCCTCAAACACGATCTGAGCCTGACCAACTTCGTCGCCTCCGACTTTACGATGCTCAACGGCCGGCTGGCCAGGCACTACGGCCTTCCCGGAATCGTTGGCTGGGAATTCAAGAAGACGCTATTGCCGCCAGAAAGCCACCGGGGAGGAGTCATGACGATGGCGAGCGTGCTTAAGGTGACGGCCAATGGAACGACGACCTCGCCGGTGATGCGCGGGGCCTGGGTCCTGGATCGCATCTTGGGAACTCCTCCACCGCCCCCTCCGGAAAACGTATCCGCAATTGACCCCGACATCCGAGGTGCAACAACCATTCGCGATCAGCTGTCCAAGCATCGCTCCGTCGAATCGTGCGGAGTCTGCCACCGCACCATCGACCCTCCCGGCTTTGCCTTGGAGAGCTTCGACTGCATCGGCGGCTGGCGGGATTGGTATCGAGTCACCGGAAGTGGCGGACCGGTCGTCGTCGATGGCCGGCACATGCCATACCACAAGGGAAAAAATGTGGACCCTTCCGACGTGATGGCGGACGGCGAGAAGTTCGAGAACGTCGACCAGTTCAAGCAGCTTCTCTTGCGTGACAAGCCGCAACTGGCCCGGTCATTGACCACGAAACTAATTACCTATGCCACGGGCCGAGCGCCCCAGGTATCGGACAAGGAAGCGGTAGAGGGGATTGTTGAGAAAGTTGCCGCGAAGGACTATGGATTGCGTTCGCTGGTGCATGAGATTGTGCAGAGCGAGTTGTTTCGGAATAAGTGAAAATGGACAGAATGTTTTTGTGGGACGAATCCCCCGAAGGAAACGTCGAACACATTGCCGAGCACGGCCTTACTCCTGACGAGGTGGAGTCTGCATTCGACAATATCGAAACCGAAACCACCAGCCGCGCTACAGGCCGGCCGGCCATCTTTGGCCGAACACTACATGGTGACGTGATTTTCGTGGTTTACGAGCTTGACAGTGATGACGATGGAAGTGAGTTTATCTATGTGTACACCGCTTATCCCGCGGAGGACGAACTATGAAATCAAAGCCCAGCATCTCGCCGGAGCATTTAGCCGAACTTCGGGCGGAAGGCAAGCGACTTCAGCCACTCCTCTCCGCGGAAATGCCCGCCGTTCGAGAGGAATGGAAGCAATGGGCGAATAGCCTCTCCAGCGTCGTTGCCCGCCATTCCAAGGAGATTGACGAGTACATTCAGACTCATGGTCCGATGACACGAGAAGAAGTGGTCGAGAAGGCGTTGACCAAGCTCCTTTCGGAAGTGTGACCGACAGCTATCAAGTTTGCGGGGTTGCGGTCTTCTCGCCGCATTGTCTTTCCGCAACATGTTTTGAGTTATGAAAGCTCTTCAATCGCCACTGTTTTGGATCGTCGCTGCAGCCGCCGTTGCCGTATTGGTTGTGATAGGCGTCGGGATAGGTGCTGCGATCAAAAATGCTCGTCGCGATCCTCCAGGATTTCTGGATTACATCAAGAATCCGGAGTTGTGGCACGAACTGGAAAGGGAACGGGCGGAGGAGCCTGACCTGGATGCGGCACAGAAATGGGATGACCAGCAGATCGAGGCCGCAGTGCGGCGTTTTGTCTTTGAAGACGGCAGCCGGCGGGATCGCCGCGTTCTATCGTCGCTCGGGCCAAAGACGACCGCTGCATTGCTGAAACTCCTGGCGGACAACTCTGTCCGTTCAAAGTTGTTGAACGGGTCCGACCTCCCCTTCAGCCAAGTTTGTGAATTGCTTAGCGAGAATCCGTCCGCCGCCGCAGTTCCTTCACTCGTTCCTTTTCTCGAAGCAAAGTCGAAGGAGATTCGCAAGGAGGCGGCCCTCGTGCTCGGGACAATTGGCACGGACGCAGTCGTTCCTTCGGTGCGAACAGCGCTACAGGATTCCGATGAGTATGTCCGTTCTTACGCGCTGATAGGCCTGTTGCGAGCAAGCGAAAAAAAGCGGCTGGGAGATGCTTGCCGCCAAGAGCTGTTTTCCGACGTCCAGCAATTGATTTCGGAAGGCAAGAATTCCGCCTATGCTCGTCTGCTGTTGGAAATGAACAAGGACAAGGCAACTGAGTTTTTTCTTTCAGACACCATTCTCACCCCCAATAACGAGTCCTTGCACGATGTTTTGGCAGCACTCAATGAAAGGGAAATCCTAGTTCCCCGAGATCGGCTCCTCTTGCTGATCAAGCAGTTGGCGGCGACTTCGCTGAAGTATCCTCATGACTATCAGCTTGGCGAAGCTCTATGCAGCTTGGGGAAGCACGAGAACGCTGAAGACCGAACTACACTTGAGCGATACTTGTCACACTCGGAGAAGAGAGTCACCGAAGGTGCCGCAAACGGCATGCTTGTCTCGCACGGACTGAATGGGTTCTCGGATCGCATCTGGAAGGCGGAAGGGACGGCCGCTCTCGCGCAGCCGCAGCGAAACTACCTGGCCGTCATGGTGCTCGACGCAGAAGTCCGCAACGGCGGGTTCTCCCAGTATTTCTTCAACTCCAGTGGAGACGATTGGAAGACGGCGCTCTCGGGTCTGGAGACAATGGGGTCAAAGGAGCGACTCGCCATCTTAAAGAAAACTCTGGCGAAGTTTAACAAATCGAGCCCCTCCGAAAACCGAAACCAGCGAATGGAGCAGCTTGCGAAGATAGAGAGTGGGAAAGATTCTGTATTTAATGAGCTGAATACCAGGTACTATGAATGTGAAGAGAATCTTGAGGTCTTGATGATGCATTACGTTCTTAGGAACGCCGAGGCGTTCCGCTAGTCACTGAGTTCATTGAGGGGAGCACAATCCCATGGACCTTTACCGTCGCACATTTCTCCGCGGAACTGGCGTTGCTCTGGCGCTGCCACCGTTCGATCCATTGGTCCCGCGAACGGCACGCGCGGCTGAAGCCGCCGTCCCTCGCCGCGGCCGCGACGCTTCGACCTTGGAATGATTCATCATTCGGACCTCCAGAGTGGACCATGGTCCGGCCCCCGCCGGTATCCGAGAAATCTGGGTCATCGCAGTTCTTTGTTACCAGTCCTGCCGCACAAAGTCGCTCAGGACATCGGCAGCAGTGCGGAGTTGGCCCACATCGAGCCATTCGTCGCAGGTGTGGGCCTGGTCGATGCTGCCGGGGCCGAAGACCACGGTCGGGCTGCCGGTGATGGCATATTGCGGGCCGTTGGTGCCAAAGGGAACGCCGATGCGTTCGCCGGGACCGTCATGCTGGCGGATTACCTCCCCCAGGCGTTCGCAGAGCGGGCCGTTGGCATCGTCGTTCAGGCCGAAGGATTGCAGAAAGGGAGCGTCGTGGGTGACCGGTGTGCCAGCGGCCACGACGGAGTTCACATAGTCCACCGCATGGCGATAAGCGGTTTCCGGATTTTCGCCAGGAAGGACGCGGCGGTCGATTTCGATGGTGCACTTGTCGGGGACGGTGTTCACGCTGACGCCGCCATTGATGAGGCCGACGCTGAGCGTGGGATGGCCGACCAAGGGATGCTGAGACAGATGCGGAACCACGTCGCGGGAATAGGTCTCCAGCACCTGCAGCACGCGGGCCATATGGTAGAAGGCGTTGTCCCCCAGATGCGGCTGCGAACTGTGGGTTGCCACGCCGCCGGTGTGGCATCGCCAACGAACGGCACCTTTATGAGCGACCACGACATTCAGCTTGGTGGGCTCGGCGACGATGGTGGCGTCGGGAACACGGGGCAAAAGCTTGGAGTGGAGGTCCGGTAGCTTCCCGCGGAAGAGGTTGGCCAGGTGGAGTGCGCCGCTATAGCCGTGCTCCTCGTTAATTGTGCAAGCCAGAACAACGGTGGGCCGCTTGCGTGGTTTGCTTTCCGCAAGACGAGCCAGGGCGGTGATCATGGCGGCCATGCCCCCCTTGATGTCGCAGGCCCCGCGGCCATAAATCCGGCCATCCCTGACTTCCGCCTTGAACGGGTCGATGGTCATGCCGTCGATGGGGACGGTGTCCTGATGGGCTTCCAGCAGCAGGATCTTGCCCCCTTTCTCCGGCGACTTCGAGCCATCGATGCGGGCGATGAAGTTGTCCCGCAGCGGGGCGACCGTGAACCGCTCCCAGGCGATGCCCAGGCGGGTGAACAGCTCTTCCAGATAGTTGGTGACGCGGTGCTCGTAATAAATGTCTTCGCCGCCGACGCTGCGGCCCATCGGGTTCACGCTGGGAATGCGGACCAGATCCTGCAGAGTCTCGACTACATCAATGCTCATGGTTTCCTCGCAATGGGGCGAGGACATTTTAGCCGATAAATGGGGGGGCGTGGGGGCGGAGTGTTACGCCAGTTTGCCCCGCCCTTGCAGCGGCCAGATGGCTTCGATGCGGCTGCCGCGGAGGGCATAGAACTGGTCGTGCAGGACGTTGGTGAAGTCGCTGTAGCCGGGAATGATTTCCAGCCGGTCACCGATGCGAATGTTCTGGGCCTTAGGGGCAAGGATGAGCGTGCCATGCTCGGCGCTCAGACCCTTGACCTCGATGTCGTTGCGGCCGTCGATAAAGGGCATCGCCATTTCCATGTTCATCGTCTTGCGGCCGGCGTCGATGATGGCTCGTTCAGGTGCCGGCCGACTGACGACGGTGGCGACGACTTTGAGCGCGAGCTGGAAGGCCGAAATGTGGCATTTGCGGCGATAGAAAGCATCCATGAAGATCGCGCCCCCTGCTTCGATTTCGGTCACGCCGGGATGCTGCAGCGAAATGGGGAAGGAGCCAGTGCCGCCGCAGGAAACGATGGGACAAGGGATGCCGTTTGCGACCAGAAGGTCGCGCGTGGAAATGAGCTGTGCTAAAGCCGCACGGATGCGAGTTTCTTTTTCTGCCTGGTCTTCGACCGTGACGAGATGCCCTTCCCAGCCCATGACGCCGGCCAGTTCAATCCCCGGTAGAGATTTCGCCTCCTTGGCGAGTGCGAGCAAGGGCTCTCCAGGAAGGATTCCTGCCCGGTTCATGCCGACGTTGATTTCCAGCACCGCTCGGACTCGCAGGCCAGCGGCTTGCATAGCCACGCTGATGGGGCGGGCCTGATCCATGTGGTCGATGCAGAAGACGGGGTCCGCAGTACGGCGGAGTGCGACGAGGCGAGCAACCTTTTGCGGGCCGACCAGTTCATTGGCAATGAGCAGGTCCTTGATACCAGCCGCCGCGAAAACCTCTGCTTCGCCGAGCTTGGCACATGTGAGGCCAATGGCACCAGCTGCGATAAGCTTGCGCCCCACATCGACCGATTTATGGCACTTTGCATGTGGCCGCCAGCCAACCCCCTGCCGGCGGCAAGCCGCGGCCATTTCACGAATGTTAGACTCCATCGCATCCAAATCGACGCAAAGCGCGGGAGTATCGAGATCATTGACCGACGCGCCGACGAGTGACATGCGAAGCTCCGCAATCCATGGGGCAAGGTAGAAGCCTCTTATATCAGCCGCACAGTCGGGTGACTATGAGGGCGGGAGTTCCGCGGTTAATCGGCGTTTGAGGTCCGCCTAAAGGCGGGACTCCAGCAGGCGAGCCCGACGAGCATGAGCAGGCAGAAGCTAGTTAGGCCGGTGAGCGGCAGCATCGAAATCCACGTTAGGGTGGCTGCGGCGAGGAGGACAGGGCGGGAGAAGCGGTTCCAGATAAGGAAGGGGAACAGGAGCTGAGTCCAAGCGATGAAATGGGTCCAGGCGTTGAGGAGAAACTCGCTGCCACGGAGCGCCGAAAGGTCCAGCGGGCGGGAATGCGTTTGGGCGATGAGTTGCCAGGCGGCTGCGCCGTCCCACCAGGCGTCTCCATAGGTTTTGGAGAGGGCCATCATGAGATAAACAGCGGCGAAGTGGACCTGCATCAAGCGGAGGCTGAGGTTGGCGAGGAAGGAGGGTTCATCCCTGTGGATGAAGTAGGCAAAAGGCTGCGAGGGAAGGATGGGCCTGAGCAGCGCATCCAGGGAGAACCGCGCTCCCGCGGGCGCAATGCACAGGTACAGGAGCATGAACACCAGGACCGGCTCAACTTGCCCGCTGATAACGGGAGCCCGATTGGTGATCGCCAGCGTGGCCAGAGCGGTAACTGCAGCGGACGAACGGCTGAAGAGACCGAGCGTGAGCGAGAGGGCGGCGACGAGGCCGCAAGCATGGATGATCCAAAGAGTCGCCGGCGAGCTCACGACCGAGAGGTAGGTGGGATGAAATGTGCTCCCGCCCCCCAGGATCGCATCGACTGTTTGCGTTGGCAGCAGGCCATCCACTCCGAACCAGCGAACCAGGTCGCCGGAGTAGCAAGCGAGATGCAGCAGCGCCATCAGGCCGACACCGATTCGCATTAGCGAAACCAGCGTGGGGTCTGCGGGCCGAAACCAGAAGTCGTTCCAGACGCGGCCGAAGTCTTCTGTCCAGGAGGATTGTTTCGTAGTCGAGCAGGATGCACTCATTGGGGCGGCGTGCTCCCTTGCAGTGGAGCCTGCTGATTGCGCGCGGTTTGCTTCACAATCACCGTCTCGCCATCTTCACCAATCAAGACGTCGGCAGCATAAATGGGAACATCGTAAGCCGCTGCCGTGGGTTCGAGCGGAAAGCCTGGGTTGAGTTCGGCCAATACTCGCGGCTGGCTCATGCGGCGGATGCAGCGAACGACGGCGCGAGGGAACTTTCCACTTTCAAGGCGATTCTCGACAATGATTGCCCGCCCCACCGCCTTGGCGATTTCGGCAGCCCTGGCCTCGCCGTCGGGCTCGGGCTCTCCCTCCTCGGGCACGCTGTCCTGAATGATTCTGGCCAAGGCCAGATAGCGGCGGCGGCTTTCAAGCCAGGGGGATTCGTCCGTGGGAAGGGACACGGTTTTGATCAGTTTTTGCCCGGCGAGGGGGCTCTCGGAGTCGGGATAAAGATCGACGAGCAGAATGGCGTCGTCGTCCACCTGCCGGCCGAGAGTGTGGTAATAGCGAATCGTGCCGGGGTCAAAGGCGAACCCTTGCGTGTAGGGAGCGAAAATGCTCACTAGGCGGCTGAGCATGGGGGAGCGGCGAAAGGCGGATGCCAGTACCACGAACACGCAGCAAAAGTGAATCAGAATGACAAGCGACAAGACGCTTCGCGTGACATCGGAGAGCGCGCCCGCAGCCGGCGGAGATTTGGAGGGAGACATGGCAGGAGCAAGCGGAGGGCAGAGTTGCGCCAGGGGATGGCGCGGCTCATACTAAGCTTAGGACACCGGCCAGCAAAGGCGACTTTGGGCGCATAAAAAAACCGCTGCTCGAAACTCGAGAAGCGGTGATTTGGCTGATGAATTCCGCCTGCCAACGCCAACAGGGGAGGCACTGGCAGGTGGATAGCCGTGGTTACTTCAATGCCAAAGTTACTTGGCAGGGGCCGCGGGTGCCGCAGGAGCAGCGGGAGCGGCGGGAGCGGCCTTCGCAGGAGCGGCTGGGGCGGCCTTATCGCCACCGCAAGAGCCGGAGCACTTGCCCGAGCAGCTACCGCTGCAACGGCGACCACTGCACTTGCCGCTGCAATCCTTGCCGCTGCATTTGCTGCCATTGCATTTGCTACCATTGCACTTGCTGCCGTGGCAACGGTCATGACCGCCGCAACGACGACCACTGCAACCGCTGCAGCTGCTTCCGCCGCCGAGCAGGCCGGCAGAGGCGTTGTCACTGAACATGGCGAAACCAACGATCGCGAAGAAAATCGCAATCCCAAGCACAACAATTCGGTTCATTCGGAAATCCTCCAATAAAGACTTACAGGTACCTTAAGCGTGAAAACTCTGATGCCGTCAGACTTCGGGCCTCGCTTCGTGACGGCGGGTCGAGCGAGGAACGACCAAAATCCTGCGAGCTTTCGCGCCCTACCACCCCGACGAAATCCCTGTTGCGAATCTTTGCGGGTTACGAAGGATATAGCGAAAACACAGGTTAGGATGCTAAGTTAGCATCCGATGGGCTGCTGTCAAGGGCCATAGTCAAAATGCACAGTTTGGGTGTATTCGGACTTCTGGGGTACTTATATCGTACTTTCCTTAGTTCCTAAAACTCTAGCACGAGTTTCCCAGCCAAACGGGGCCAAGAAATAGAAATGGCTCGCCTCGCAGCGAGCCTAGTTTTTTCATCGTAACAATTGACTGTTATTTGGCTTACGACAAACCGAAGCGATTCTATCGCTGCTTTGAAGAATCCCTTTTTCGGGTGGGAACCCTCGCTTGTTCCGGTTCGCTGTTGACTGGAACCTGTTCGACGGGAGCTGTCTGCTCTGCGGCCGCAATCGCTTCCTGCTGCTTCCGCATCATGTCATCGGGGTCTTCAAAATTGAGAAACTGGGGCTGTGTACCCGGCGTCAGCTCCGCAGCAAACCCAGCGACTCGCCAGCCGACGGCCTCCTTGCGAAGGACCCAGACGACCTCGTAACTGGCCTTGGTGCCGTCGGACAGGAGTTCGGTCCAGAGGCTGCTGACATGTGCTCCCTTGGGATTGTTCTTCAGGAACTTGGGCTTGGCGACCTGGAACTGAAGGTCGGGAAGGGCTTCGCCGTTCACATCGATCTTGTGCTTCGCGGTGGCGGCACGTGCGGTCGACGTCAAAAGTCCGGCCGTTGTTTGAGGATCGCCGGCGCGGCGAGCTTCCAGGAAGGCAGTAACAACCTCATCCGGAGACGCATCAGGCGAAATATCCAGTTCCACGGGCGTTGCCGTAGAAAAGGAAGGAGCCGTGGTGGTTTCTCGTTTGTCGCCGGTTGTATTGTCGGCAGCAGCCAATTCGGCAGCCTGTTCCGCGTCGGTCGCCGGGCCAGAGGCGGCCGGCTGGCCACCGCAACCGACAAGTCCCAAACCAAGGCTAACCAAAGCCACAATCGCCAAAATGCGTTTCATTGGGGAGTCCGTTCCTCGCTGAGTTGTCGCCGGGTCACGCCGGCCCGTGAATCGAGCGAAGTGTGGCAAGATTGGGAGCGGGAGTCAAGGCGAATTGCCGCGGCAAAGTCGCGTCTCCGCTAGCGGCCAATGTTCAGTTCATCGTAGGCGGCGCCCACAACCTCTTCGCTCAGATTTCCGTCCGCCGTCCGGGTTCCCGCGAGAAGCGTTAGCTCGGCCAACTGCCGGATTCGCCGCGGAATTCCCTCGGCCAGGTCATGGAGCACCTCCATCGCCTGGTTGTCAAACCGCTGGTCATCTCCCCCCTGTCTTTGCAGCCATTGCTCCAAGAAACCGCAGCTTTCCGCAGGCGACCAAACATCAAGCTCGACCCGTAGCTCGACACGCGACAGCAACCGCGGCGATAGCATTCCCTGGCACCGGTCGTCCGCAGCAGCAATCAACACCAGATTTGCGCCGTTCGTTTCGGCCAAAGCCTGGAGCCGATCGAGCATTACCGCCACTTCGTCCTGGGCCTGGTTCAAATCGTCCATGAGCAGCACCACGGGAACCTGGTCCAGGCTCAAGACTCGCAGCCGATCGGTTGTCTTTTTCCATTGTTGCGGCTGATCGTCGGCAGTTCGGACGTCGGCTCCCCAGGCGGCACCGATTGCCATCAGCACTTCGCTCGCGGAAACTCCCAGAGCACTCACCGCAGCCACCGCCGCGCCACTTTGCCGCTGTTTTTGGGAAAACAGAGACAAAACCAGCGACTTTCCACACCCCGCCGGCCCGAGCAGAAGTCCGCACGCCGTCCCTTTTTCCGCCAGGTACGCCAAACGAGCCAAAGCCTCCTCGTGCAAGACCGAGGGATAATAGTCCTCGGCGGCACGCGATGGTTTCGCAATTCGAGATGAAACGACAGCCATAGGTGCTAGCAGGGAGTTGGAGAAGGGAGTCCGGCACCTCTTTCATCGAAAGCGGGGTGGTCCCTTCTTCACTATTTGAATTGCGATGGAAACCCGAAGCGTTAGCGAGGAAGGATGATTAAAGTCTTGGCACTTCCTTGCTTACGCTGCGGGTTTCTTCAGTCCTCGGCTTTCCCATCCCCGGACATCTTCACGATCCGGGGATCAAACCGGGCGATTACCTTCACCAGGTCCTGCTGCTGGGCCATCACGGTTTCGATGTCCTTGTAGACCCCCGGCACTTCGTCCGAACCGGCAGAGAGGATGTGGATTCCCTTCTTATCCAGATCCATCTGCACCGCCCGGAAACTGTAATTATCGCGGGCCTGCGTGCGGCTCTTGCGGCGACCTGCGCCGTGCGACGCGGAATTGAGGCTCAGCGGGTTTCCCTTGCCGCGAACGACATAAGCCGGAGTCGCCATGGAGCCGGGAATGACGCCGAGAACTCCCTTGCCTGCCGGCGTCGCTCCCTTGCGATGTACAATCAGCTCGCGGCCGCCGTGCTGTTCCTTCCAGGCGAAGTTGTGATGGTTTTCGACACCGGTCACGATGCGAGCGCCGAGAAACTTTGTCACCAGCCGGTGGATGACATCGTGGTTGGCGGCGGCGTAGTCTCCCATCAGGTTCATCGCGGCCCAGTATTCCTGTCCCGCGTCGCTGTCGAGACTCAGCCACGCCAGCCGGCCAAGTTCGGTATATGCCTTGGGCAGGCGCGCGCGGGCGATGTTGCTATACGTGTCGCAGACCGATGAGCCCGTCCCGCGGCTGCCGGAGTGACTGAGCAGGGCAACATACTCGCCGGCATCCAGGCCGAGCTGCTCGTCGCGCTCGGGGAGCGTCACGACGCCGAACTCGACGAAGTGGTTTCCTGATCCGCTCGTCCCAAGCTGACGGCGGGCCTTGTCCTTGTGCTCGCGCGTGATGCGGGTGATCTGCCAATCCTCGTCCATCACGGGGTGGTCCTGCGGCGTTTCATGTTCGCTGCCGATGCCAAACCGTGTGCCGCGCTCAATCGCCGACTTGTAGGATTCAAACTTCGTCACAAGCGAGGCGGCTGGAGTGTCGAGAATCGACAGCTTCATGCGGCAGGCGATGTCCACGCCAACGGCATAGGGAATGACGGCGTTTTCCAGAGCCAGCACTCCACCAATCGGCAGGCCATATCCGACGTGAGCGTCCGGCATGAGCGCGGCACCGCGAGCCACGGGAACCGCACACGCCTGCCGCATCTGCGCGTGCGAAGCGTAGTCGATATCGGTTCCCCAGGTCTGATAGCTGATTGGCTCCAAGGGAACAACTTTTTCCCCTTCGACGATGCCGCGAGCCAGCCCGCCGAAGAACGGGTCATCCACGAATTCGGCTGGCTTTTCCAGAACATTACGAATCGCCTGCTTCACTTCCCGCCCGCGCAGACTCCCCTCCTTGGAAGCCGCCTGGATGCCTTGAATAGCTGCCGTCAGATGCTCATCGGGGACACCGAGATCGCGCAGTTGCCGGGTGTTCATGCTGTCGCTCCTTGCTCCTATTGTTGGTTTCGGTCAGGACAAGGGGAACCGGATGAAGGTTCATCACACACTTGCTTGAAGTGCCAGCAAAAGAAATCAACGCATAAAGTACCACTCACCACTCACCATCCACTCCCCTCACTTCACCTCAAACTCCGCCACCAGCGGATAGTGATCGCTGATATCCCGCTCCTCCTGCGGAATCTGCCAGAATATGTCCATGTGGTCCTTGTCCTGCTCCTTGCCACGGACGACGACATCGCGGCGGATGATGCTGGATTTGAAGACCAGGTCACTGCGGTTGGGATCATCTTTCATCAAGGCGTCGGTGCAGAGGATGCGGTCGTACTGCATGTGGTTGAGGTGCGAAGCTTTGACGTCGCCCGAGAGCTTGAGGTGGGTGTCGAACAGGTCGTCGCTGGGAGTCGCTGTATCCAGGCCGAGAAAGATGCCCATGTCACCGTCTTTCGTCGTCGCCGTGGCCAGCTCATCGGAATTGAGGTCCCCCAGAATGATGAAATTCCGACTCTCCTGGAGATGCTCCTTCATCCATTCCCGCGTCAGCCGGGCCTGCCGCTTGCGGATGTCCGCTGCATTGGACATCGCCCGGGTGTGCAGATTGATGATGGTGAGATTTTCCTGTTCCGCGCCGCTCCCCCAGGCAAAATCCGCGACAACGTGCTTGGTGAGATTGTAAAACTGTTTGTCTTTGGCTTCCTTCGTCGCCTCAATTTGCTCGCTGGAGCGTTCCTTCCGGCCGTAGCCAGTGAGCCCGGAGAGAGCCAGGATGGCGACGTCCTGCTCGGTGAAGAAGTCCTCTCCTTCCACGTAGGCAATGCGGTAATTCAGGCCGTAGTCGCTTTTCAGTTTTTGGTTTAGATAGAACAGGACTCGGCGGTTTTCGATTTCTTGCAATGCCAGAATATCCGGCCTGATTTCGCTGATCACTTTCGCCACGCCGGCCAGTTTCCAATCCCAGTCATCGCGGCTGGGGGCGGCTTGTTTTTTGGCGAGGTCGGCGCTGTTGTCGCCGGTGTAGTTGTCGAAGAACCACTCCACGTTCCAGGTGGCGATGGTCAGTTTTTTGGGCCTCTCATCAGCGCCCGCGTTGGAAACCGTGGCTGTCGCGATGAAGATTCCAGCGGCTAAAATGCGGAGTCTGTTCATGAGTCACCCAGAAAGAATCGCCAGGGAAATCGGCGAAAATCAGTCTATCAGCCGCTGCGGACAGCCGCATCCGCCCTGCGAACCTGAGGGGTGCTCGCGTATAATTCAAGGACCGACAGTCTCGTTGTCCAAGATTGTGTGCAAAAGGGCCCGGTCATGGTGTTTGGATTCGGCAAGAAACGCCCTCAGCCGACGTTCAAGGAACGCGTGGCTGAGTTTTGGCAATGGTATCCGCAGGTGGCCAGCCGGTTCTACCAGATGATTGAGCAGGGCCGGAGCGAATCGTTGGCGTCTGAAGTCAGCAAAGAAGTCGAGAGAATCCTGCCTCATATGTATTGGGTGTTTGGACCTGGTGAGAATGGCGGGCACTCGTTTACCGTAACAGGCGAGGGACAGATCGCTAAGCAATTGCTGGCCGAGTATTGGCGTTCTCAGGCACCCCAAATTCCTGGCTGGACGTTCTACGCCTCGCGACAACCTTCGAACGCCGATCAATTGAAGGGATTAACGATCGCCTTCGAAGGAGGCGAACGAGTTGATACTGAACGCTTCCTCATCAAAACCACGGTGGATGAGAAGAATCAGGTAATCAGCATTGTGGCCTGGCATCCGTCGTTGCCGTTGGTGCCGCCGGATCACCACTTCCAGATACTGTTTCTGCTCTTGGACGAAGCGCTCGGCGAGTTTGGCACGGAGATGTGGCTGGGGGAGATCAAAGTCGAGCCGTTCGCCGCCGAACCCAATACGATCACTTTGGCCACACTTCCCGCGTTTATCGAAAAGGCCAACAGGTACTATGAATGGGAAAAAGTCCCGCCGCTGCAATCGTACTCATTCTACGAAGTCTCCAAGCCGAGCGACTCGCCGCGCGGCGACACGCTGACCGGTACGACCTGCATTGGCTCGCTTCTTATCGAGTTCCTGGACAACCAGGGCAAGTTTGAGGAGGATCCCCTCGCGGGAACCGGGGCCCAACTCGCCTACATCGCGATCGACGGTTCCGTGATTACCGCTGGAGCAGAGGTCGAGGTGCGAGGAAATATCGAGGATGCCCTCAGCGAAGCGCTGGTGCAGGCTCACAGCGGCCGGACACTGGGGGGCGCATTTGGCTCCCGGCAGAGCTACATCGATCTCTTGCTGCTTGACGGCGACAACAGCCGCCGCATTGTCGAAACCGTGCTCGATGGATTGCAACTGCGCGGCCGGGCGCAGATTAAGTATTTTGTCTGAGCAACGGGCGGATTGGTTCCATGAAGATTGACGAAATCTGCGACGACTTTGAAGACTTGGGAGATCCCACGGATCAAATGCAGTATTTGATTGAGCTGGGGCAGGGATTGGGCGGTCTCGATGCCCGGTACAAGACGGAGGACAACCGGGTGCAAGGATGCCAGAGCAATGTTTGGCTGATTGCCAGTCCCGATGAGCAAAACCCCGCCGCCATGAAGTTTGAGGCGGACAGTGATGCCATCATCGTCAAGGGTATCGTGGCGGTGCTCCTGGCGGCCTATTCGGGTCGGACGCCCGAGGAAATCCTGGCCTATCCCATCGACGAGGTCTTTGAGCGGCTGAAACTGACGCGGTTTTTGAGTCCCCTGCGGAGCAATGGCCTGCATTCGATGGTCAAGCGAATTCAGGCCCTGGCGCAACATTCTTTGGCGGCCTGAGTTTTTGAAAGTTGTGATTTGCCAATGTCAGCTCTTAACGTCGAGGAAATCCGCCGCGACTTTCCGATCCTCTCCGCGGTGGGCGAGACTGGCCGGCCCGTGATCTACTTGGACAATGCCGCCAGCACCCAGCGGCCGCGGCAGGTGATTGAGGCGATGGACCGCGTGTATGAGACCTGCTACGCCAATGTCCACCGCAGCGGGCATGGGTTTAGTGCACAGACCACGGCTCTTTATGAAGCGAGCCGCGAAGCGGCAAGGAAACTCATTGGGGCGAAGAGCTCCAGCGAAATTATCTTCACGAGTGGCACGACTGCGGGGATCAACCTGGTCGCTCGAAGCTGGGGAGACGCGAACCTGAAAGCGGGCGATGAAATCCTGCTGAGTGTGATGGAGCATCACTCGAACATCGTCCCCTGGCAGCAGCTTGCGGCGCGAAGAGGCGCGGTTATTCGGTGGATTCCCGTGACCGACGAATTTGAGCTGGACCTGGCGGCCACTCCTGAACTGCTGAGCGAGCGAACGAAAATCATGGCGGTAACAGCCGTTTCCAACGTGCTGGGGACGATCAATCCGGTTCGGCTTCTCGTCGAGATGGCCCATAAAGTCGGGGCAAGAATTCTGATCGACGCCGCCCAGTGCATTCCTCACGAAGAAACGAACGTGCAGGACTGGGGGGCCGATTTCGTGGCCTTCAGCGGACACAAGATGCTCGGCCCCAGCGGCATCGGGATTCTCTACGGCCGCGAAGAGCTGCTAGAAGCGATGCCTCCCTTTCTCGGCGGCGGCAGCATGATCCGCTCCGTCACTCTGGAGGGCTTCACGCCGGCTCATCTGCCCGCCAAGTTCGAGGCGGGAACCCCGCCGATTGCGGCGGCAATTGGCTTGGCTCCCGCCATTGAATACTTGCAGCAAGTGGGGCTGTCGCAAGTGTTTGCCCACGAACAGATGTTGGCTCTCCGCGCCCATGAGCTGCTGAAGGAGATCGAAGGGGTGCGGATTTTTGGTCCGTCGCCTGAGCGAAAGGCGGGAACCGTATCGTTCACGATGGAAGGTGTTCATTCCCAGGACATTGCCGTGCTGCTGGACCGCATCTCGGGCATCGCCGTTCGCGAGGGACATCACTGTGCGATGCCGCTGCACACTCGGTTTGGCATTTCGTCCTCCTGCCGGGCCAGCGTTTATTTGTACAACACACTCGAAGAAGTGGAACAACTGGCGACAGCGGTGAAGAAAGCGCGGCTGATGCTGCTTTGAACATCAACCTGGGCGAGCTTCACGCCCCTTTGCGACTGGTGGCATAAAGGCGACGAGCAGACGTACAATGGACACTAGCGCCAGCTCAGGCGTCCATCAATTTCTATTCCGGTTGTTCCCATGCCCCTGCAAAAATTAGGCCCTTATCGACTGGACCGCGTTTTGGGCCGGGGAGGAATGGGCAGCGTCTATGCTGGCGTGAACGAAGAGACGAATGAGCGGGCAGCCATCAAAGTGCTGGCGGCTCATCTGTCGGACGATTCCAATTTCGTCGAACGATTCAAGGTGGAAGTCGAGACCCTCAAAAAGCTTCTGCATCCCAACATTGTGCAACTCTTTGCCTACGGGGAGGAAGACGGCCATCTGTTCTATGTGATGGAGCTGGTCTCGGGGCGGAGTTTGCAGGACGAATTGCAAGCGGGGCGGCGATTCAACTGGCGAGAAGTGACTCGCATCGGCATTGAAATCAGCAAAGCCCTCAAACACGCTCACGACCGGGGCATCGTGCATCGCGACCTGAAGCCGGCCAACCTGATGATTGACGAGCAGGATCACGTCAAGCTCACCGACTTTGGAATCGCCAAGCTGTATGGCGGAACGCAAATCACAGCGGACGGCGGGGTGCTGGGAACGGCGGACTATATGTCCCCCGAGCAGGCCGAAGGAAAACAGTCCACCAGCCGCTGCGACCTGTATAGCCTGGGGAGCGTGCTCTACGCTTTGCTGGCCGGCCGTCCTCCCTTCGCCGGAAAATCGTTGGCGGAAGTCATCCAAGGTTTGCGGTTCGAAAAGCCGATTGCCGTGCGGCGGCTGAATCCCGATGTGCCCGAGGAATTTGAATCCATCATCCTGCAGCTCCTGGAAAAGGATCCGCACAAACGCATCCCAACGGCTGTCGCGCTGGGTAAACGGCTGAAAGCGATGGAGCATGCCCTTTCGATGGAGACGCAGGCGGGGAATCTGGTTTCTTTGGATGACGTTTCCCTGGATGACGACGATGACGAATTACGGCTGTCATCGGATCCGGGAATGACGGCCGCCGGAACGCCCAAGACTTCCTTTTCCATGTCTTCCCGGCCGACAATGCCCATGCCGGTGCCGCGAAAGACGGATGTGGCCCCCAATCTGGCCGGCGTGCATACGATTGTCACCGGCATGGGAAATCCCGCGACGAGCGGCCAAGCGGGGAGTAGCGAGACCGACGACATCGACTTGAGCCCCCCCGCGCCGCGGAAGACGCATTTCACGACCGTTAGCGAAGCTGAATTGCGGCGCGGCGGCAGGAGCCGCGATGACGAACCGGCCATCAGCAGTTGGATTTGGATTTCGGCCTTACTGTCGTTCGGCGCTCTCGTCATCGCGGGAGTAGTCTGGTACGCCAATCAACGCCCAAGCGCGGACCAATTGTATGCCCGCGTCAAAGCGGTGGCGGACGAAGGCGACTTGCAGTCTCTGGTGCAACTGGAGCCCGATCTGCTGCAATTTCTGGAGAGTTTTCCAGACGACTCGCGCGCGGAGGAAATGAAGCAGTACCAGGATGAGATTGAGCTGAGCCGCTTGCAAAAGAGATTTGAGCTGCGAGCCCGCCGCGCGGGAACGACCGATGCCCTGTCGCCGATCGAGCGAACGTATATGGAAGCGGTCCGCCTGACCGCCGGCGACCCGGATGTGGCTCTTGTCAAGTTTCAGGCCCTCGTGGATGTGTATGGAACCACTAAGGAAGTCGGTGACACTCCCGCCCAGCGCCGCACCAACCAGCAGTGCATCGACCTGGCCCGCAAGCAGATCGAGCGTCTCAAGACCTCCAACGAAAAAATGAGCACTCAGCAGCGAAAGCTCATTCAGGAGCAGCTTACCCGCGCCTCCACGCTTCAAAAATCCGATCCAGCCGCTGCCGCCAAGATTCGTGGGGGTATTATTGAGCTCTACCGAAACAAGCCCTGGGCAGCGGACGTCGTGAAGCAAGCGGAAGCGGGAGGTTAGAGGTTAGAAATCAGCGAAAACTGAAGGTTGTCCACCACTCACCACTCACTACCCACTACTCACTACCCCCCCATGTCCCGCCCCATCATTCGACCCACTGACCTCGACCTTGAATCCCCTGGCCGTCGCGACTACTGGGTCGGCCTTGAGCACGACACGATGTGGGGGGTCCAGACGATTCCATTGACCGTATTCGTGGGCCCCAAAGCGCAGCCCGGCAAAGGGCTCGTGGCTTTTGGCTCAACTCACGGCAACGAATACGAAGGGCCGGCGGCTATCAAAAACTTGCTGGGAGAGATCAAGCTGGAGGATGTGCAGGGGCGCATCATTTTGGTCCCGGTGCTCAATCCCGAGGCCTTTCGCACAGGCACCCGCGACAGCGTGGGAGCCGACCGCGTGAATCTCAATCGGGCGTTTGTGGACGGGGCGGGCGAGAGCCGGGCGCTCGCCGGCATCACGCACCGAATCGCCCAGTTTGTCCGCTGCCACATCTGGCCCCATGCCCACATCGTGCTCGACCTGCATTCCGGCGGCAATCAGATTCGTTTCGATCTCTGCGCCAGCTTCCATCCCATTGCCGATCCCGAGTTGGCCAAGGCCACTGAAGAAGCCGCCCGCTGGTTCGGCGTCCCGCTGATCATGGTCTATCAGAATCTGACCCCTGGCTTGCTGACGAGCGAGGCCGAGCGGCTGGGAAAAATCACGGTCGGCACCGAGCTTGGCTGGGGAGAAGCGGTCCTGCGCAAAGGGGTCGCCTTCGGCCGCCAGGGCATTCTCGCTGCCGCCATCCGCCACGGCCAGCTTCGCGGCGAAGTGAAACCCTTCGGCGCGCACGCCGACGGTACGCAAAAAATGGCCACCATTGTCGATGCCGACTGTTACACGTCGGCCCCCTTCGCGGGACATTATGAAGAAGTCCTCCCCTGCGGCATGGGCGTGAAAAGAGGAGACATCGTCGGCCGTCTGCACGACTTTGACCGGATCGATGAGCCCGCGTGGCCGGTTCGCGCCGGCGTGGAAGGTGCGATTGTCGGCCAGGCCTGGGGGGCCCGTGTGATTCGTGGTCAGCACATCGTTTGCGTGGGACAGGTGATTGGGTAATGTCCAAGATTTCCTCCATTCTCGCCCGTGAAATCCTCGACAGCCGCGGCAAGCCGACGGTTGAAGCCGAGGTGCATCTGGAGGGAGGCTTCACTGGCATGGCCAGCGTCCCTAGCGGTGCCAGCACCGGCGCGGCGGAAGCTTGTGAGTTGCGGGATGGGGACCTCGCGAGGTACGACGGCCAGGGAGTTCGCCGCGCGGTGGAAAACGTGAATCGGATCATTGCCTCCGCACTGTCGGGGAAATGCGCTCGCGACCAGCAAGACACGGATGGTGTTCTGCGGTTCCTGGACAGCACGTCCAACAAACGGAATCTTGGTGCCAATGCAATCCTGGCGGTCTCGCTGGCGGTTTCTAGGGCAGCGGCACACGCCAAGGGAATTCCTCTTTATCATCACATCCACGATTCCCTGCTAGAACGGGCGGGAGAGCATGCGCGAGACTTCGCCTTTGCGCCGCGGATTCCGCTCCCCATGACCAACATGATTTCCGGCGGCAAGCACGCCGGGGGAAATCTTGACTTCCAGGATGTCCTCATCATTCCCAAGGGGGCTTCGTCCTATCCCGTCGGCCTGGAATGGATTGTCCGCGTCTATCGGCGACTAGGGGAGTTGCTCCGCCAGGAGAGATACGAGGGGTACCTTGTCGGCGACGAAGGGGGCTATGGCCCCCGGCTGCAATCGAATCGCCAGGCGGTGGAGATTGTCGTGCAGGCGATTGAACAAGCCGGACTACGGCCAGGTGAAGATGTGTCGCTCGCGCTCGACGTGGCCTCCTCGCACTTCTATCGGAACGGGTCGTACGTCCTCAAGGCGGAACAGGGGAGGAAACTGACTAGCGCCGAAATGGTGGAACGGCTGGCGGAGTGGGCGGCGGAGTTTCCGATCGACTGCATCGAGGACGGCCTGGCAGAAGAGGATTGGCAGGGGTGGCAATTGCTGACGGCCAGGCTGGGGAGCAAGGTCAAGCTGGTCGGCGACGACCTGTTCGCGACCAACGCCCGCCGCTTGCAAAAGGGGATCGACACCAAGTCGGCCAACGCCGTGCTGATCAAGGTCAACCAGATTGGTACTCTCAGCGAAACCTTCGACACTGTCTTGGCCGCCAAAAGCCACGGCTATACCACCATCATCTCCGCCCGCAGTGGCGAGACCGAAGATGACTTCCTGGCGGACTTGGCGGTCGGTATCGGTGGTGACTATATCAAAATCGGCTCCATCACCCGCAGCGAGCGCCTCGCCAAATACAACCGGCTCCTGCGGATTTGGGAAGAGCTGACGAAGTAGCAAGCGTGTGCAGCCATCCGCGTTAGGCTGGTGTCAGTCGCCATCAGGCAGTTGTTTACCCCTGGCCTGCCTCGCATAATGCAGGCTGCTTCCCTCGAGGCGGGTTTACTTCTATTTTCCCTTCTTCATCATGGCAAATCGCAATTCCCCGCCGCTCGAAGCAGTCCTGATCCCCGACACGAAACCCAGAAAATCGTGGGTGCCGCTCATCATGGGGAGCATCCTGGTGGGTTCGTGTGTGCTGGCGGTTATGTTCGGGGTGATAGGCCTGCTGTGGCTGATCAATAGAATTGACCATCCGGGAACCTTTGTCGGAGCGGGGGGCAACGGGAGTTGGCAATCGCCCGCGGAGAAGCAAGCGGAATATCGCACCGTCTTTAAGGTGCCGGTCGAGGTGCCGCGCGACGCAGACGTGCCGATGGTGGAACGGCTGCTAGCGAAGTACGTTGCCGCGGCCAAATCCAACGACGTGGGAGGCTTGGCTCGATTGGTGGATGTGAATGTCTTCCTGCAGCGGATGCAGGACCATCCGGACATGCCCCGACTGGACGCCACGGAGCGCAAGGCGCTGGTTGCCCAGATCAATACGAGCCTGCAACTGCCGGATGATATTCTGGACATTCGTCTGATGGGATTTAAACGGCTGCCAGAGAAGGGATTGGGAGTGGCAGACGTAATTCTCAAGCAGGTGAAGGGAACTTCCGAGCCATGCCGGATTTGGCTCCAGCAGAACGAGCGTTCCTGGTCGGTTGTCGATTGGGAGTACATCCAGGTTGGGAGATCCCAGGCAGGGGCTCGTGCAGGATCCTTGCGGGCCAATCGGGACTACTTGGAGGCCATGGGACATCGCGAATTCCTCGACGACTTAGCGGAGGCCGAGGAGCGCATCAGGCAGGGGGACAGTCCTGGGGCCATCAGCTTCGTGCAAAGTGCCGATCAGCGAACCGTGCCCGAATACTTGCATAAGGAATCGCAGTTGCATGTGGCATGGCTCTATTTTCGCTGCCGCCAGTATCAGTCCGCGATCGATTGCTTGAATTCCGTTACCGATCCGGTTGAAATTCCGGGGGTCTATGTCATCCGTGCACTCTCTTTTCAGCCACTGGGACAGAACGAACTGGCCATCACCGCTGCCACTGATTACGAGAGGCTGTGCGGGTTTTCGCCGGATGTCGGGCGGGCGAAAGCTCTCGCGCTCGCACAATTGGGACGGAAAGACGAGGCGGTTGTCGAATTCAAACGACTGCTGGAATTCGATCCGACGGATGAAGTGGCACGGAGGAAAAATGACGAACTTCGAATGGCGAATGACGAATGAGTTTGGCATCTGGCATTCGTCATTCGGAATTCGCCATTCGAATTTCGACTTTTTGCCCCTCCCCAGCATTGGCAGGCTCCCGTAAACTAAGGGATTGTCTTCCGCCCTGCCTGGGAGCCCTCCTTTGCCCCGTACGTACCTGGAACAGCCGAACAAGACCGATTCGAAAGGGACGTACGCCTTCGTCAGCCTGGGGTGTCCGAAGAACCTGGTCGACAGCGAGCGGATGCTCGGCCTTTTGAAGATTGACGGCTATACGCTGGTGAGCGAGCCCGACGGGGCGGACTTTGTGGTCGTCAACACCTGCGGCTTCATCGAGCGGGCGCGGACGGAGTCTTTTTCGGCCATCGACGAAATGCTGGCCCTGAAAAAGGCCGGCGGGACCAAGGGGGTCATCGTCTCGGGCTGCCTGGCGGAGCGGCAGAAGGAAGATTTGCTCATCGAGCGTCCGGGCATCGACTTTCTGGTTGGCGTTTTTGGCCGCGAGGAAATCACGCGAGTCGCCGATCGGCTCGTGGGAAATCTAGAAGAGCAGCGGACGGTCTTTCAGCCCGCGCCGATCCGCGCCCTGCCGGATACCGAGCGGCTCCGCATCACGCCCCGGCATTTTGCGTATCTCAAGATTTCGGAAGGCTGCGACCGGCTCTGCACGTTCTGCGCGATTCCCAAGATGCGGGGCAAGCACGCCAGCAAGCCGATCGAATCGATCATCAAGGAAGCGGAGCAACTGGTCGCCGACGGGGCGAGGGAAATCATCATCGTTGCGCAGGACACCACTTACTATGGCAAGGATATCTACGGCGAGCCGCGGCTGACCGAGCTACTCCGCAAGCTGGAAGAGGTGCAGGGGATCGACTGGCTTCGGCTGATGTACTTTTACCCAATGTATATCACCGATGAGTTGGCGGACGTGATAGCCGCGAGCAAGCGGATCGTGCCGTACATCGACATGCCGTTACAGCACATCAACGATACGATGCTTCGCCGGATGGCCCGCCGCGTGACCAGGAGCGAAACGGAGAACCTCATCGGCAAGCTCCGCTCGCGGATTCCGAAGCTGACGATGCGGACCACCTTCATCACCGGCTTTCCCGGCGAGACCGACGAGCAGTTTCAGGAAATGGCCGGCTTTGTCCGGGAGCAGAAGTTTGAGCGGATGGGGGTCTTCACCTATTCCTACGAGCCGGGGACGCCAGCCGTCCAACTCGACGACCACTTGCCCGAGGATGTGAAGGAAGCTCGCCGCGACGAGTTGATGGGAGTGCAGCAGGAAATCTCTTTCGCTTGGAACGAGGCTCAGATCGGCAAGACCCTGGACGTCATTCTCGACCAGCCGGTGGAAGGGGAAAAAAACGTCTTCGTCGGCCGCTCGAAAGCAGATGCTCCCGATGTGGATGGCCTGGTCTTTGTCACCGGCGATCGCTTCAAGCTGAAATCGGGGCAGATTGTGCCGACGCAGATTGTGGCGAATCAGGAATATGATTTGGTGGGTGTGGCGGCATCCCGGCCGAGATAGATTTTTCGGCAATTGTGGGCTAAGCTGATTTCCATGGCTGAAATCCTCTGCCCAAGTTGCAGCAAACGTTTGCGGGTGAATCCCCAATCGAAGTCGCGGCGGATGCGATGCCCGGTTTGCCAAGCGGAAATGTCTTTGGTGGTCAGCGGCGAAACGGTTACTGCGAAGCTGATCTTGGCTCCCCTCCCAGTGCCGCCGCCGCTTCCGCCCTCTTCGGTTCAGCAACCACCAATGATGGCTAGCGAGCCAGAACCGGAAATCTATCAAGGTTATGCCGACGAACAACCAACGGTTTCCTCGCCCGAGCCGCAAGCGGTGGCTGAGCCGGAGAAGCCGGAGCCCAAGTTTCTGCTTTCAGTAACGCCGCTCGACTCATCCGCTGCTCGAAGCAGAGGGGGCAGAAAGACAGAACCGGCGAAGAACAACTCTGGTCTGTGGATTGGTGGTGGCATCGGTTTGCTGGCGGTTGCCGTCCTGGCGAGTATCGGATACGTACTGAAAGTGGGATCTCCCGGTGGCCCTTCAAAGTTGGTCGCTCGCTCTCCCAAGACAGGCGAAGAGAAGAACAAGGCCACCACTAAGTCGCAGGCACCAGCCGCTGAACCTCCAGCGATCACCGAGCACACCAATACCGTACCCCCGGTGACCGCGGCTGCCGATGTCTCGCCGCCCAGCACAACAACACCGACCCTTCCCACCGAGCCAACGCCCGAGCCGCCAACCACTCCCGTGCCGGAGACTCCCAGTTCCGTATCCGAGATACCGGCCGCGAAACCCGCGCCTGAAACACCAACACCTGAACAGCCTGCTCCTGAAACGCCTGTTCCCGAAAAGCCCACTGCTCAAGAACCTGAACCGGCCAAGGTTCCCCACGCTAAAGAAAAGACCAAACCCGATAAGGCCGCTCCCAAAACCGGTGGCAAGAAAATGGAGCCCAAGAAGCCGGCAGCCAAGGGGCCTCCTCCCGCTACCGCCGATTGCGAGGTCTGCCGCGGGCGCGGGCTGGTGCCGCTCAAGAATCCGCAGCCCTACGTCTGGATGGAAGGTCAGCCGGTCCCGAAGGGGGCGCTGGCGGTGCGCGAGCAGTATTGTCCCAATTGCAAGCCTGACGCGGCCAATGCCGAATTCGCCGCCGCGGAAGATCTCCGTCTCAAGACGGCCATGGAAGTACATGTGGACTGGGAGAAAAAGACAAACTGGCCATTGGTGCGGGCGGAAAACCGCCGGGCCGCTCTTCACAGCCAATTGCCGCCGACCGACACGCAGCGGGTGGCGCTAGCCCTGGAAGCGATGAATCAGCACATTGAAGGGTTGACCGGTTCGCTGGAATTAACGAGCACCACTCCCGCCAATTGCAATATCATCATCCTCTTTCAGAAGCCGAACTATTTGCAGTTTGTGAACTTGCTCAAGGCCGACCCGGTGTTCGGGCCGGCCCGGCAGGACTGGTCGCTAGTTGGCGAAGTGGCGGGGACCTGGGTCAAGGACACCATCTTCTATCGCTATTCACCCGAAGGTCCGCCGCCGGAACATCAGGGAGTGGCCTTGATGGCGGCGTTTCAGATTCGCACCGCCTGTGGATACAAGGATCCGCCGTGGCTCAATGTCGGCTACTCGGCTTACTGCGAAAACATGACGCTCAAGGCCAATCGCGTCAACTCTCTGGAGTATGCACTCAACAACTTGCAGATTGATCCCGACTGGTCCCTGGCCGTCCGCCGCCTGGCTGCCGCGGGGGGACTGAAGCCTTGGAATGACATGTTTCCCAAGCTCCTGCGCGACTACCAGGCCGAAGACCATCTCACCGCCTACGCCATGGTCGCGTTCCTCATCCAATACAAGCCGCAGAAGTTTCTGGACTTCATCAAGGAAACCAAAAGTGGCCTGGGAAGCGCGGAAGCCCTGGAAAAAGGCTACGGCGAGACCGTGCCGCAGTTGCAGCAGCGGTGGGTGAAGGCGCTGGGGGGAAGGTAGTTACGGAATCAGCAGCACGTCCTGCTCGTCGCGACCGCGGCGATCTTTCCCTTGCTGAAGTTTGCGCAGGACTTCCGCGATGCGGTCAATGGGATGTGGGGCCATCTCGCGGCCCGCATCCAAAAACTGCTCATCGAGAACAATCTGGCGAAAGTGCTCCCGGCAGAGAGCTTCAAAACGGGCCAGGCCGCCGTGAATTTCCAGGGCCTGGGGCGCGACTTCCACCCACAGCGGCACGCCGGCTTTCCAGAGAGATGTTCCGGAGGCGATGACTTCGCTTTCAAAACCTTGTGTATCGCTCCAGACGAGTGCGACTTCGTCTGGCCGTAAGCCAGATTGAATCACAAGTTGGTCAAGCAACAGCGAAGGGACTTGCGTGACTTGCCACTCTCCTTTGCCATATCGGCCATCAAAGCCTTGCTTGCCGTTTTGACTCTTCACTTCGCTGTGCCCGCTGTCCTGGGGAGCGAGCATCTCGATTGTCCCCGCTTGCGTCGCGATCGCGACTTGCCGGCAGTCGATCCGGCCGGCCATTTGATTGAGCTCGACATTCTTGCGAAGCAGCTCAAGCGTTCGCGGCACCGGCTCGCAGGCGATGATCTTTTTGCCGCTGGCCTTAGCGAGGGGCAGGGCCGTGTCGCCGATGTTAGCCCCGATGTTGATGATGGTGGACTGATCGCCAAATTGCGGGCGGTTGATTTTCAGCCAATTCAGCAGCGGCGGGAGGGTCTCGAGCTGGAAGTCGCCGCGAATGTAGAGCGAGCGGCCGACGATGTCATGCGTGAAGACCGACCAGGTAAATCCGTCCCGCTGGAAAGTGATAGTCTCGGCATCTCCGCGTAAGAACTCCCACGCCAGCCAGCGGCGGGCAAAAGTGGCGCTCTTTCCGGGCAGCACGCGCAGCGAGCTGGCAATCACAGATTTTCCGAGTGCGGACAGCGAACGCAAGAGCATGTGAATACCTTAAGAGGCCTCCGCGGAATTGCCAGTGAGCTTTCGCCACGTTGCCAGTCCCGCCGCAAGCGACCGCAGCGTCGCCGGTCGGAAATCCGCATGCGTCCAGATTCCCGTCAGGCGGCCGCAAACCAGCCATTCCAGGCCGGCTTCCAGGGCGAGCGCGCCGGCGGCGACCGCGGCAATTGCCTCGATGCCCCAGCGCTTGGCGGCAAATGAGCCGGCGATGCAGAGCAGCGCCGCCGTCGCGCAGCAAATCCACATTGCTGCCGTCTGCCGACCCGTCATGGCCAGCGTCATTCCCCCCGTCCCCGCCAGCGAAACGGCAATCTGCCCCAAGCTCAAAATGGCGAGAGCCGTCGCCCCTTTTTGATAGTACGAGCCGCTGAGCGTTCCCATCAGCCATCCCCCCGCCAACAGACAGAACAGGGCGGCGGCAGTCGTGGCAATGGCGGTAAGCGTAGCCGAGCGGCGGAGCAGTGTTTGTAGCTCACGGTGCTGGCCGCGGGCGACCAGATCGGGAATGGACGATAAGACGGTGCTGACGGCGAGCTGTGTGGGGACATTCAGCAGCACCAGATAACGGCGGGCAACGCCATAAACCGCGACCTCTTCCTTCGAAACAAAGCTCGCGGCAATCCAAATGTCCGCGGTCTGCATCACCATGATGAAGAAGTGGAAGACGGCCATCGGCAGGGAGACCTGTAGCAGGCTGGGGAGTGTCAGCGGCGGGAAAGAAGTCGCTGCCGAGACCACCGAGTCCTTGGAGACGGAACGTACCGTGGCTCGCAGGCAGAGAATGCTGACCAGCAGGGAGACTCCGCTCCCGGCAATCTGGCAGGCGAGAGTGATCGTGATGGTCGGTTGGAACTGAAGGGCGACGCACGCCAGGATTCCCAGGAACAAGAGCACCGGCAACGGGCCGCCGAAGGTACCGCCGCTCAGGAGACTGGCCCAACGGAGCTCGTGCAGGCCACGCAGAGATTCCGCCGAAAACTGCTGCCATGCCATGAGCAGGATGAGCGTTACGGCCAATGGGATGAGCCATGCGACGTTTTGCAAGTGCCATATCTTCTCGCCAAACAGTCCCAGCAGCAGAGCCGTGATGCCGCAGGTCGTGAGGGATGCGACCAAGAGCACAACAGTTGCCAGGCGGAGCGTCCGACGGATTCGGCTGTGGTTATGCTGGACCAGGCTTTCGGCCAGAAATCGGACGCAGGTATGTCCCAGGCCAAACTGTGCCATGATGGCGGCGAAAGTGATGACGCTCAGCAGGCTAGTCAACTCGCCGAACTCGGGCGGCGCAAGAAACCGCGGCACGATGATGGTGGCCAGGAGCGTACTGCCGATACCCAGCCCGCGGCCGAGCATTACCCACAAAACAGCGCGCGGCAGGCGTCGCATTCGGCTAGAGGACTCCGACGGCGGCGATGCCTCGGCGCGCGCTGCTGCATCGTGTAACGCTTCCTGCGCTGAATCCGGAGTTAAGAGAGACATGCGTTTGAAAAAGGGGTCTGGCTCCGAGCCCCTTGCGAGCTTGTCAGCGAATGGAGGGTTGCTGCGAGGTGCCTGACTCCTAATTCAACCGCTGGCGGCAAATCAAGAGCCGGCGAGACGCTGGACTTTCATTCTAGTTTGAAGCTGCGCCGGGCTCGGTTGGCGAATGTTGCCAGCAAGAGGACAATTGCGAGTCACGCTCTTGAGTCAAATGAATCCTCCGCACAATCGGTATATTCGGACTCACACTTATTTTGGAAAAGAGAGACTCGATAGCAGCGCCAGAACTACTCCTGGCACGTCCTACGGTGACGGCCTAACATGGTCCTGTGGCTGACCTCCCCATCAAGACGACTCTCGCTCCCGCCGACCAGGCCGAGCTGGCCGCTGCCGTGGCGGAGGCATATGGAGTTGGCTCCGCGATCTATCCCATCGGCGGCGGCACCAGCCTCGATTTCGGCCTGCCGGCGAAGACACCGGGGAGCGGATTGTCGCTCGCTGGGCTGAATCGCATCGTCGATTATCCGGCCCGCGACATGACGGTCACGGTGGAATCCGGCGTCACGATGAAGTCGCTGTCCGACCTCCTTGCCAAGGAAGGACAGCGCCTGCCGTTGGGGGTGCCACTCGCCGAGAAGGCCACGGTCGGCGGTATGGTCGCGACCAACTGGAATGGCCCGATGCGGTACGGCTGTGGCACCGTGCGGGACTATGTGATCGGCATCTCGGCCGTGGACGGCCGCGGCATGGCCTTCAAGGGAGGAGGCCGAGTTGTCAAAAACGTCGCCGGCTACGACTTTTGCAAGCTGCTGACCGGCTCGCTGGGAACCCTGGGCATCGTCACGCAGGTGACGTTCAAGGTCCGGCCGCTCTTGGAGCAGTTCACGCTCATGGCCTGCGCCGTGCAGTCCACTCGGCAGGCCGAAAAACTCCTCGCCGCGCTCGTCAATTCCGCCACGACTCCAGCGGCGATTGAGCTTCTCTCGGGCCCCGTCTGGGATGCCGAGCCGGCCCTCAAAACCCTTGCCGGCGCCAGCGGTCCCGAAAAACTCTACCTTGTGGTCGGCCTGGAAGGCTCAGCCACCGAGGTCGAATGGATGATCGGCCGAATGCACGACGAATGGTGCCAGCAGGGAGTCGAAGCCCCTATCACCATCGGTGACGCCGCCGACTTCTGGAAAAAGCTAGTGGACTTTCCCACCGTGGGGAATGCACCTTTGGTTCTCAAGGCCAGTGTCGTCCCCAGCGGCGTGACAAGGTTCATCGACGCCCTTCGCGCGCTCGACCCGCAAGCGTCGATTCAATCTCACGCCGGCAACGGGATTGTCATCGCCCGCCTCTCCACCTTCCCCAAGGAAGGTCTTTCGCGAGCACTCGTCGGCAATCTGCAACCCGCCGCCGCTCTTCAGCATGGCAGCCTGATGGTCCTTTCAAACCCTTCGGGCAACGAGATGACCCATCAAAGTGCGTGGGGCGGGCTCGATGCGCCGTTTACCCTGATGTCGGCGGTGAAGCAGAAGTTCGACCCGAAGAACATTCTCAATCCGGGGCGGTTTGTGTACGTGTAGAATCAGCACGCGGCACTCTTGACAAGAATTTGCTTGCAATTCCCTGGCCCGCTATCACAATCACGCTGATCGGGGAGCGTTTTGGTCAACATTTCCAATCAAAGGTTCCTGACACCTTTTCCTTCTCTGAGGATTTGTGAATCCCAACTTTCTCGTCCCTCAGGGATTTGCTCATGAGTTACTTCCTGCAAGTGGCCTCGGCTACATGGGTTGTGCTGTCGTTGGCTGCCATGCCGCGCGGCGCGATAGCGAGTGATAAACCGATCAGCGTCAAGATGGAGGTCGCTGCAAAAAAACTCCTTGCCGGGGACTATTGTCCCTATAAAGTTGTCATCGCTAACAACGGAGTTTCCACCGTCACGCTATCAACATCTCTCGACGTTCAAGGACTTATTATACGCATGGAGCATCGAATCAAGGCCGAGAAGGAAAAAAAAGGCTTGGATTGGAAAGTCATGCGAATTCACTCTGCCCAAACCGAGGGCTATTTGGAAGGCGAAACTCAGCTTGAGGGCAAGCGGTCTTTTGCAAAATTCGGCAGCGCATTTCGCGATGGCAAGGGTGGACTAGTGTTCGCTGCGGTTGGTACACACGAATTGCGCGCACGAGTGAAGTGTCCAATCGGCGAATATGTAACGGAACCGATCGCTATTTCGGTCGAGGAGCGAAGTGCGGACCAGGTAACTCTAATTCACAACAACAGCAGGATTCTTTGGATCATTTTGGATCAATTGGTTCCAACGGAACCTGGAATCGAGTTAGTTTCGGATCTGGCTAAGGATCTGGAGGGGGGCTTGATACGGGATTCATTTGCTCGAAAAGTTGCCACCGACAAATTCAGGGAATCAGGGATGTTAGGGGACCGAGCCGTAACCCATGTCGCCGCTTTTGAAGAACTGCAGCGTGGCCTGGATTCGGTTCGGCGGGATCACCTTGCGATCACGCTCGCCTACGATGCGAAACAGAAAAAACAGTGGATGGATGTGTACCAACTAATCAAGGAACTTCGAGAGGAGAGTACATCCCGGCGTAACCTTGTGCATGAGTTAGGCATGGCCGCCAAGGCTGGCAAGTTTGTCCATCCTGAAGAATAGGCCCGAAACCAAGCGAAGCCGCATGCGAGATGCGGTATGGGGACAGGTACACTCACGCGACAATGGGCAAGTTGCACTCGACAGAAGGGTGTGAGGCTGTACCGCGCCAAGCGGAAAATAATCTTTTGCATACGTGAATAAATAGCCACTGCCGAGCATCTAAGGGGTGCGGTGTTTCGCACCGGGCTTTCGGGCCGTCTGAAGGCGGGACTCCAGCGAATGCTCTTTGGCAACTCGGTCGTAAGGGAAGGGATTGTGCCGCTGCGAGGCTGGGGGATGGTGTCGCTGGACGTGAAAAATAGCTTATCAATTCACGAATACTTCCCCCGGAAGGGTGGCGTGATTCATGAATCAAGAAACGGGTGATTCAGACCAAAACGGAGATCGGCCGTTCGGCCCAAGTGGTGAATGGGAAAGGAGTTCTGGCAGAATTCTCACGCAAAAATGTATCAAAAAGGGTTTCATGAATCCGCGAATCAAGCCAGATGATAAGCCGCCGGGCCTGATTCGCCGGGGAGTGCCCCTTAATGGGGACGTTAGCTCGCCAGTTGCACCAGCTCCACCAGCTTGGGCTTACTGTTGGCTTCGATCGCGAAATGCTCCTGGTCGAGCGAAACAAAGTCGTACCGCACATTCCGTTGGCGTGGTATGAACCCGAGCTCGCTGATTGAGTCCCGGATTTGCTGCAGCGTGAGGAAGTGAACGGTTCCCGCTTCGGCGACGACGTTTTCTTCAATCATCAGGCTTCCCATGTCGTTGGCACCGAAGAGCAGGGCGAGCTGTCCCATTTTCAGTCCCTGCGTCACCCAACTCGATTGGATGTTGGGGATGTTATCCAAATACAGCCTGCTGACGGCTTGGGTCTTGAGGTAGTCGAACGAACCGGCCGGCGGAATTTGGGCCATATCGGTGTGCTCGGGCTGGAACGTCCAGCAGATGAATGCCGTGAAGCCGCCGGTCTCGTCCTGCAACTGCCGCACCCGCTCCAGGTGTTCAATCCGTTCGGCGAGAGTCTCGACGTGGCCAAACATCATGGTCACGCTGGAGACGCTTCCGAGCTCGTGCCAGACTCGCATCACATTCAACCAGTCGTCAGTCAGCACCTTGCCCCGAGTGATCTCCTTGCGAACTCGGTCCACCAGGATTTCCGCCCCGCCGCCGGGAATACTTCCCAGCCCAGCCGCTTTTAGCCGCTGCAAGACGGTGCGGATATCCAGCTTGTTGACCTTGGTGAAAGCGTACAACTCCGGCGGGCTGAAGCCGTGGATGTTGACCTGGGGAAAGTGCGATTTGATGTCGCTCAGCAGCTCTTCGTACCAGGCCAGCTTGAAGTCCGGATGGAGCCCTCCCTGCATCAGAATCTGATCCCCGCCCAGGGCAACTGTCTCCTCCACTTTTTTCAGCAACACTTCCCGCGGCAGCACGTATCCCTCGTCGCTCTTGGGCTTGCGATAAAAGGCGCAGAAGTCGCAGACCGCGGTGCAGACGTTGGTGTAGTTGATGTTCCGGTCGATGTTGTAGGTGCGGATGGGCTCCGGATGCAAACGGCGAGTCACCGCCTCCGCGGCCCGGCCGATGGCGGCCAGGTCGTGGGACTGGACGAGTGCCAACCCTTCTTCGGGGGAAAGGCGTTCGCCGGCAACGGCTTTGTCGAGGATGCGGTCAATCATGAAAGCTCTACCTTGGCGTCTCGAAGTGGGGGAGCGATTCGAACACCCGTTCGGCAAGTAGGGACTACAGGCGCCAGACCCATCCTCATTGCGTGCTCCCGAAATAACTGCAACCCGCGCTGCTCGCGGGAACCGAGAAAGAAGTACAAATTGTCTCGCAGGTACGACAGGCACTGTTTGTCGTCCAACCCCACGCCGGCGGATTCGCGTTTCGCAATTTCCTCCAGGCTTTCAACTCCTGCATCTCTAGCGTGCGACAGCGCGATTTTGATCTCGCCCAGTTCGGACAGCATTCCCTTCCGTGCCACCCACATCGCAAACACAAACGGCAATTCCGCCCAGCGACACCATTCGTCACCAAGATCCCATTCCTGGACAAATCCTGTCGGGGGATGCATTGCCCGGTCCCCAATCATCAGCACGGCATCCGTCTCAACATTTTCCGCCGCAACGCCAAGCGGAAACGGTAATAATTGAGGCGACAGGCTGTATCGTTCCTTGAGCAAGATGCGAACCAGGGCCACGCTCGTCCGCGAGCCCTCGTCGAGCGCCAAAGTCCGAATCTTTTCCATCGGTACTCGGCTGAGCAGCTTCACGCTCAGCACCGGCCCTCGGCAGCCGATGCAAGCATCGGAAATGATGGCGTAATCGGGGTTCTGGAAGTATTCGATAGACGGAATGAGGGCCACATCCAGATTCCCCGCGGCCAACTCATCCGCCAGGCGGCTCGGCAGGTCATACACGATCTCGGCCCCTGGCGCAAGAGCCGCCAGCGAGTACACCAACGGCTTCGTATTGAGGTAAGAAACAGCGCCAATCCGCATCGAAAACCCTTTCGGTAGCGACGATTATAATTGGCCACAACCAGCCCCCCAAGGGCCATGAGCCGCACCCTTCTAACCGAAGTTCCCCGGTGAAATTAACCGCCACCGAGCGACCTATTCTCGCATCCCCCTCTTCACCGCATCGGCATCAAAATAATTGATGCTCATCCCTGCATCCACCACGATGTTCTGGGCCACGATGCCGCTGCTCTTGGGGCTAAGCAGAAACAGGGCTACGTCGGCGGCTTCCTGGGTCTGAACGGCCAGTTTGCGGGGGATGATCCGCTCGGCGTAAAGGTAGGACTCGACGTAGCCGGGGATGCCGGCGGAGGCGGAGGTTTTTAAGAGGCCGGGGGCGACGGCGTTAAACCGCACCTTTGAGAAGCGGCTGAAGGATTTCGTCAGGAAAGCCAACGAGGAATCGAGGGCCGCCTTGATGGGGGCCATGTAACCGTAGTTTTCGCTGGCCATGCGAGTCGTGGAGATGGAGACGGTCACGACCGAGGCATCGGGCTCCAGCAATTCCTTGAGGGCGTTGGAAACGGCGATGAGCGAGTAGCAGGAAATGTCCATCGCCCGCAAGAAAGCCCGCTTGGGTGTCTCATGAAACGGCTTCATCCCGTCGGTGTAGTCCGCAAAAGCTATGGAGTGCAGCAAGCCATGAAACTTGCAACCCTTCGCGGCCAGCTCATCCCGCAACCCGGCAATCTGCTCCTCGTGTTCCACATCGCAAACCAGCACGTCGCTCCCGGCGAGTAGCTTCGCAACACTCTCCTTCCGCTCAGGGCTGCGAACGACATAGGTCACTTTCGCTCCGCATTCGGATAGCGCCTTGCCTACGTGCCAGGCCACGGACTTCTTGTTGGCCACGCCGAAGACGAGGAACGATTTTCCGGTAAGAGCGAGGTAGTCCATATCCAACAGGATACCCTTGTGCCGCCGCCTGCCGAAAGGCTGCTACGCCACCGGTGCCGCCATGGTGACCACGAACTTCAAGGTCACGACCAGTTTGCCGTCCATTGAGACTTGAGCCGAGAGAAAATACGCGTCCTGCACCCGTTCGTTCAGGGTCGCTTCGATCAGGATGGACTCCCCTGGCCGGACCATCTTCTTAAACTTCACGTCCTTCAGCCGGCCCGCCACGGGAACCTTTTGGCCCTGGGTAATTTGACTGCTCAGAAGAACTGCGCCGGCTTGCATAGCCGCTTCGCAAAGGATGACTCCGGGAACGATAGGGAAGTTGGGATAATGCCCCTGGAAAAAGAATTCCTCGGCCCGAAAAGTCTTTTTGCAGACGATTCGATTTTCCCCGCGCTCCACGATTTCATCGACCAGCAGCATCGGTGGGCGATGCGGAATGGCGGCAAGGATTTCGGGGAGTGACATAGGCCGCGCTTTCCGAGAGAAGCCAACGTGACGATTCTGATTGCCTGGTATCTCTTGTTTCGCCCCTTCACGGAATCGTCCGCGAAGCGGTCGCTCAGACTCGAGCGAGATTGTAAAGCTAAACGCTCCGCAGAGATAGGGTGAAGTGGACCCGCAGCACTGCGAGTTAGACTTGTTAAACATGGCGACTGGGCCAGATTCCAAGTATGTTGGTGTATCATGAGTCAGCATCAGTTCCTGCCCAAGACTTGCTTCCTTGCGACATGCTCCGTGGCCTTGCTGGCGCTCTCGGTTGGCTGTGGCCCTTCCACTCCGTCGCCGATCAAGGAATCACCCGCTACGGTTGCCACCATTGCCAATGAAGGAGATCTGAACACCATCAAGCTGACGGCAGAGGCGGAGAAGCATCTGGCTTTGACCGTCGCGCCGGTCGAGCTCAAACCGATGCCGCGAGTCAGTATTTACGGCGGCGAAATTATGCTGCCGCCGGGAGCTTCGCTCATCGTATCGGCGCCATTCACGGGAACCCTGGATACACCGCTGAAGGACCAGGGAACTGCCAGGCCCGGTGACGTTGTCGCCGCGAAGCAGCCGATTTTCAAGCTCCAGCCCCTCATCACGCCGGAACGTGAAGCGCTGACACTGGCCGAGCGCGTCCGCTATGCGGAGTCTCGCAACGCCATCGCCACGGCGCGGATCGATGCGGCCAATCAAGTCGCACAGGTTTTGGTGCAGCAAGAGGCCGCGAAGATTGCCCTCGACCGGGCGGAACGCCTGCTTCAGGATGGAGCCGGGACTGTTCGTGCGGTGGACGATGCCAAGGCTCAGGCGCAGCTTGCGGAGAAGGGGTTGGAGGCCGCGCAGTCGCGCAAGAAGTTGATGGACGAGCTGAACCTGGAGGGTGAATCGGCAAATGCGCTGCCCTCGATTTTGATCGAAGCTCCACTCCCGGGGATGATCCGTGCCATGCATGTCGCCCCCGGCGAAGTCGTTTCTGCTGCCGCCCCGCTCTTTGAAGTGATGAAGGTCGATCCCCTCTGGGTCCGGGTTCCCGTCTATGCGGGTGACGCCGCCGAGCTGCAGGCAGCCGGCACGGCCACCGTCCGCAGCCTGGCGGCCCAATCAACGAGCCGTGGCGTAGTTGCCAAACAGGCCGCCGCTCCGCCGACCGCCGTTCTCCTGTCCACAACCGTCGACCTGTACTTCGAGATTCCCAATCCTGATGGCAACTACCGTCCCGGCGAGCGCATCTCCGCAGAGCTTCCACGGAAAGGTGAGACACTAAGCCTCGTCGTCCCCTGGTCCGCCATCATGCACGACATTCACGGCGGCACCTGGCTCTACGAACAGACCGCTGAGCGGACCTATGTCCGCCGCCGCGTGCAGGTGCAACATGTCTCCGGCACTTCGGCTGTGCTGAAGGAAGGACCGAAGGCGGGAACAAAAGTGGTCACGGCCGGTGCCGTGGAATTGTTTGGCACGGAGTTCGGCTTTGCCAAGTGATGTCCCATGAGCTGGCTTGTGTCTACTTCGTTGCGGCTGCGGGTGATTGTGCTCGCGCTTTCCATTCTGCTGATTGTGTTGGGCCTGCGGACGCTGCAAGACACGCCGCTGGATGTCTTTCCCGAGTTCGCTCCACCGCTCGTGGAAATACAAACGGAAGCCCCCGGCCTTTCCACCGACCAGGTCGAAAGCCTGGTCACAATGCCGCTGGAGAACGCCCTCAATGGCACACCCTGGCTCAAAACGATTCGCTCGAAATCGGTGCTCGGCCTGTCTTCCGTTGTCCTCATTTTTCGGGAAGGGACCGACCTGATTCGGGCCCGTCAACTGGTGCAAGAACGTCTGGCCACGGAAACGCCCCGCCTCCCCAAAGTCGCTCATCCGCCGGTCATCCTCTCCCCCCTCTCCTCCACCAGTCGGGTGCTGAAGATTGGCATTTGGTCGGACAAGGATTCCACAGGCAAGGACAAACTTAGCCAAATGGAGTTGACGACGCTGGCCAAGTGGACAATCCGCCCCCGTCTGATGGCGATTCCCGGCGTCGCGAATGTGGCCATCTGGGGCCAGCGCGATCGTCAATTCCAGGTCATCGTCGAGCCCGATCGGCTGCGGGCGCATGGCGTAACGCTCGGCGCGGTGGAAAGGGCGGCGGCGGACGCCACCACGCTGGTCGGCGGCGGATTCATGGATACCCCCAACCAGCGCATCGCCGTCGCCCAGCTTGTCGACATCCGCGGAGCCGCTGACCTGGGTGAGGTCCTGGTTGACTTCCGCGGCTCGGCTCCGCTTCGTCTGGCGGATGTGGCCCAAGTGCAGGAAGGTTTTCCGCCCCCGATTGGTGATGCTGTCATCAACGATGGTCCCGGCCTGTTGCTCATCGTGGAAAAGCAACCTTGGGGAAACACGCTAGAGGTAACTCGCAAGGTGGAGGAGGCAATGGAGGCCCTGGAACCCGGCCTCAAGGACGCGAAATACGACCCCACCATATTCCGTCCCGCCACATTCATCGAACGCTCGCTCCACAACCTCGGCTGGGCGATGGCCATTGGCTGTCTCCTGGTGATTGTGATTCTGGTCATCTTCTTGTTCGACTGGCGGACCGCCCTGATCAGCATCACCGCCATTCCCCTGTCACTGATAGCTGCCGCGCTCGTGTTGCATTACTGGGGGGGGACGATGAACACGATGGTCATTGCTGGCCTGGTCATCGCGCTGGGGGAAGTGGTGGACGACGCCATCATCGATGTGGAAAACATTCTCCGCCGCCTCCGCCTTAACCGGCTGCTCGAAAGCCCCCTGCCCGCCTATCAAGTGGTGCTGGCCGCTTCGCTGGAAGTGCGGAGCGCGGTCGTTTACGCCAGCCTGATTGTGACGCTCGTCTTCGTTCCGATCATTTTTCTGCCAGGCATCGCCGGCTCGTTCTTTCGACCGCTTGCCATTGCCTACATTCTGGCGATCCTCGCCTCGCTTCTCGTCGCCCTGACCGTTACACCGGCCCTCTCGCTGATGCTGCTGCCGGGGGCTCAGGAGCGTCGCAAGGAAGCCCCTCTCAGCGGCTTTCTCAAACGGCTCTATCGCACACTGCTGATCCCCATTATTCACCGGCCGTCAAGTTCGATTGGGGTTCTTTTGTTCGCGTTCGCGGTCACGGGCCTCGCCGTATCGCAAATGGGGGTAGAGTTCCTGCCCAACTTTCAGGAGACCGACTTTCTGATGCACTGGGTCGAAAAGCCCGGAGCCTCGCTCGACTCCATGCAGCGGGTCACCATTCAGGCCAGCAAGGAATTGCGGGCCATCGAAGGAGTCCGAAACTTCGGCTCGCACATCGGGCGGGCCGAAGTGGCCGATGAAGTGGTCGGCCCCAACTTCACCGAGCTGTGGATTAGCGTTGATCCCAGTGTAGATATGCCTGAGACTATCGCCAAAATCCAAAAGGTCGTCGACGGCTATCCCGGCTTGTACCGCGACTTGCTTACCTACCTCAAGGAGCGAATCAAGGAAGTCATCACCGGCACGGGGGCGTCCATTGTCGTCCGCGTTTACGGCCCCGATCTGGCCGTGCTCCGGGCCAAGGGGGAAGAAATCAAAGCGGTCATGGCGAAAGTGGAGGGCGTGCAGAACCTGAAGGTCGAAGCGCAGGTTCTGGTGCCACAGTTGCAGGTCCGCCCCAAGTCCGGTCCCATCGCTCGCTTTGGCCTCACGCCGGGACAGGTGCGCCAGGCGGTAGCGACTCTTGTGAAGGGAACCAAGGTCGGCGAAGTCTATCAGGACCAGATGAGTTTCGACGTCGTCGTCCGCGGCACCCCCGAAGTCCGCACCGACATCGCGTCCCTCAGCCGCCTGCCCATCGATCTGCCTCAAGGAGGCCATGTGCCGCTAGGAGAAGTCGCGGATCTGCGGATGGTCCCCGCCCCCAACGAAATCAAGCGCGAATCGGCGTCTCGCCGTCTCGACATCACCTGCAACGCAACTGGCAGAGATTTGGGGAGCGTGGCCCGCGAAATTGAAGCCCAAGTGAAGGAACTCTCCTTTGACCGCGGCTATCACCCGGAGTTCCTGGGTGAATATGCCGCCCTCCAAGCCTCGTGGTGGCGGCTGATCATGCTCGGCGGCCTGGCGCTCTTGGGCATTGTGCTGCTCCTGCACATGGATTTTCAATCCTGGCGGCTGACGGCCATTGTGGCGTTCACCATTCCCTTCGCACTGATCGGGGGCGTTCTGGCGGCGGCAATGCAAGGAGGCGCTCTCTCCCTGGGCTCATTCGTTGGTTTCGTCACCGTCCTCGGCATCGCCGCCCGCAACGGCATCATGCTCGTCAGCCACTTTCGCCATCTCGAACTGGAGGAAGGGGAATCCTTCAGCACGGCAATGGTTCTCCGCGGCGCGGAAGAGCGGCTCATCCCCATCTTGATGACCGCCCTCGCCACGGGTCTGGCTCTGGTCCCCCTCGTCATCGCCGGCAACAAACCAGGCCATGAAATCGAATATCCACTCGCTGTGGTAATCCTCGGGGGCCTGGTCACCTCCACGCTTCTCAACCTGTTCCTCTTGCCCCCCATCTACGCGAGATTTGGCCGAGTCCAATCACGGGCCGAGCGATAGCTAGCACTTTGCCGCACATTTTAGGTGATTGAGGTCTGCGCAGCTTGCCGAAACAGACTAAGCGGCAAAGTCGATTTCCTTCGCGATAGCATGGACGCTGCATGCGGCGAGTGCGCTACGCACCTGTGATCTTGCTGGCGATTCTGGCTGGATGCCAGTCGCTTGCGGTGCCACGCGCGCCCAAGGCAACCGATCAACAACCTCCCGTCCTGGTGCCACCTCTCGTTATCGAGGAGCTTCCCGCTACGGCGCGCCAAGAGTCTGCTCCCCAAAGCGCTGCCCAATCTTCTCCGCCGCAGGTTGCCGCGGAGTCGTTGTCGTTACTCGATGCCGCAGCGCTTGCCCTGGCTCAAAACCCAGACCTCATCGCCGCCCGGCACGCCGAGGGAGTGAGCCTGGGAGCGCTAGGTGTTGCCGAGACCTACCCGTTCAATCCGTCGGTTCAGATTCAGGTCACCCCCGATCCGCAGCTGCAGGATGGGACTATCGGCTCGACCGCGCACTATGTATTGCTGATGCAGACCTTGCAGCTCGCCCATCAGCGGCAGCATCGCCAGGCGGCGGCTCAATCGATCCTCAACGGCACGCGGTGGAACATCGTGCAAGTGGAGCTGCAAACGGTTGCCCAAACCGAGCGGCTGTTTTTTCTCGCCCTCTATCAGCGTGGCCAGCGCGACATTCTCCGCGAGAATGCCAATCTGAGCCGCGAGGTGCTGGGAATTTCCGAAAAGCAACTGGCCGCCGGCGCGCTTTCCAAATCCGATGTGGCGATTGCGCGGCTCGATGAAGCAGCCGCTCGCCGCCGGGCGGAATTGGCGGAAGCCAACTACCAAACCGCGCTGCTCGACCTTCGGCGGCAATTGGGCTATCCCATCGAGGCGCCTCTGGAGCTTCGCGGCAGCCTGGCGGACTTGCAGTTTTCATCCGCTGCCGCGGCCGCCGCGCAGAACCAGCCAGGCCACGATGACTGGGCGATTGGGGACGGGGCGCAGCTTGCCGGACAATTGGCCGCAAACCGTCCCGATGTGCTGGCGGCGCAGTCCGATTTCGATGCCTCGCGGGCCAACCTCAACCTGGCCCACGCCAACCGGGTTCCCGATTTGCAAATTGGTCCCTATTACCAGCGGACCGACGGCGGGGCGACGCTCTGGGGATTTCGGGCGCAAACCGATCTCCCCCTGCTCAATAGCGGCCAGCCGCTGGTGCGCCAACGAGTCGCGGAGGTCAATCAGCGCCAGGCCGCGTGGCAGCAGCTTTTCGCCAGGGGGTCTCTGGAAGCGCAGGGGGCCATCGACCGCTACGAGCAAGCCCGCAGGCTGGTCGCCACACAGTCTGGTAACAGCGAACTTCCCGAGGAACTCTCCAAGCTCGAAGCCCAATTCCAAGCGGGCGAAGTCGACATTCTCAGGATTGTCACGGCCCGTACCAGTTTGCTGGCCGCCCAGCAGTCGCAGTTGGACCTACTCAACGAATTGGCCCAGTCCGCTGCCGCCCTGACCGCTTCGACGGGTCTGCCGCCGGAATTGATTGTCCAAATTCAGCAGAAATAGCTTCTTGCGACATCACTTATCCAGGCCGGCCTTCGACAATATCGCCTTCACCTCGTCCGTTTTCGTAAGCTTCTGCGAAATGGCCAAGGCAGCTTCGGATGCGTCCTTTTTCAGCTCGGGGCTTTCCATGGCTTTGACGGCTGCCTTCAGCATGTCCAGATTTGGATAACGCTTGAGTACGTCCATAATGAGCTTGCGTTCCGCGGGCTGTTTCGCGAGTTCAAACGCACTGGTGCACATCTGGGCTCGCTGCTCGTCCGACATGATGAACTTCTGGGCGATGCCGATGTAGCCTCGAAGGGCACGGGTTTGAAATTTGCCGCCCCCCTTAGCCACGCTGAGCAGAACCGGCGCGGCATCGACGGTTGTCCACTCGCCGAGCAAGCGGCTGCCGGCATCTTGGAGCGCGGCATCCGAGCTCTTGGCCGCCGCGCCAACGGCCGCCAGGGCCTTTGGCCCTCCCACCGCTCCCACAATATCCAAGAGGACGATCTTGGTAGGGCCGGTCGAGCGATCCACGGCAGCCGCCAACTCTGCCGCACACCCTTCGCGATCCGGCATGCGGGTGGCAGCTGCTTTCAGGGCCTTCTGAGCTACTTCGCCATCGCTCTCCGAAGTGGTAGACACGACTTGGGTGATGAGCACGGACAAGTACTTTTGGGAGGCCGTATTTCCCAGCGACGTCAGGGCGGAATTGCGGACCGCAGGGTCAGAATGCTTGATGGCCTTGAGCAAGGCGTCACTGGCTTCAATCTGCCGCTGCCCGATCAGCTCGATCAGGAGCGGGTACGATTTTCCTTCCGCTTTGGCAAGTCGGGCAACGATGTCTTTGTCCACGGTCTCGCCTGGGAGGGCCGCCAAGGCTTCCTTCGCGGCGGACGACAATTCCGATTCTGTTTCGAGGGCCACCTCCAAGAGTGGATCCAAACATGTTGCATTTCCAACTCGTCCTAGCGCGACAATGGCCGCGAGCCGAACCTGGGCATTCCCGCCTGCCGCCGCTTTCAGAACCGCGGCCAGCTTGACGGTTTCCTTGCGGTCGGCCATGGCCAAGATGACGAGCGAGGCCCGTTCGGGCGGGGCGCTTTCCAACTCCGCCGCCAGGGCCTGGTCTACGTCTGCTCCTGGAAACTCACGAGCGGTGATGAGGGCCATTTGAAACAGCTTGCGGTTGGACGAACGGAGCTGCTCCATCAGCAGCGAAATTCCGTCTTTGCCTCTGGCGAGTATGGCTCCCCGTGTCGCTTCCACAATTCTCTGTTCGGGGACCTCAGCCTTGCGGACTTCGTCATAAATCTTTGTCGCCTCAGCCGCGTTCCCGTCGGCCAGAAAACGCTCAGCACAGAGTACACAGCCTTCGGCAACCGCGGAACGGACCGCGATCGAACCGCCCGCCAGCTTCGGCCGCAGCGATTTGGCAGCCGCGGCATTCCCAATCCGCCCCAGGGCCACGGCGGACGCCGACGCGACATCAGCGTCTTTATCCTCTAACTTTCCGGTCAGGAGCTCGACCGCCCCCGCATCGCGGCGGACGCCGATCGAATTGATTGTGCCGACCAGCAGCTTTCCCTCTAGCGACTCGGTCGCCTTACGGAGCGCCTCGTCGGCAGCCGTTCCAGGGATCACTTCCAGGGCAATCCGCGACCAAGATGCGAGCTGCTCATCCCCCAGTAGCTTGGCAAGGTCCGTCACGGCCTCGCTCGACCCATAGACAGACAAGTTCTTGCACGCGAGAGCCTTGTCAGCCTTAGGTACGTCCGAACGCAGGATGGCGATGAGTGCCTTTTCATCCTTTGGCGCTGGCGATTGGCTGACTCCGTTGCCGGTCAAAGCGAAGGTCGTTGCCGCCAAGGCTGCGAGGAAAACGATGGCGTTTGTAAATTGCAAATTGTGATGCATGTTACCGTACCCGTTACTTGATTGGAGAGGAATTTCGCACGCTTCGTCGAATCGCACTTCTACAGCCGATACGGTTCCCGCAGCGCTTCGGAACGCAGGCGATTGGCCTGGTCGTCACCGATGAATTCGTTCTTGACGATGTCGTACTTCACTTGGCGGTTCAAATAAACCGCGACATTGGCCGCATGGCAGGCAATGTGCGCATTGCAAGCCGCATTGGCATTACCTTTCGGCACACCGCGAGTCTTGACGCAGTCGAGGAAATCGCGAACGTGGAAAGTCGCGGGATAGTTGCCGACTTCCGCCACCTTTCGGCCGGCAAGCAGCGCCGGCGAGCTAAGGACCATCTTGCCGCTGTCGCCGGCTTCGACCCAGCCCGTTTCCCCTTCGAATCGGACGGGGCATGAGCCCAGCGGAATCCAGCCGATTTCGCGAAAGATCAATTCGACGCCATTTTCATACTTCGTTACCAAGTGCCCGTCGGCGGGCGGGTTGTACTCTACCGGAGGCGGGCAGTCGTCGACGGCCCATTGGCAGAGATCAACGCAGTGCGAGCCCCATTCGAGCACGCCACCCCCCGTTCTGTTTCCCGCTGGACCTCTTTCAAAGCCCCCTACCATCCCTCCGCCTTTCTCAAAATTGAAACCGTCCATCAGCTTCGCGTTGTAGGGTCGCCAGGCCGCAGGGCCGAGATAAATGTCCCAGTCCACAACGCTCTTATCCGGCTCCGGCTCGGCGGGAAACCAGCCGCTGGTGAGGGCCAACATTCCCGCGGGATGGGCGAACACTTTTTTGAGTTTGCCGAGCTTGCCGGTGCGGGCGAGTTCGCAGGCAAAGGCAAAGTGTGGCAGGTTTCGCCGCTGCGTGCCGACTTGAAAGACCCGCGCGGTGCGGCGCATGGTTTCCCGCAGAATCAGGCTTTGGGCGATGTTCTTGGTGCAAGGTTTTTCGCAGTACATGTCCTTGCCTGCCTTGGCTGCCTGCATGGCCATCGTCGCATGCCAGTTCGGTCCCGTGGCAATCAGCACGGCGTCAATATCGGGCCGATCCAGCAGCTCGCGATAGTCGCGAAACATCAGGCAGCTTTGATTGCCATACAGTTCGTCGACGCGTTTTTTGACCGCCAAGCGGCGGCCTTCCTTGATGTCGCAGACTGCCGCGAACTGAACGTCCTTCTCATCGAGAAAGCAGCCCAGGTCATAACTTCCCCGGTTGCCGATGCCGATTCCCCCCACGACGATCCGCTCACTGGGAGCGACAGCGCCGTCCCGGCCCAGGGCCGAGCTGGGAATGATGGTGGGTGCCATCACCGCGGCTCCGGCAGCACCAATCGCCGTGCTCAAGAATTGACGCCGTGGAAGTTTGGTTGCTTTCGCACGCATAACTGCTCTCCTGATCTAGTGGGCGGCCTGGCCGCCTGGTTGATTTTGAGCTGTCCCCAGAGTGCGACAGCATACTCCTGTGGCTTGCAGCTTTCTACACCCGCCCCGCCGATTTGGGACGATCGTGATCGTCCGGTGGCCGTGGGTAAGTTATCGCCGGCCGTTATCACCCATAGGCGGGTGATTTCCCATGTGACAGAGCATGCGGAAATACGCACGAAAAATCGTCGCACTCCTGTCCACCAACAGGAAACCGAAGATCTGAGGAAACAGCCGAAAAATGTGGAATGGGCGGCACAGGGCTCGAACCTGTGACCTCCACGGTGTGAGCATGGCGCTCTAACCAACTGAGCTAGCCGCCCGGGACGAGAGTAGTTTACTTGATGGTGGAGAGGGCCGGGAGAGGGAGGTTCGGTGGAAGAATAAGAGATTGAGAGTAAGAAGAGGGAGGCAGGGAATGGAATTCGCGATTCGCTGCCTCTCATTCTCTCTATCTCTCTTTCTTCCCCGTTCTCCCTCCCCGTTGACCCGCCAATCAGCGGCCGATAGGATTTTTGGTGGTGATTTTGAAAACTCGGCCCCGTGCCGGGTTTTCTTTTGGCCCCTATTTGTGAGATAATTCACAAAGTCGCCGGCCCAGAACCAAAGTTATTGCCCGGCAAGCGTTTATGGCCGACTCGCTTCTCCCCATTTTGCTGTTTGCAGCCTGTGCCTTGGCCCTGGCGCTGGGCATGCTCGGCGTTGCTTCACTCTTCGGACCCAAGCGACAAACCGCAGTCAAACAAATGGCTTACGAGAGTGGCATGGACCCTATCCATGATGCTCATCGCAAGTTCGATGTCCGGTTCCATCTGGTGGCAATTGCCTTCCTGCTTTTCGATGTGGAGTTGCTCTTTCTCTATCCCTGGGCCGTGGCTGGAAATGCAACGGCAGGCATTGACGCGGCTGTGGCGCAAGCAACTGAACTTGGAATTGGGTATTCCCGCGGGCTCGTCTTCATCGAGGTCATGGTCTTTGTCGGCCTCTTAGCGGTCGGGCTCGTTTATGCCTGGAAGAAGGGAGTCTTCAAGTGGCGGTAGAACTCCCGGACAATGTGGTAGTGACCAAGCTCGATGAGTTGGCCAGTTGGTGCCGTAAGAACAGCTTGTGGCCGATGCCTTTTGCCACCGCGTGTTGCGGCATTGAGCTCATGGCCACCGGCGCCAGCCGGCACGATCTGGCACGCTTCGGAGCGGAGGTCTTTCGATTCAGCCCGCGGCAGTGCGATCTGATGATCGTCGCCGGCCGGGTGGTGATGAAAATGCTCCCCGTGCTGCAACGGATCTGGCAACAGATGCATGAGCCCAAGTGGTGCATCTCGATGGGGGCCTGCGCCTCCACCGGCGGTGTCTTCGATACCTATTGCGTCGTGCAGGGCATCGACCGGTTCGTTCCTGTGGATATGTACGTCCCCGGCTGCCCGCCGCGCCCGGAACAACTCATTCAGGCAATCATCGATTTGCAGGACAAAATTCAACGTGAAGGAACAATTTCCGGCGCTGAGTTCGAAACGGCCACGCGACAGATGACAAAGCGGGCGTTGCAAGAACTACCGATGTACGGGAGGCAATAAGCAGAGTGCCAGCTAAGCCGGAAACCATTGCCGCCCTCGCTGCTAGATTCGCCGGCCTTTCCGCCAGCGAGTTCCGCGGCGACACGCGCGTGGTGGTGCTGAAGGATTCATTGCTGGCCGCGATGCAGCACTTGAAGAGCGACGGCAAGTTTGATTTGCTGGTGGACGTCACCTGCGTCGACTATCTGAATTACCGCGATGCCCGCGACCGCTTTGGCCTGGTCTATTTGCTGGCGAACACAGTCACGAACGAACGGCTGACCGTCCGCTCCTTTCTGAATGAGCCGGATTTGACTGTCCCCTCCATGGTTCCGCTGTGGAGCGGGGCGAACTGGCTGGAACGCGAAGTTTACGACATGTTTGGCATTCTATTCGACGGACACCCCGACCTCCGCCGCATCCTGATGCCCAACGAATTCGCCGAGTTTCCGCTCCGCAAAGATTATCCCCTCCAAGGCCGCGGCGAACGCCACAACTTCCCAGTCCTGAAACGTAATCAGGCTTAGCCAAAGAACATTAGACATTAGTCATAAGGATTTAGTCATTCCCGTGTCTGTCGCCGAAGCCACTCTCGAACAGCGTCCCCAGGAGCAAGACTACCTGTGGACCTTGAACTTCGGCCCGCAGCATCCGGCCACGCATACCACGTTGCGCCTCGTCTTGAAACTCGACGGCGAACGAGTCGTCGATGCCGTTCCCGACATCGGCTACCTGCATAGCGGCTTTGAAAAAATTGGCGAACATCTCGATTACAACCAGTACGTCACCGTCACCGACCGGATGAACTACATTTCGCCGCTGGCCAACAACGTGGCCTGGCATGGAGCGGTGGAGAAGTTGCTCGGCATCGAGATCACCCCGCGATGCAAATACATTCGCACCATCATCGCGGAACTGGCCCGCATCAGCGACCACTTGCTCTCGACCGGGGCGATGGGGCTCGACACCGGGGCCTTCACGTTCTTTCTCTACGCTTTCTACCAGCGAGAACGGCTGTACGACATCTTCGAGGCGCTCTGCGGAGCCCGCTTCACCAACAGCTACACACGTGTGGGCGGAGTGATGCATGACATGACGCCCCTCGTCGTCCAGAAAATCCGGGCCTTCGTCAAGTCGTTCCCAGAAACGCTCGACGACATGGAGAAGCTGGTCAACCGCAACCGGATTTTTGTGGACCGAATGAAGGGAGTCGGCCTGCTATCGAAAGAAGAAGCCACCAACATGAGCGCGACCGGTCCCGTCGCCCGGGCCAGCGGCGTCACCCGAGATTTGCGGAAGGACGAACCCTATCTCGCTTATGCCGACTTCGACTTCAACATTTGCTGTGCCAAAGCCGGCGACTGCTTCGCCCGTTACTACGTGCGGATGGCGGAGATGCGGGAGAGCCTGCGGATTGTGGCCGCGGCGATTGAGAACATTCCCTCTGGGCCGGCCAACGTCGGCGTCGATGAACGAACCGCCCTGCCGACGAAGCAGCAGGTCTATCAGACCATCGAAGGGACCATCACGCATTTTGAGCTGGTGATGCAAAACCGGGGCTTTACTGTTCCCAATGAAGAAACGTATTCGGCTATTGAAGCCCCCAACGGCGAGCTCGGCTTTTACCTGGCCGGGGACGGCAGCAACGTCGCCTACCGCGCCCGCTGCCGCCCGCCGAGCTTCATCCATTTCGCGTTGTTCCCGCAACTCATACGCGGACACACTCTGAGTGACGTCGTGGCGGTGCTGGGGAGTCTTAATATTATCGCGGCGGAGTTGGACCGGTAGAAATGGCAGACAAACCCCGCATCCTGACCGACGAAATGATCGCCGAAATCAAGGCGTTCTTTCCGCGCTATCCGTCCAAACAGGCGGTCACGCTGCCGGCGTTGCATATCGTCAATGAGAAACTCCGATACGTGCCGCTACGGGCCGTAGTAGAAATCGCCCACCTGCTAGAACTGCATCCCTCCCAAGTCCAGGATACGCTCACCTTTTACGGTTACTTCAAGCAGGACGCCCCCGCTGGCCGCTGCCGCCTGTGGGTTTGCCGGAGTATTAGCTGTGCCCTTCGCGGCGGCGACGAGCTGCTCGACCATCTTTCGCATTCGCTCGGTGTGAAGCCCGGCGAAACCACTGCCGACGGTCGCATCACGCTTGAATACGCCGAGTGCCTCGGTGCCTGCGAGCACGCCCCTTGTGTTCTGGCGAATGAAAAACTAATCCCCAGCGTCAGCCATCATGAAGCGGATGAGCTTGTGCAAACGGTGAAATAGAGAATGTCCGAATTTAAACCAGTCCTGTTAGCCAGTGTTGGCAAGCCCGAAAGCCATACGCGAAAAGTGTATGAGCAGAGCGGCGGCTATCAGGCGCTGCGCAAGGTGCTGAAGACGCTCAGCCCGAAGGATGTACAAGAGCAGACAAAGGCGAGCGGACTGCGTGGGCGAGGCGGAGCCGGTTTTCCGACGGGGCTGAAGTGGACGTTCTTGCCGAAGGACCATCCGGGGCCGATTTACTTTTGCCTCAATGCCGACGAAAGCGAGCCGGGGACGTTCAACAACCGCATCCTGATGGAGGACGACCCGCACCAGGTGCTGGAAGGGCTCATCATCAGTTGTTTTGCTACCAATTCCGCGGTGGCGTATTTCTATATGCGGTGCGAGTATCCGCTGGCGTATAAGCGAATCTGCCAGGCGGTCGCCGAATGTTATGAAGCCGGCTATCTCGGCAAGAACATCCTCGGCAGCGGCTACTCGCTGGAGATTCACGTCCATCGCGGCGCGGGGGCCTATATCTGTGGCGAAGAGACTGGCCTCATCGAAAGCCTGGAAGGAAAACGGGCCTGGCCCCGCATCAAGCCGCCATTCCCCGCCGTGGAAGGTGCCTTCCGCAAGCCGACAGTGGTGAACAACGTCGAGACCGTGGCCTGTGTCAAGCATATTTTCGACCGGGGAGTGGACTGGTTCAAATCCATCGGCATCCCGCCCGACCCGAACAATCCTCGCGACGCTGGCAGCTATGGGCCGAAACTCTACTGTCTATCCGGCCACATCAACAAACCAGGCTGCTACGAAGCGCCCCTCGGCATCACCGTGACGGAGCTGATCGAGGAATTCGGCGGCGGCGTCTGGAAAGGTCGCAAAGCCAAGGCGGCTATCCCGGGTGGCATTAGCATGGGGCTGCTGAAAGAAAACGAGTTCCATTGCAAGCTCGATTTCAACGGCCCCGGCAAGTTCGGCTGTCTCGGCCTCGGCACGGCAGCCGTCGTCGTCATGGACGAAACAGTCCGGATGGTCGATTTCCTCCTCAACAGTTGCCGCTTCTTTTCCCACGAAAGCTGCGGCCAATGCACCCCCTGCCGCGAAGGGACCAGTTGGGCCACCAAGATGATGACCCGCATCAAGCATGGCAAAGGGCGGCTCAAGGATCTGGACTTGCTGTTGGAAATCGCTGAGAACATCGGCATCATGCCCGGCACAACGATCTGCGGCCTGGCGGACGGCGCGGCCTGGCCGCTTAAGAACTGCATCAAAAAATTCCGTAATGAGCTGGAAGTTTACATCAAAAGCACCAACCCTAGCGGCTGGATGGAAACAGCGGCCGTCCCCGCCTTGCAACTACTCGACATCCACTAACCTTGAACTTGGAACTTTGAACTAACGTGCCCACCGTCTTCGTCAACGGCCAGGAAATCACGATTGGCGACAAGGAGCGCCTCAATGGCATTCAGGTTGCCGAGCGGGCCGGCGTGGACATTCCTCGGTACTGCTGGCATCCGGGGCTTTCGGTCGTCGCTAGTTGCCGCATGTGTCTGGTCGAGGCTGGAAAGAAGGACTCGGCGACCGGCAAGATCACGATGCAGCCCAAGGTGGTTCCCGCCTGCCAGACGCCGGCGACGGATGGCACCGTTTTCGTCACGAACAGCCCGAAGGTCATTGAGGCCCGCGCGATGGTCGAAGAGGATCTGCTCCTTCGCCACCCTGTCGATTGCCCCATCTGCGACAAAGCGGGCGAATGCTCGCTGCAGGACTACCATTTCGAGCATGGCCGTGAGGAGCGGCGGGCCGACATCCAGCCCTTCACCAGCCGGCGACGAGAACTCGGAGACACGGTCACGCTGTTCGTGGACCGCTGCGTGATGTGTACCCGCTGCGTCCGCTTCACGCGGGAAGTATCCGGCACGAGCGAGCTCATGGTCATCAATCGGGGTGCCCATGAAGAGATTGATGTCTTCCGCGACGAGAACGGCAAACTCGAATTCCCGCTCGACAACAAGCTCTCCGGCAACGTCGTGGACCTCTGCCCCGTCGGTGCCCTGGGGGACAAGGACTTCCTCTACCAGCAGCGAGTCTGGTTCATGAAGTCGCACGACAACGTCTGCGCCGGCTGCTCGACGGGTTGCTCCATCAAGGTGGAGGAAAACCAGGATCATGTTTATCGCCTGAAGCCGCGGACCAATCCGCACGTCAACGGCTACTGGATGTGCGACGAGGGGCGATATGGTTTTCATCACGTGCATGACGCCAACCGAGTCACGGAACCCCGCCGCTTGGAAAAAACCGGCTACGTCAATGTCGAATGGTCCGTGCTCCCGCAGGAACTGCACGCGAAGCTGAAGAAGACGAGCCGCCTGGCAGTGGTTTTGTCACCGCATTTGACCGTGGAGGAAGCTTATCTTCTCGCCAAGTACGCGAAGAGCATTGATTCCAGCGCGGTCCTGGCTCTCGGCCCGGTCCCCACCCAAGGGACCGACGAGAAATTCAAGAGCGGCTTTGTGATTCATGCTGAAAAATGCCCGAATCGCCGTGGCGTGGAATCCGTCGTCGCCTCGCTCGGCGGCAGTTTGCTCAACTGGGGTGATTTTCTGGGGCTCGCGGAAAGCGAAGCCTTCGGCGCGGTATGGATCACCGGCGGCTACAAGACCAATTGGAACGACGACGCAGCCGTCGCCAGCCTGGCGAATTCCAAGCTCCTCATTGTGCAAGATTGTTTCGCTTCGCCGCTTTGGGACCGGGCCGATTACCAGCTTCCTTCCGCGACATTCGCGGAGCGGGAAGGTTCGTACGTCAATTACCAGGATCGGTTGCAGTCGTTTAAGTGGGCCGTTCGTCCGCCGCAAGGCGTCAAAGCGGATGGGCAGCTTTACTGGCAGTTGCTCGGCCGCACCGGCCTTTACAATGCGGCCGTCGTGGTAGAAGAAATAGGGCGAGAGATTCCGGTCTTCGCCCCGGCGATCGGCGGTGTGCCTGAACCCGGTGTCGATTTGAAAGTGAACCAAATTGCGTAATAGTAGTCCGCTCACTCCGTGAGCGGACATGCCGGCACACGGCGTGTGTCGGCGACAAACTCAAAAAATGATCCCAGCCCTCATCAAAATCGGCATTCTCATCGGCGGCCTCATGACCGCGGCGGCCTATTTTGTGCTGCTCGAGCGGCGGATGGCGGCCTGGATCCAGGACCGCATCGGCCCCAACCGCGTGGGCGTGCCCCTGTCACTTTTCGGCTTTAAGGATCTGGCTCTTTGGGGATTTGGCCAACCGGCGGCGGACGGGCTCAAGTTCATCTTCAAAGAGGAATACACCCCCGCTCATGTCGACAAGCGGCTGTATGTCATCGCTCCCATCGTCATTCTGGCCGCTGCTCTGGCTATCTTCGCGGTCATTCCCTTCGGCAGCATGTTGCCGCCACTCGATGATTTCGGAATCCCGACCGGCGGCGACCCGGTTCAGCTCGTCGTCGCTCCCGGCGTGGACGTAGGGATGATTTTCGTTTTTGCCCTCTCTAGCATTGCCGTCTACGGCGTCATCCTCGGCGGCTGGGCCAGCAACAATAAATACAGCTTCCTCGGCGGCCTCCGCAGCAGTGCCCAGCTCATCGCTTATGAACTGCCGATGGGCCTGGGCATTCTCGGCGTCGTGCTCGCAGCCGGGTCGCTCAACCTGGAAAAAATCATGCAGGCCCAGGTCAACGGCCCCTGGTTCGCCATCGCCCAGCCGCTCGGCTTCCTCGTCTTCGTTATCGCCGCTTTCGCCGAAGCTGCCCGCCTCCCCTTCGACCTCCCCGAAGCCGAGCAGGAGCTGATCGGCGGCTACCACACGGAATACGCCGGCATGAAACTGCTGCTATTCCTGGTAGCGGAATTCCTGCACATGATCACCGCCTCGTTTCTGATTGTCATTCTGTTCCTCGGCGGCTGGCACTTCCCTTGGATCACCGGCCCGGCCGATGCGGAAATTGGCTGGCTCACCGCCATCATCCGGCTGATCGTGTTCAATACTAAGATCTTCCTCGTGATTGTGTTCTTCATGATGGTCCGCTGGAGTTGGCCCCGCTTCCGCTACGATCAGCTGATGTCGCTGGCCTGGAAAATTATGCTGCCGCTGGGTCTGGTCAACTTTGTCGCGGTCGCCGTCATGCAGGAAGCCCGCCATGCTCTTGGCTCCAAGGCAGAGAACCTCGGTTGGACGCTGATGGTCATCGTGTTCTCGTGGGGCATCTGCATTGCCGCCTGGGTAGTGGCCGCGTGGTTCAATCCGCTGATCACAGATAATCGCCCCAGGCGCATGCTCGCCACGGCCGAGGTGGATTCGCAAATCTAGTCCCCTCTCCCTTTGGGAAAGGGTTCGGGTGAGGGTCTTACAACTTCAATCACGGCCAGTACGCTCAAACTGAAAACGTAAACCCCAAAACCCTCACCCCAGCCCTCTCCCTGGGGGAGAGGTAGTAATAATATGAAACCAGACGACTCCTCGATCACCTGGATTCCCGAGCCCCAACTGGGGATGACTGGCAAAATGTTCTTGCCGCTCTTCGTCCAAGGGCTGACCACGACCTTCAAGCATTTGAAGAAGTCGCTGGGTGGGGGCACGGTGACGACCAGCTATCCGGACCAGGAGCCGGCGATTGCCGCCCCGCTGATTTACCGCGGCGTCCATCGGCTGAACAAGGACCACGAGGGGCGGGTCAAATGCGTGGCCTGCTTCCTGTGTGCCACCGCCTGCCCGGCCCACTGCATCGACATCATCGCCGCCGAAAGCCCCTGGCCCGACCGAGAAAAATACCCCGAGAGCTTTGCCATCGACGAGCTTCGCTGCATTTACTGCGGCATGTGCGAGGAAGCCTGTCCTGTCGACGCAGTCGAGTTGACCAGCCTCTACAACCTCACCGGTCGCAGCCGCGAGGAGATGATCTTCGACAAGGAAAAGCTTCTCTCCGTCTTTGACGCGACGAAAGACAAAGAACCGATGAAGTCGGAAGCGTTCGGAGGGACCGTCACATGAGCGGCCTGCTCCTGGCTTTTCTGCCGGACATTCAGACGATTTGCTCCTGCCGCAGCTTCTGGGCGCTGCTCGTGGGCTCCGTCGGCCTCTGGCTCGCCATGCCGCAGCGGATTCGCTACGGCAACACCATCGGCGGTGTGCTCGGCATCGTCGCGTTGGGGCTCTTTGCGTCCGATTGGCCGAAGCTGTTTCCCTGGACCGACCAGGCGGTCTTCTGGCTCATCTCCGCGGTGACGATTATCGCGGCGGTGGCCACGATTTCCTCGCAGAGTCCCGTTTATTGCGCCATCTGGTTCGCACTTTCACTGCTGGGGACGGCCGGACTCTTCTTCTTCAATGGAGCGGAGTTTCTGGGCGTGGCGACGGTGGTCGTTTATGCCGGAGCGATCGTCGTCACCTTCCTGTTCGTCATCATGCTGGCGAGTCCCGCAGGGCATGCTTCCTATGATCGCCTCTCCTGGGGCTGGTTTGGGCGAACAGCCTCCGTTTTTGCCGCTGCGGCGATCGTCGGAATTTTGACGATGCTGCTCGGCACTTTGAAAGAGCAGGCGATTGTGAAGCAGCGGGAACAGACTGCGGCAACAACAGTAGCGACATTGTCCAAGTCTCATTCGACGGAGCCCGGCCGAATTGCCGCCAAAGCAGCAAAGCCAATCAAGGTCTTCGGCTCTGAAGACCACATGGCCAATCTCGGCAAAGTTCTCTTCAGTCAACATCTCATCAGTGTGGAGGTTGCGGGAACCTTGCTCTTGGCGGCGCTCGTGGGAGCCATCTCCATCGCCATCCACGGCAAGCGGCGGCTGGAGACGCGGGTGGAAGAGGCCCTACGCCAGGATGCAGCGACTGCGGAGGCCCGCGCATGAACGAGCTGAGCCTCCTCTATAACTATCTGCTGGTCGGGGCGATTCTGTTCGCTCTCGGCCTGGTTGGCTTTCTCACGCGGCGGAACCTGATTGTCATGTTCCTCTGTGCCGAGATGATGCTGCAAGGCGTTTCGCTCACGCTCATCGGCTTCGGCCGCTTTCATGCCGATTGGGGCGGGCAGATGCTCGTCATCTTCATCATCACCGTCGCCGCCTGCGAAGCCGGCATTGCGATGGCCCTGATCCTGATGCTCGCCCAGCGCGCCGGCAAGCTCGACAGCGCGATTTGGCAAGACCTCCGCGAAGAAGGCCAGCCCGCCTACGTCGATCGCCGCGTCCCCGAGGAGCGAACCGAGGACCAAGTCTGGCCCACGCTCACTTCCGCCGGCCGCGAACCCGTCCCCGACCTGGACGAAGCAACCCACAGGAGCAAAGTCTGACCTTTCGTAGGATGGGCTTCCAAGCCCGTCCCGGACGGCCTGGGAAGGCCATCCTACAAACACACATGCCCCAAGACCCCATCACCCTCTGCCTCCTCCTCATCCCCGGCCTCCCGCTCTTGGCCGCGGGACTGGCTGCACTCTGTGGCGTCATCCGCCTACCGCTGCTCAAGGAGAACGCTCATTGGCCGGTTGTGTTTGCGCTGCTCGGCTCACTGGCGGCGAGTGCGTTTCTGTTCTATGAGGTTCGAAATGCTCAAAACCCGAATCAAAACACTGCCGCTTCCTCAGCGGGCTTTGAAAAGGTCGTGCCTCTGTGGACCTGGGCCAACATCCCGCACGCTTATGACCTGAAGTCGCAATTCCCCGAGGACACCGGCCCTCGCGATTTCCGCATCGAAGTGACTCTTCGCGCCGATGCCCTGACCGCCATGATGCTTGTGATGGTCACGTTCGTATCGACGCTGGTCGCCATCTTCGCCTCCGGCTACATGCACGGCGACCGCGGCTACTGGCGGTTCTTCGCCTACATCGGCCTGTTTGTGTTCTCCATGACGATGCTGGTCAGCGTCAGCAACTTCGTCCTGCTATTCGTGTTTTGGGAAGCGGTCGGCGTTTGCAGCTATTTGCTCATTGGCTTCTGGTACGAGAAGCCCGAAGCGTCCGCAGCCGGCATGAAGGCGTTCCTCGTCAATCGCGTCGGCGACTTCGGGTTTGCCATCGCCATATTTCTCATCTGGACTACCTACGGGACGCTCAATTTCCACGATGACGGCGCAATCAGCGGCATTCTCGGCCAAAGCCGCATCTCAACCGGCCATTACGTTACTGGCGGCCTTGCTACCGCAATCTGCCTTCTGCTCCTGCTCGGTGCTTGCGGAAAGAGTGCCCAATTCCCCCTGCACGTCTGGCTTCCCGACGCCATGGAAGGCCCCACTCCGGTCAGTGCTCTCATCCACGCGGCCACGATGGTCACAGCCGGGGTTTACATGGTCGCCCGCTGCACGCCGCTGTTCATGGCTTCCCCGACGGCCCAGCTCGTCGTCTCCTGCATCGGCGGGTTCACGGCGCTGCTCGCCGGCCTCATCGCGCTCACGCAGTTCGATCTGAAGCGAGTATTGGCTTACTCTACTGTCAGTCAGCTTGGCTACATGTTCCTGGCCCTCGGCACCGGCATGGCCAGCGGAGTTACGGGAGGGATGTTTCACCTCTTCACGCATGCCTTCTTCAAGGCCCTCCTCTTCCTCGGAGCCGGCAGCGTGATGCACGCGATGGGAGGCGTCATCGACATGCGGCAGTTCGGCGGCTTGAGGAAGCTGATGCCCATCACCCATGCGACCTTCCTCATCGGCTGCCTGGCGCTGGCGGGAGTCTTCCCTTTCGCCGGCTTCTGGAGCAAGGACGCCGTTCTCGGCTCCGTTCATGATAAAATCCATCAGCTCGATCACGAAATCGAGCACCGGGCTTCCTCACATGAAGTGGCTCATTCGCCCAGCCCGCTCGCCACCATTCCCGATGCCCAAATTCCCGCTTTTGAGCGCATCTACCAGATTCTCTACTATTCCGGCCTCTTCACCGCGTTCCTCACCGCATTCTACACCTTCCGGGCCTATTCTCTCACCTTTCACGGCTCCGAGCGGATCCCGCCCGCGGCCGGCCATCATGCCCACGAGTCTCCGCTGGTCATGCTGATGCCCTTGGGGATCCTCGCCTTTTTTGCCGTCATTGTGGGGGTTGCCTTAACGAATGTTTGGGGCTGGTGGATACACGGAAAGGACTCCGTCTTATTCGCACAAGCCAACTGGGGGCAGAACTATCTGGCTTACTTTCTCGCAAATACACCCTCCCTCGCTGGCGGCCTGGTTCAATCCACAGTCAGTTATCATCCCGAATTCCACATCACCGTTGCCGGCGCTAGCACCCTCGCCGCCGCCCTCGGCATTGGCCTCGCACTTTATCTCTATCTCGGCGAGCGGAGCGAAGTTTCTTTCCTTTGGCGGCTCTTTAATCTGGAAGGGAGCGACCGGCTTACTGACCCGCAATGGGTCACGCGGCTGGAGCAGGTTCCCTGGATTGGCTTCGTCACCCGCCGCCTTCGCGGCTGGGGACTCGGATTCCTGGTCGCCATCGTGGGTTACTCCCTGGGGGCAATCACGCTCGTCTTTTTCTCCGCTCCGCTCATTCTGCTGGGGAACTTCATTTCTCCTTACAAAGCCTCGTACAACAAGTTTTACTTCGACGAGCTATACCACGCCTTGATCGTCACTCCACTGACGTACGTCGCCCGTTTCTGCTACTGGCTCGACCGCTGGCTGGTAGACGGGCTCGTGAACCTTGCCGGCGCGCTCCCTCCGCTCGCCGGCTCGTTGATGCGCAGCTTGCAGATGGGTCTCGTGCAGTTTTACGCCCTGGCGATGGTCCTGGGAGCGATTGTCCTGATATTGGCCCGGATCGCCTGGGTCAATTGGTAAGTAACAAACACGCATGAACGGATTGCTCCTAGCCACGGTTTTCCTGCCGCTCGTCGGTGCCGTCGCGCTCTGGATTGTCGCGCCGCTGGGGCGGGATGCAGTTCGCTGGGCGGCACTCGCGATCACGGTGGGGACCTTTATCTGTGCCGCCCGCCTCATCGCGCACTTCCCGGCCGATGCCGCCGGACAGGCCAGCTACGCTTTTACCCAGTGGAACTGGGTTGGCCAGGTTCCCAGCGTGAATCTTGATATCCGCTTCGCCCTCGGGCTCGACGGCCTTGGACTCTGGATGGTCGGCCTTTCCGCGCTGCTGATGATTACTTCGGTCCTAGTGAGCTGGGATGCAATCAAAGACCGCGCGCCCCTGTTCTATGGGATGCTCCTCCTTCTGGAGTTCGGCTGCCTTGGTGTCTTCTCGGCGCGAGACATCGTTCTGTTCTACATCTTCTTCGAGTTCACGCTCATTCCGCTGTTCTTCCTCATTGGCATTTGGGGGAGCGAGGACCGCCGTTATGCCGCCAGCAAGTTCTTCCTCTACACGCTGGCCGGCAGCATGCTGACATTCCTGGGCCTGCTGGCCATCGTGTTTTGGGCGTACGGTCCCAGCAGCGGCGGCGAGAAGCTGGTTTTCTCCATTCCCGAATTGACCTCCCGTCTCGCGGACCACCCCATTCCTATGGGCTGGCAAATCGCCGTCTTCATCGCCCTCTTCGCCGGCTTTGCGATTAAAGTGCCGCTCTTTCCACTGCACACCTGGCTGCCGCTGGCCCACGTGCAAGCCCCGACCGCGGGCAGCGTAATTCTCGCCGGCATCCTGCTCAAAATCGGCGTCTACGGGTTCCTCCGCTTCAGCGTGCCGATGCTCCCGCAAGCGGCGGCGGTCATGATGCCGTGGCTCCTCTGGCTGTCGGTCGCTGGCATCATCTACGGGGCCCTCGTCGCCCTTGCCCAGTCGGACATCAAACGTCTCATCGCCTACTCCAGCGTCAGTCACCTCGGCTTCTGCATGTTGGGGCTGTTCGCATTCACCCCCACGGGCGTGCAAGGAAGCGTCCTGCAAATGGTCAATCACGGCCTCTCCACTGGCGGCCTGTTCGCCCTGGTCGGCATGATCTACGAGCGCTACCACACCCGCGAAATCGCCAGCTTCGGCGGCCTCGCCCGCAAGCTGCCGGTCCTGTCGCTGTTCATGCTGCTGTTCACGTTCTCCAGCATCGGTCTCCCCGGTCTGAACGGCTTTGCGGGGGAATTCCTGATTCTGATGGGCATGTTCCAGCGGGCCTGGACTGGCGCATCCGTCGAGTTGAAGCCTCAACTCCTGGCGATTGCCGTCCTTGCCGTCTCGGGCGTCGTCCTCGGTGCCTGGTACATGCTCCACCTCGTCCGCCGCGTCTTCTTTGGCCCGCTGCGTGAGCCCGCCGTGCATGCCGACGAAGACCACGCCCCGATTGCCGACTTGAACCTCCGAGAAATCCTCGCCCTCGCCCCTCTGGTGGTTTTCATCGTCTGGATCGGCCTGCGTCCCGCGGATTTTTTGACCCCCATGAACAACACGCTCGACCTGGCGACCAGGCAGGTGGTGAAGGAAGTTGACAAGCTTAGCCCCCGCGTCCACGCGGGGATTGCATCGCCGGAGGGGCACCGCGTGGACGCGGTGGCTAAGCATCTGCTGCCAGGCGACTAGAAACCCATGTTCGTTGAATCCAAAACCATTTCGTTGCTGGCTCCTGAGATCATCCTGATGCTCGGAGCCACGGTCCTGTTCCTGCTCGGGGCATTCCGCGCGGGGCGCGCACAACTCGTCGCCACGCTCATCGCGTATGCGGGTGCTGCTGTTGCTCTGGCCTGCTATGGCTCGCCGTGGAATACCGAAAGCACGCTCAGCGGCCCGCTCGTCATCGATCCGATGAGCCTCGGCCTCCGCTGGATTGCCCTCCTGGCGGGCTTCATTTTCACGCTCGCCGGTAGCCGGCGGGACGTGGAGCTGGCGGCGGAGTTTCAAGGGACGCTCATGCTCGTCATTTGCGGGGCGATGCTCACCGCCAGCGCCAATGAACTGGTGCTGCTGTTCCTGGGCCTGGAGCTGATTTCCATTCCCACCTACGTCCTGCTCTTCCTCGGCCGCCGCGACCGGGCTTCGGCGGAGGCGACGATGAAGTACTTCTACCTCAGCCTGCTCGCCTCCGCGCTGCTCCTATACGGATTTGCATTCCTCTACGGCATCAGCGGCACCACCGTCATTGTCGGTTCGGGCAAAGTCCAGGGCATTCGTGAAGCATTCCTCAACCAAGACTCAACGGCCCTGACCAGTAGCCTCTTCAAGCTTTCCCCCATAGCCCTCGTCCTGATCACCGCCGGCTTTGGCTTCAAACTCGCCGCCGCGCCGTTCCAGTTTTACGCCCCCGACGTTTATCAAGGCACCACCAACGCCAATACTGGCGTGCTGGCGGTCATTCCCAAGTTGGCCGGCGTCGCCGGATTTCTGCGGCTTGCGCTGCTCGTCATTCCTGGAACCGCAGTCGCCGACAAGGCCTTCGCCTGGCAACTGCCGCTGATCCTGGCGGTGCTGACGATGACCATCGGCAACGTCTGCGCCTTGTGGCAGAAGGACATCCGCCGCCTGCTGGCCTATTCGTCCATCGCTCACGGCGGCTACCTGCTGATCGGCCTCGCGGTCGGCGCGGCAAGCATGTCTTCGGGTTCGCACCAGGCAGCCGGCGGAGCTGGGGGGATGTTGTTCTATGTCCTGGTCTACGCCCTGGCCACGATGGGGAGCTTATGCACGCTCGCTTACCTCGGCTCGCCGCGGCGGGAACTCTCCGGCGTCGAAGAGCTTGCGGGTCTCGCCCGCAGTCAGCCACTCGCAGCGGCCACTCTGGCCATCTTTATGTTCTCGCTCACCGGCATCCCTCCGCTCGCCGGCTTCTGGGGAAAACTCACGCTCTTTGGCAGCGCCATCCAGCTTTCCGCGGCCAATCAGACATCGAACACCAGCCTTTCGCTGTGGTTCGTCGGCCTGGCCATCGTTGCCGCCCTCAACGCGGCCATCGGCGCGGCCTACTACCTCCGGATCATCGGCGTCATGTACTTCCAATCGCCGGGCTCTCCCGCCCCCGCTGCCGGCGGAAGACTGGCCCTTGTCGGCGGCGTCTTCTGCGCCCTGCTCGTCATCGGCAGCGGCATGTTCCCCGCCCAGATTGTCGGCCTTTCCCTGCGCGCGGAACATAAGCTGGTGGAGCACGCTCCGTCCGTTTCCCCTCCCCCCCTGGGAGAGGGCCGGGGTGAGGGTCTGCCGATCACCCCCTTGGTCACGGCTCGCTGAGGACCCTGCCCGTGAAGCTTCAATTGATGATCACCTGCCTGGGAGACTGCATCCGGCCGGAGGCAGGGCAGGCGGTCGTCAAAATCCTGCGGCAGCTCGGGCACCAGATCGATTTTCCCCGCGACCAGACCTGCTGCGGTCAGCCGATGTTCAACAGTGGTTACGCGGAGCTGGCCCGCGAGCAGGCCCGTCACACCATCCGTGTCTTCGAGGGGGATGAGCCGGTTGTCGTCCCGTCTGGCTCCTGCGCGGCGATGGTCAAGGTGGAATATCCGCATCTCTTGGAAGGGGACGCCAAGTGGCACGAGCGGGCGCTCGACCTGGCCCGGCGGACCTTTGAGTTCAGTGACTTCCTCGTCAATCAGCTCCAGGTCACGGACGTGGGGGCTAAGTACGCCGGCAAAGTCGCCTACCACTACGCCTGTCACTTGCGGATGCTGAAGCAGACAAACGAAGTGGAAACGCTGGTAAAGAACGTACAGGGTGCCACCTACGTCCCCATCGCCCGCCAGGACCAGTGCTGCGGCTTTGGGGGATCATTCGCCGTGCGGTATCCGCTGGTCTCCGGGAACATGGTGGACGACAAGATGCGCTGCATCCTCGCCGCGGATGCCGACTGCCTCGTCTCCACCGACGCTGGCTGCCTGATGAACATCGGCGGACGGTTGCACCGCGAAGGGAAGCGGATTGAGGTATTGCATATCGCCCAGCTACTGGAAAAGCGCTAGGCCGCCTTCGCTTCCGCGCCGATTCCAATCCCCCGCAGTGACCAGTTGTGCGGATACCAGAGGACGGCCAGCGACAAGATCGCTCCGATCACGCACCAGAGCATGTCCCACTGCGTTTCACAAATGTCCCCCTGGTAGCCGAGAAAGTGGTCGGGCGAATCGCCGGACAGGAGCGTCGCCCACCACTCCAAAAATTCAAAGAAGGCGCTGAACGCCAGGCAGCTCGCGAACACAAACCACGCCAGCCAGCCGCCGCTCTTCACGGGGGAGCAACGGATGTAAAGCTCGCGGAAGATGATGGCGGGAACGAACCCTTGCAGAAAATGGCCAAAACGGTCGTAGTGGTTTCGCTGCGTCCTCATGATTTCCTTGAGCCAGACGCCGATGGGCATCTTCTCATAGGTCCAGTAGCCCCCCGCGATCAGGACCAGCGAATGCAGCACCAGCAAGCGATAGAGCAGCGGTGACAGCGGGAACCAGCGGCGGGTGATCGCCAGGATCACAAGGCCGCCGAGCACCCAGCCGGCATCGAGCAACACATTGACGTGGTCCTCGGCGAACACCAACGCGGCCACGAATGCCGCGGCAGTGAGGGCGAACAGGCTGTAAAACTCAGAGTCTCGCATGGTGGTTCACGGTTTGGCCGCAACTCAGCGGTGAGTCCTTCGCATCAACGCTTCGGCCGGCTTTCCGGTTAACAAGTGCTGGGCATGCTGAGGACAGAATGCGGCCAGCGGCTCGAAGACATTTCGGTCGAGGGCCATCTGAATCAAATCCTCCGCGGCCAGCGTCATCCGTCCGGCCCGCCGCGTGAGTTGAAACTGCACGCCGCCGACTCCTTCGTAGGAACGATAGACCACCTCTGTGCACACCAGCCGATCCGAGCGGCTGAAGTCGAAGTCAAAATCGTAGGACTTCCCTTCGTGAAACAGACCGCGGGCCAGGGCCTCGGCGATATCGGACTCGTCCAGCTGCGGGCGGAGGACGCAGATGGCATCGACGCCGCACGGCGAAGCGAGCGAGCGGATCAGCACGCCGTCCTTCATCGCCTCGAGCACCCGCCGGGGTTCCGCCGCATCGCCGGAAAGGAGCCGCCGCCAGCGTGGGGCCACGTTGGCATGGCCCGCGATTCCGAGCTGCTCCATTTGCGACTGGTCACCCAAGAACAACGCGGCATGCGGCCAATAGCCCGGCAGGAAATAATTGGTCAGGGCATGCTCCTTCCGCGTGATGAGCACGTCTCCGGGCCGCAGCACCTCTCGCAACTGGGCGATCACAGCCGGCGGCAAATGTGGTTTGTGCAAGGGCTGAACGGAGATGTGGGCGGCGACTTTCCCCGCGAGTTTTTGCAGTCCATACATTGCCCGGTGGAGCAGATCCCGGTTCATCGCCGTCCAGAGTTGCCGGGTGCGCAGCCGCAACCGGGCAGTTGCATAGGTTGCAAAATCGACGCTGAGCCTGGACTTCAGCCGCTCGATGATTTCCATCAGCGGCGTGAAGAGCGAGTCCTTGCCGACTTCCCGGAGTTCCCCCTGGTGCTGTTCCCAGTATTGCAGGGCGTGGTAAAGGTGCCAGGCGTGAATCGGGCTGGTCAGCGAGGCCTGCACCGTGTCATACGTCCCCTCGGGGATGCCGAACGCCGGCTCCGGTTCGTTGAGCTTGGCCCGCACGATGTGGCGGTCGTGCAGGTTCTCGCGGAGGAACCGGGCGGCATCGATCAAAACCAGGGCCGCGGCGAATGCGACCAAAAATGCCGCCGGCCGATGGTCGCGACCGAGCGCCTCGTCGTCCTTAAACTGATAGACCAGCTCGATCAGGGCGTTGCGGGCCTGCCAGTAAGAAACAAGCAGGTGGCGGACCTCCTCGTCCTCCGTCGGTGTGAAGTACCCCCGCTTGGTTACCGACAGCGTCGCCAGCAGGTGCTTCGCATCGGCCGTGAGCTCGGCGAAATGCCGCGCCACGGCGGTGACGGTGCGGGCTCCTGCGGTTATTTGCTCGGGAAACATAGGATTAGCATTAGGGGAATCCGAGCCCGGCAAACAATCATTACGCTACGCCACAATTTCCCTTATCGGCGTCCCGAAATCCTGGTCCAGCCGTTTGCGGCCGGGGATTTCCATGTTGCGGGGGTCGAGGCCGAGGAGGTGGAAGGTGGTGGCGTGGATGTCGGTGACGTAGTGGCGGTTTTCCACGGCGTGGAAGCCGAGCTCGTCGGTTGCGCCGTGGGCGATGCCACCTTTGATGCCGCCGCCGGCGAGGGCGACCGAAAAGCCGTAGGGATGATGGTCCCGGCCGTTTGAACTCTCGGCTCCGGGGGTGCGGCCGAATTCGGTCCCGATGACGACGAGCGTTTCATCGAGCAAGCCCCGCTGCTTCAGGTCGGCGAGGAGGCCGGCGATCGGCTGGTCGACCTGCTTGCAGAGCGCGGAGTGCCCGGCTTTGAGATTGCTATGGGCGTCCCAAGCTCCCGCGCCGCCGTTGCTGCCGTGGAAGAGCTGCACGAAGCGGACGCCCCGCTCCACCAGCCGGCGGGCGACGAGGCATTGCTGGCCGAAGGTGCGGGTCTCGTTCTGGTCGAGGCCGTAGAGCTTCTGGCCCGCGGCTGTTTCGGCTGCGATATCGACGACTTCGGGAACGGCCCTTTGCATGTGGAAGGCCAGTTCGTAGGAACGGATGCGAGCCCGGACGGCGGGATCGTCCGGGTATTCCACGGCGGCGATCTGATTGAGCTGATTCAGCAGGCCGAATTCGCCGAATTGCTCCTCGCGGAAGACTTCCTTGCTGGGCATCGCGAACGGCAGCGCCGTGGCGGGGTCGGTGGAAAGCTGAATGCCGGCGTGTTCGGGGCCAAGGTAATTCGCCCCGTGCCCCTGCATCCCACCGCAACAATCGGCCAGCGGCGTGCCGAGAACACAGTAGCTCGGCAGGTTGTCGTTGAGCGAGCCCAGCCCCCAGTGGGCCCACGAGCCGACGGTGGGAAACGGCCCTTCAATCGCGTGGCGGCCGGTGTGGAATTGAAGCTGCGCTCCGTGGTCGTTGTCGGTCGTCCACATCGAGCGGACGATGGCCAGGTCGTCCACGTGCCGGCCCAAATGCGGGAACCAGTCGCTCATGGCGATGCCGCTCTGGCCCCGCTTCCCATAGCCGACCTGGAGCGGATAGATCGTGGGCTGGACTTTGTGCTGGCCGGGAACGAACTCCTTGAGATTGCGTTTGAGATAGGGCGAATCGAGCACAGCCTTGTAGGGACTCTGCTCAATCGTCTTCCCCGCATGTTCATTGAGTGCCGGCTTGGGGTCGAACGACTCCATGTGGCTCATGCCGCCGACTAGGAAAATCCAGATGACGTTCTTGGCTTTGGGCTCTGGCTTGCTTGCAAACTCTTCGCCTCGAGCAAAGTTATCTTTCGCCAGCATCGCGCCGAGGGCCACGCCGGCGAAACCCATGCCGATATCGGAGAGAAATGCGCGGCGGGAGGGTTTCACGCGAAGGCGCGGAGACGCGAAGAAAGCAGAAGAGTTAGGCCTCATATTCATAGTTTAGTTTCCACCGAATTGCCTTCTCTCTTTTCTTCCTTCGCGGCTTTGCGTGAGGCCCTCTTCTATCGAACCGTCAAAAAGTCATTATGGTTCATCAGCACATGCACCAGATTCTCCCGCGCCCGTTGCTTGGGGTCCGTTGAGGGTGGCACGGCTGCCGCGGGCCCGGCGGTGAAGGGGGATAGGCCTGGGGCGGCGAGGCGTTGGGCTTGGTCGGCGAGGAACGTAACGCAGGTGGACTGTTCGTCGCTACTGGGCCCTCGGTTCAGGATTCTGGCAAAAGCGTCCTGCACGAATCGTTGCTCCAACTCTTCCGCTTGCGGTTTCGCCCCCGCAAGTGACTCGGAGATTTTTTTGGCGAGCAATCGCGATTGGGCCAAGGTGAGGGAACTATTTGCCATGGCCAGCGCTTGTTGCGGAGCGATACTCTCGCTCCGGCGGTAACATTCGACGACGTTGGCGCTGTCGAAGAGGGAGAGGAACTGCATCTTCTTTTCTTTCGTGCTGCGGAAGTAGATGCTGCGACGGTTGGAGGTGAGGCCGGTCATTTGGTCGATGTCGGGACCACTCATCGTTACGTCCAGCGACCCAGCCACGAACAGCGTGGCATCCCGCACGATCTCCGCCTCCATCCGCCGCGGATTCTGCCGCCAGTAGTATTTATTCTCGGGGTCAACTTCCTGATTCCTGGCTCCTGATCCCTGACCCCTGACCCCTGTCCCCTGGCTGCTCGCCAGCCGATACGTCCGGCTCATCACAATGAGCCGGTGGATGTGCTTCTGGCTCCAGCCTTTGTCCATGAGCTCGACGGCCAGCCAGTCGAGCAACGGCTGGTTGGTGGGCTGCTTGCCGTTGAGGCCGAAGTCAAAGACGCTCGGTACGAGCGGTGTGCCAAAGTGCCGCAGCCAGATGTGGTTGATGGCGACGCGGGCGGTGAGGGGATTCTCTTTCGAGGAAATGAACTTCGCCAAAGCCAGCCGCCGGCCGGTGCTGGTGGTGGGATAGACGGGGGTTAGTTTGGTATAGGCTTCATTCGGCTCTGCGATGGCAGCCTGAGCGGCGTCGCGAGCCTTGATGGCGTTCTGCACGGCGGTGTCGGCGTCGGTCGCGGCTTTGGCAGTTGGCATATCGCCCGGCTTCACCGCCCGCTTCGCCTTGACAGCCGCCAGTTCGGCTTGAATCAAGGCCTTCTCGGCGTTCAGCAACGCCAACTCCCGCTCCGTCTTTCCAGCGACAAGTGCCAGTTCCTTCGCATTGGCCGCTGGTGGATTCGCATAGGCAGCTTTGTCCGCGACAATGCGGGCTTCCAGCGAAACCACCGAGACATTCGCCGCCGCTAATGTCTTTTCGGCCATCGCGGCGTTTTTCTCACTTTCGCCGACAGCCGCGGCCAGCGCTTCGGCCTGGTTGCCCGGAACGACTTCGCCGCCGGGCTGCGTGAAGGCCAAAGTTGGCGACAGCGGGCTGACTTCCGCACGGATGAACTCCGCGGTTGCGTCATACGTCCAGAAGATCATCCGCCCTTCGCTGGCCCGTTCCGCGGGTATCTTGCACGCCAGCACGAGCTTATCATTGACGGAGACATTGGCGATTCCTTCTTTGACCGCCAGTGTCAATTCATATTCCTTGCCGACTTCCTCGACCGTCTCCTTGGGCGTCGTGACGGGGTAGCTGTCGATGCCTCCCTTTTTCAGCCACCAGTGCGGACCCGCGCCTGCGGCACTCAGATAGACCGCCTGCAGCTCCTTGTCGCCGACTGCGTCAAACGCGATGCCAACGGATTTATAAGTGTCCCCTCCGGTGAGCTTGTACTTCAGCTTTGCCACGAAATCCCGTGGATGCGACTGGACCGAAGTGATGCCGCACATGGCGTCCTGAGGGTCGCTTTGCACCAGCCGCCCATCCTTGTAGTCCCATTTGCCTGGTCCGAGTTTCCACACATCGTCGCGCTGCTTGCCGAAGTCATCAACAATGAGCGGCTCTGCGGGCTTGACCGGTTCCGTCTTCGCAGGCTCCTTCGGCGGTTCTGCCGGTGCCTTGGCGGCGAACTCAGTTTGTTTCTGCTTCGCGGCAGCAAGCGCCTGCTGGGCGATTATGACGGCCGCTTTGGCCTTTTCAGTTTCCGCCTTGGCCGCAGCGACCGCTTCCGTCTGAACATTCGGTTGCAAACCCGGATACCAAACCGTCACCGGCAAATTCACCGGCTGCACGTCAAAGCTGACTTGCTGAAAGACCTTGGGTGCGGCGGGAGCCAGCGGCTTGTCCTTGACGGGATCTTTGTCATTGCCGCGTACGAAGAGAAACGTCTGGGTTTCGGCTTTGGCATCGAACACGCGGGCCAAGCCATCTTTCGTCGTATCGCTCTGCCCCGGCACGCGGTCCAAGCGAATGTCGTGCGGTTCAAAGACCGCCCGCAGTTTGTAGTACTCTTCCTGGCTGATGGGGTCGTACATGTGGTCGTGGCAGCGGGCGCAGTTGAACGTGACTCCCATGAACGCCTTGCCGGTGTGCTCAATGGTGTTGTCGAGCCACGAGTTGCGGTTGAACTTGTACCAGTTGCGGACCAGGTAGCCCGTAGCCCGAATGGTCGCCGGGTCGTCGGGGGCCAGCTCGTCCCCGGCCAGCATCTCCTCAATCATCCGGTCATACGGCCGGTCGGCATTCAGCGATTCCACGATCCAGTCTCGCCACCGCCAGATATGCGGCTGGCTTTCGCGAATCTCCGCGCCATATCCGTCCCAGTCGCTGTACCGCCAAACGTCCATCCAGTGCCGCCCCCAGCGTTCGCCGTAGTGCTTGCTGTCCAGCAATTTGTTGACGGACTTTTCATAGGCCTCGGGAGAAGTATCAATCAAGAAATCCTGCATCTCTTGCGGTGTTGGCGGCAGACCAATGAGATCGAGATAGACTCGCCGCAATAACACCTGCTTACTGGCTTCATCGACCGGCTTGAGCTTCAGCTCTTCGTGCTTGGCAGCGACAAAGGCATCGATCGGATTGCGGACGAACTCGCTATTCACCGGCATCGGCACGGCGGGGCGGGCTGCCTTCTTGAACGACCAGTGATCGACCTTCGCTTCGGCCCCTTCCGGCGGCGGCACGGCTCCCTGATCAATCCAGGCCTTGAGCGTCTCAATCTGCTTCGCCGTCAGCGGGTCCCCCTCCGGCGGCATCTTCAAATCCCCCTGCCGCAGCACAGCCGCTATCAGCCGGCTCTCGCCGCTCTTTCCCGGGACCAACGCCGCGCCGCCGTCGCCACCCTTCACCAGTCCCGGTACGCTATCGAGGCGAAAATTGCTTTCCTGTTCGAGCGAACTATGGCAGCGGTAACAGCGCGTGGCCAGAATCGGTTTGACATCACGGAGATAGTCGACCTTGTCCTGGGCGACCGCCAGGGTGCAAAGTCCGGGCGACAAAAGAGCCAATACGAACATCCGTTTCATCAGGCAATCCTTCGAGGAGGCGGGACGAGGAATTCGAAGGTCAGGCGAGGCATCAACTATCATTGATGGTAGCCCCAGCCCGTTTGGCAAGCAAGCGAAACGAGGTGTTCGCGATGGCTGCTGTATAGTGAGTTTCACGCGGCAAACTGGTACGATACTGCGTCTCGCTCGCTCCTGGGCGGAGGTTCCGCAAGAAAACCCAAACGTAGCATCAGAAGAATGGCGGATAGAAATATGAAGAATAATGGCAAATATGCGATCTGGACCTGGATCCTGGCGTTTGGCCTTTTGGGCTGCGGGGGAGAGTCAGGAAAACCTGCAGTTGAGAAGCAAGCTCTCAAAGGGACGATTGGCGTGTCGGTGCTTACCATGCGAAATCCCTTCTTCAAAGTCATCGCCGACAATATTGAAGCAGAAGCAAAAAAGGCGGGCTACGACACGATTGTCACCGACGGCAACAACAACAAGGAGGAACAGCGTCGGCAGGTGCAGGATTTTATCGTGAAGAAGTGCTCGGCAATTGTCCTATGTCCCACCGATGCCGTCGGAGTTGGCCCAACCATTCAGGAGGCCAACGCTGCGGGAATTCCGGTGTTTACCGCGGACCTGGCATGCCTGGACCCCAAGGCGGAAGTCGTTTCCCACATTGCCACCGACAACCTCGCCGGCGGCAAGCAGGCGGGTGAAGCGATGATCGAGGCGCTCGGAGAGTCAGGGGGCAAGATCGTCATTCTCGACTTCAAGTCCGCGGAATCCTGCCTGCTACGAGTCAAAGGGTTCCGCGAGGTGATCGACGCTCACAACAAGGGGCGCATGGCGGGGAAGATCGACGTTGTTTCCGAACTTCCCGGTGAAGGGCACACCGACCAGGGTTACAAATGCACGCAAGATGCCTTGCAATCGACGCCCGATTTGGCCGGCATCTTTGCCATCAATGACCCTTCCGCACTGGGAGCTCGCGCCGCCCTGGAGCTGGCGGGCAAAGAGAACCAGGTGAAAATCGTCGGTTTTGACGGCCAACCAGACGGCAAACAGGCGATTAAGGATGGGAAGATCTATGCCGATCCGATTCAGTATCCCGACCGCATCGGCCGCCTGACCGTGCAAACGATTCTGAGGTACTTTAGCGGCGAACAGGTCGAGAAACAGCAGCTCATTCCCACGGAGCTTTATCGGAAGGCGGACGGCGAAAAGGATCCGTCGCTGAAATAGGCGAAGTATCGGATTCCACTCATGGGCAATCGTCTCCGCAGCTTGTTCTCGGAATACGGCATGCTGGGCGTACTGCTGCTGCTGTGCCTGGTCTGCAGCGTCGCCACGATCTCCAAGCAACAGCCGACCGATGGCTGGACCGCAGACCGGCTGGCGGCAAAAGTGGCAACGGAATATCCGGGAGGGAGCGCGGTTATCGTGGGGCTCCGCAGCGGTGAAGAAGGTGCGTTCGTGAATGCCGTCCGTGTCGGACTCGAGCGGAGAGGCATGACAGTTCTGGCCGGCGTTAACGGCCCCCCCGCGGAGATGGAACGGGCGATTCGCAGCGCGATCGCAGCGGGACGCCGGGTGGACGTGATTGTTTCTTCGCTGTCCGTCGCCGAGTATCCCATTTTGCAGCCCGCGCGGTACGCCTCGCCGCTTACCGAAAAAATGCACATTGTCTCCCCGCGGGTGTATTACTGGCCAACGTTCCTGCTGACGAGCAACCTGATGAATATCGTCCAGCAGGTTTCCGTCATCGCAATCATCGCCATCGGCATGACGATGGTCATTATCTCGGGTGGCATTGACCTTTCCGTCGGCAGCGTGATGGCGCTCGCGTCGGTTACCGTCGCCTGGCTCATTCTCAAGCTCGGCGGCAGCGGCTGGACGCTGACGGCGAACATGTGGCTGGCCAGTCTCCTCACCGTCGCCCTCTGCGGATTGTCCGGCCTATTCACCGGCACCATGGTGACGCGGTTTCAAGTCCCACCCTTCATCGTCACGCTGGCCCTGATGATGAGCTTTGGCGGCCTGGCGTTCCTGATCGGTGAAACAGGGCAGGGGAACAAGATTTCGATTCCCGCTGAATTCATGGCATTCGGCAGAGGGAAGCTGTTGGGAATGCCGCTAAGCGTACTCTTGATGCTCTTCCTATACGCCTTGGCCCATCTCATCCTGACCCGTACCGTCTACGGCCGACATCTGTACTCGCTCGGGGGAAATGCGAAGGCGGCGTTTTTGAGCGGCATTCGCGTGGCCCGCGTCACGACGGTCGCTTACGTGGCGTGCTCGGCTCTAGCCGGGCTGGGGGGCATCATTCTCTCGTCGATCTTCTCGGCCGGAGATCCGCTCACGGGAGCCCAGTATGAGCTGATGGTCATTTCTGCCGTCGTCGTCGGTGGCACTTCGCTATCTGGCGGCGAAGGGAAGATCGTCAACACTCTCGTCGGCTCTCTCGTGATCGCCGTTACTGGAAACGCGATGAATCTGGCCAGGCTTAACAGCCATGTGCAGATGGTGGTGCTCGGCGGTGTGATTCTGGCGGCGGTCTTGATTGACCGATTAAAGAGAGGAAAGGTTAGTCGTAGTTGATGACTGATCGATCCATCTGGCGCTAGTACGCCGCCTCTACCAGCTTTGCCTTCCGCTTCCCCTTGGCCATCGCGGCAGCGGTCGATTGAATGATCTCACTAGCGGCGGTGCATTGAGCCTGGCTGACATCGAGGTGGGTGACGAGGCGCACCTGGGCGGGGCCGATGGCGAAGCAGAGGACGTTTTGCTCCTTGAGCTCGGCGGCGAACTCGGCAGCGGTGCCGAGAGCTTCTTCCACGCGGAAGATGACGATGTTGGTGTCCACCACGTCCGGCGTGAGCGTCAGGCCGTCTGTCTGGCGGATGGCTTCGGCCAGGATTTGCGCGTTGGCGTGGTCTTCCAACAGACGGCCGCGGTTGTTCTCCAGTGCGTAGAGCGCCCCGGCCGCGATGATGCCGACTTGCCGCATGCCGCCGCCAAACAGCTTGCGGTGGCGGCGAGCTTCCTTCATGGCTTCCTTCGTTCCCGCGAGCGCGGAGCCGACGGGAGCGCCGAGCCCCTTGCTGAAGCAGACGCTGACCGTGTCGAAGCGCTGGCTCCAAGTGTTCGCATCGATGTTGGTGGCCGCGACCGCGTTGAACAGTCGGGCTCCGTCGAGGTGAGTCCGCAAACTGTTCTTATGGGCCCACTCACAAATCGCAACCATATTTTCGTACGGCTGGATTTTGCCCGCTCCGCGATTGTGCGTGTTTTCCAGGCAGATTAGCCGCGTTCGGAGGAGGTGCTCGTTGTCTGGCCGGATGAGCCCGCGAACCTGGTCCACATGCAGAACGCCGAACTTTCCTTCCACCGTCCGCGCCACTAGGCCGCTGAGCTGGGCGAATGCTCCTTGCTCGTAATTGTAGATATGGCAGCCGCTCTCGCAAATAAACTCGTCTCCCGGCTTGCAGTGGATGCGAACCGCCACCTGATTGGTCATCGAGCCGCTCGGCATGAACACCGCGGCTTCTTTCCCCAGCAGTTCCGCCGTGAGTTTCTCCAGGCGATCGCAGGTAGGATCGACGTCAATCACGTCGTCCCCCACGGGGGCAATGGCGATGAACTGCCGCATGGCGGGGGTAGGGCGGGTGACGGTGTCGGAGCGAAGGTCGATGGGGGGCATGGGGATGAGAGGTTAGTGGAGAGAGGTCAAAGGGCAGAAGTCAGACTAACCGGGTATTTGGCCAGTCGCCAGTAGCTAATTGCGGACAACCTGTTTGACAGGCATTGGGCAATGCTCCTACGCTATTAGTCAGCAGCAAGGGCAACGTTCGTACTTTCCGCCAATAGCTTATAGGAATCCCATGACTCGCTCGCCACTCTCCCGTCGCCGTTTTCTCAAATCCACAGCCGCCACAATTGTCGCGGGAACATTTCTGGCCGGCGCGCCGGCCTTCCTTCGCGGCCGGGATCTCAACAGCAAACTCAACATCGCCGCCATCGGAGTAGGAGGACGGGGGAGCGGCAATCTCGGTTCGGTGGCCGGCGAAAATATCGTTGCCGTCTGCGACGTGAATGAGAACAATCTGGGCAATGCGGCTGCGGCGCATGACAAGGCACGGAAGGAAACGGACTTTCGCCGGCTGTTTGACCATCAAAAGGAATTTGATGCCGTCGTAGTAAGTACCTGCGAACACACCCACGCCTTTGCCACGCTGCCTGCGCTGCAGCTCGGCAAGCATGTCTATTGCGAGAAGCCGCTGACGCACAACATCTGGGAGGCCCGCATTATCCGCGAGGCGGCTGCGAAAGCGAAAGTGGCCACTCAGATGGGGATTCAGATTCACGCCGAGAACAACTACCGCCGCGTGGTGGAGCTGATTCAAACCGGCGCGATCGGCCCGGTGCGCGAGGCCCATGTCTGGGTCGGCCGCGCCTGGGGTTTGCAAAGCGAAGAGGACGCCAAAAAATACGGCGACATCGTCTCCGTCCAAAATCGCCCCGCTGCAGCCGACCCGATACCCAGCGGCCTTAACTGGGATTTGTGGCTCGGCCCAGCTGTGGACCGCCCCTACAACAACGTCTACTTTCCCGGCCCCAAGTGGTACCGCTGGTGGGATTTTGGCAGCGGCACCATGTCGGACCTCGGCAGCCACTGGAACGACCTGCCGTTCTGGGCCCTCAAGCTCCAATCGCCGCTCACCATCGAAGCCTCTGGCCCGCCACCTCATGCCGAACTCGCCCCAGCTTCCATGCAGGCGACGTATGAATACGGCCCGCGCGGAGAGCTACCCGCTGTCAAGCTCACCTGGTATCAAGGCGTGAACAAGCCGGAGATTTGGAAGACGAAGGGAATCCCGCAGTGGGACAGCGGGGCGCTCTTCATTGGCGATAGCGGGATGCTCCTTTCCGATTACGGCAGGCATGTGCTGTTGCCAGAAGAGAAGTTTAAGGACTTCAAGCGTCCCGAGCCATTCATCCCGGCCTCCAAGGGACACCACGCAGAGTGGATCCACGCCTGCAAGACCGGCGAGCCGACGACCTGCAACTTCGAGTACTCCGGCTGGCTGACCGAGGCGAACCACCTCGGCAACGTCGCTTATCGCGTCGGCAAGAAGATCGAGTGGAACCCCGCTCAGCTCAAATGCCCGAACGCCCCTGAGGCGGACAAGTTTATCAAGAGGGAATATCGGAAGGGGTGGAATTTGGAGATGCTGGCGTAAAAGAGCGAGCGCCTCAAAAGTTCAGTCTGATTAATCGCTCCTGCGATCGGGAGCGAGAATTGGTTTAAGGATCGCCCAGACAACGGCGGCTCCTAGCAGGATAGCTACCATCTGGGCACGTTCATTGGTGAGCACGAACCGTGCTGTAAAGTACAGCCCCGCCAAGATAGGCGGCGCTAGAATCGCCACGATCAGCAGGCTCCGGAGGCTGAATTTCATGGCATCCTCACCGCTGCTTGGCGATCCCCAGTAGTGCCAGGCTATCCCGCTCAATCAACCGCTCCACAGCCTCCATGTTCAGTCGCGGCAGGTTGGTTCCTTCGACCATTTTGTTAAGGCTCCGCAGCCCGTCGAGCGTGGCTTGAACATTGGTAAAGGGATAATCGGTGCCGAAGAGCAGCTTGTCCCACACGCCGTATTCCTGCACCAGCATCAGGCTGTGATAGAACTGGAATGGCCGGTAATGCAGCGCGCTGATGTCCGCGTAGAGATTGGGGTGCTTGCGAATCGTGGCGATGCATTCCCCTTCGTACGGATGGCCGAGGTGGGCCAGGATCATCTTCACCTCGGGGAACCGCGTGGCGACTACGTCGAGATGCCGCGGCAGAGTACATTCCAGCGGAGCTTGCGCGATGAAGGTGGTGCCGGTGTGCAACAAGACTGGCAGCCGATGATCGGTCGCATATTGCCAGAGCGGATCGATCCGCGCGTCATCGGGCCGGTAACCGCCGTACATGGGCATCAGCTTAATGCCGGCGAGGCCGAGGTCCTGATGACCAACGCGCAGCTCGCGCTCCCAGCCGTCAACAACGGGATCGACGGAGAGAAAACCAATGAGCTTGTCGGGATGAGCGGCGACGTATTTCGCCACGTAAGCGTCGTCCACCCAGAGCCCACTGAGCCGGGCTTTGCCGCCGAAGACAATCGTCGTCACATCGGGAACCGAGAGCCGCTCGTAGTCTTCCCAGCGGACAGTCAGATCCAACTCGACTCCCGCCTTGGCCCGCCTGGCTTGCCGGCGGAAGTCGTCATTGAAGTCTTCCGGGAAGCGCCAGGTGTGGCTGTGGACATCGACGATGGGCACTATTTCTTCTCTCCGAACGGATCGGCTGCTTCTGGGGGCGGAGGAGTCCCCTCCGCCGGAGGCGCTCCTGCCGCGGGCTTCGCGGCACCGGCTGGGGGCATGGCAAAGGGATCCCCTTCCGCGGGCTTGGTATCTTCGACCGGTGGCTTGGGCTTGGCGGTTTCCTCTTTCGTTTCGGCGGCCTTCTCCGTCTTCTTCTTGCGTGGCGTCGAGGTATCCTGCATCAGGCGGATTTCCGGCCATTTGCGGTCGATTTCGCGGAAGCACTGCAACAGGCCCGAGGGAGTGCCGACCACGATGCGGTCGGTTTCAGTATTCACCATCCGCACTTCCAATTCCGGCGCCGAAATGCTGGCCACGCGGCTACCGGAGCGAGAATCGAGGACCACCAGGCTGGCGGTAATATCGGTGCAGTAGAGCCGATCGTCGGTGGCGGCAATGAAACCGCGAATGCCGGAGGTGGTCCACTTCTCGGCTCCCACTTCGGCATCGATCGAATACATCGTGCCGCTGTCGGCAATGGCATAGACCGTGTCGCGGACCCCTATCGGGCCGTGTGAGATCGATTCGCCGGTGGAAAATCGCCAGTTGACGCCGCCACGCAGCTCGCGAACGGAGTAGACGTATCCATCCTGCGAGGTCGCAAACAACTTATCGGGAGCCAGGAATCCTGGTGTGGAGACGACGTTGTCCTTGGTTTCCACGCGATATTTGAGCTTCGCGTCATTCGCGTTGGCGACATAAATGTGCCCGCGGTCAGTGGCCCAAGCCACGCTGTGATTGAGAACCACCGGCTGCGTGGTGGGATGCCCCAGGGCCCGGAACGTGTTGGGGGCCCGCTTGGGATATTCCACCCAGTAAGCTTCCACCATGCCGCTCAGCAGCGGAACGAAGATGAAGTCGTCCGTAACGGCCGGCCCTTCCACCGGTGCTCCGGAAATCGACTTCTCCCAGTTCACGGTGCCGTCGCTAGCCTTCAGGACATACAACTTGGAGCCGTTGAAAACGCAGACCACTTCGTCATTCGCGCCGCAGTTGGAAGTCGGAAATCGGGGATCCCCGACGAAGCTGGCCCATTTGGATTTGCCCGTTTCCCCGTCAATCGCATGGACCAGGCCCCGCTGTGAAGTGGCATAAATAGTGATTTCCGGAACCACGTGCATCGCCAGTTTCGGCGACTCAGCGGGTGGTGCCGCCGGACCAGCAGCGGGCTGATTGGCCTGGGGAGCAGCGGTGGCCGCCGCCAGCGCGGACAGGGCGGCGACCTTTTTCTCCGCGGCCTGCTTCGCGCCGCTCACTCCGACCGGATCACCAAAGGCGTTGATGTCGCGCTCCGAAAAGAGGTAGCTCCGGCCGCGAAACGTGACTTCAAACTGGGTGTGCGTCTCCGTGTTGCTGAGGTGCTGGGTCAACCCCTGCATCTTTCCGCGAGAGCTGTCAAACTCCAGGTGGGTAAACCACATCCGCGTCAACCCGGCCCGCCGCGCCCCTTCGGCCGACAACAACCCCTGGCTGCTGACCTGGGCATAGGACGCCAGCGGCGAAGCGGCAATGGCCAGCAGAACAAGGATCGAGAAAACGTGACGGCGCAACATGGCAAAGCCCTCCGGCGGAGCGGACAAAGTCTTGGTGAACCCTCAACTTCCCCCTCTCCCTCTGGGAGTGGGCCGGGGTGAGGGTCCTGTCATAATCTCTTCAGTCTAATTCCTCTGTCACGAAAAAGGATACCTGCGTTCTGGAAAACATGGAGATCCACTAACCCAAAGCGCAAGCGAGGGAGCTCTTAGTCCCCCTCTCGCGTCCCAAAGGCTCTAGAAGCGATCCGCGATTGCGAACCCCCCAATAATACTGTTTTGATTCATGATTCACATCCCGTTTACACGCCGCACTTATGTCGAATCCAATTGCCCCATCTCCTGATATATCCTTGATTTACGCGATTCTGAATCACCGCAACCTTGATTCATGAGTAGCAAACAGACCTGATTCTGATTCATCCCCTCGGCCACCGGTTATAAGCCGTCTTCAAAGCACCGGTGGAGCTACGCCGATCCTCGGTTGGCTTTCGTCGCGACCCTGCGCATTGCCCGCGCTCAACTTGGTTTTTCCCCTTCGAATCCAGCCGCGAGAAATCGTCCTCGCCGCCAATAACCTCACCTGCCTGTTTGTTGGCGGGCAAAAGGCAATCGCGTCCCGCCTGGTACAGGGACAATTGTACCATACCCGTCTCCCAATTCATGTACCCGCAAGAAAAGTAGGCCGCGAGTCCTTTCGCGAGCCAGCAGAGTTGAGGCCGAACTGGCAATCGGCTCTCTCACCGCATCAACGTCCCCGCCGATGGCTCGCCACGGGAGTGGCGGCCTACTTTTCTTGCGGCTTGATGAGTTTTTGAAATTCGGGCAGGTCGCGGAGCGGGGTGAGGTCGGGGTCTTTCTGCATGTGGGCGAAATCCTTGTAGCCAGCCCTGATCGCCTCGCGGAGCGTGGCCAGGGCGTCGGCGATGTGCTTTTGCCGCGCGGCGGACTGTTCGGCGGTGAGCTCATCCTTCTCGGCCTTGATTCCGGTCGCACACAGACAGTAAACGCACGCAGCGTTGTAGAGTTGTCCCGAAGTGGCGGTGCCTAGTTCTCGCAGCTTCGCAACGGCCTGAATCGCATCGCTGAAGCGATTCTCGTGAACGACTTCTTGCCCTCGGAGGTCCAGCAACACAGGCAGCAGCTCCGCCGGTTGCTCAAGGAGCGTCTTCCAATCGCCGAGCGCCGTCGGCGCGTGCTTGCATTGCTGAATCGACCGCTCCACGACCTCAATCCACTTCTCGTTCGCCGTTGCGAGCCTCTTCTGCTCCTTCAGCGACTGCAGCACCGCTAGCCCGCGGCCGTACGACTCGATCGCCTGCTCGTACTGCTTCTGGTTCTGCTGGACATTGGCAATCCTGTGGTGGCTGGAGTAAAGACCAAACTGGGCCTGGGCATCGCTCGGATCGGCCGCCGCCAACGTCTGACGGATCTCCAGTCTCTTCTGATAAGACCCTAGCGCCTCGGTCACCTGCCCGGACTGAAGCTGCGCGTCGCCGAGCTTCTCGTACGTGTTGGACAGGTCGCGCTGGTCCTCCACGTTACCGGGATCGAGACTTGCTACTGCAATGCGGATTTGTCTCGTTCTCTCGAAGAAGCCGCGTGCTTCCTCCAAATTACCGCGCTGCAGTGATAGCGCACCGAGTTTACTCAGCGTGCTTGACAGGTTTCGCTGGGCACGTGCGTCACTCGGATCGGCCGCCGCCAACTTCTGAGCGATCTCCAGCGCCCGCTCATAAGACCTCATCGCCTCATTCAACCGATCGGACTTACGCTGCACGTCGCCGAGATGGCTATACGTGATAGAGAGTTCGAGTTGTGCGAGCGAATCTTTGGGATCTTGCTCGGCCAACCGGTTCTTAATCGACAACATCCGGTTGTACTGTTCGTACGCCTCTGTCAGCTTGCCGCTTTTTTCAAAGGCAATTGCGACCCGTTCAATGGCCGTCGACAGCGAGCGCTGGGCGACCGTGTTGCTCGGATCGATGTCCGCCAGTTTCTGATCGATCTCGAGCGCCCGCTCATAATGCCCCAGCGCCTCGGTCACCTGCTCGGACTCAAGCAACACGTCGCCGAGCTTGACGTAATCGGTGGCCAGATCTGCCTGGGCCGCGGCATTGTTTGGATCAGACACCGCCAACTTCTGGGCGATCTCCATTGCCTTTTGTTATGAGTCCATCGCCTCGGTCACCTTCCCGAACTGAAGCTGCACGTTGCCGAGCCTCGAGTACGAGACCGCCAGGTCGCGCTGGGCCCGGGCGTCGCTCGGATCGGCCGCCGCCAACTTCTGACTGATCGCCATTTTCTTCTGATAAGATCCCAGCGCCTCGGTCACCTGCCCGAACCGAAGCTGCACGTCGCCGAGGCCGACATGCAATGCACCCAAGTGACTCTGAACCCGGGTGCTGGTCGGCTGGGCCGCCGCCAACTTCTGGGTGATCTCCAGCCCTTGCTGATAAGACCTCAGCGACTTGCTCACCTGCCCAAACCCACTTTGCATATCGCCGAGATGGCTATACGTGATAGAGAGTTCGAGTTGCGCGAGCGAATCTTTGGGATCTTGCTCGGCCAACCGCTTCGTAATAGACAGCATCCGGTTGTACTGTTCGTACGCCTTTGTCAGTTCGCCGAGATCCGCATAGATGTTCCCGACTTTTTCCATCGACGTGGACAGGTCGCGCTGGGCCTGGGCGTTGCTCGGATCGGCTGCCGCCAACTTCTGATCGATCTCCAGTGCCTTCTGATAAGACCTCAGCGCCTCACTCACCTGCCCAGACTGATACTGCACTTTGCCGAACTCCGCGTACGAGGTGGACAGGTGGCGCTGGGCCTCGTCGTTGTTCGGATCGGCTGCCGCCAACTTCTGATCGATCTCCAGTGCCTTCTGATAAGACCTCAGCGCCTCACTCACCTGCCCGGACTGATGCTGCATGTCGCCGAGGATGCCGTACGAGACGGACAGGTCGCGCTGGGCCTGGGCGTTGCTCGGATCGGCTGCCGCAAGCTTCCGTTTGATCTCAAACGCCTTTTGATACGACCCCAGCGCCTCGGTCACTTGCCCGGACCCAAGCTGCACGTCGCCGAGCCTGTGGTACGAGACGGACAGGTCGCGCTGGAACTTCGCATTGTGTGGATCGAGTTGCACCGACCGTACGTCGATTTGTCTCTTTCGCTCAAAGTAATCTCGTGCGTCCTCCAACTTCCCAAGCCGCAGTGAGACCTCAGCGAGTTTTTCCAGCGAAATGGACAAGTCATTCTGGGCCCGGGCGTCGCTCGGATCGGCCGCCGCCAACTTCTGACTGATCGCCATTGTCTCCTGATAAGATCCCAGCGCCTCGGTCACCTGCCCGGACTGAAGCTGCACGTCGCCGAGCCTCCCGTACGTGCCGGACAGATCGCGTTGGGCCCGGGCGTCGTTCGGAGCGGCCGCCGCCAACATCTGGGCGATGTCAAACGCCTGTTGGTAGACCCTTCGTGCGGCGGCGAGCGGTCCATCGGATTCATTGCCGGAAGACCCCTCACTCCCGGCGCGCTGGGACTCAGAAGCCCCAGCCCCTTCCCGGCGCGCCGGGACACCGGGGCGAGGAGAGGAGGAGCCGATTCGCAGAAACACGTCGCCGAGGTCAGTGAGGGCAATATGCGTGGTCCGGTCGATCGCGGAGCGGGAGGCGAATTGGTCGGAGACTTTCTGGAGCCGGGCCAGCGCGGTCTGGAGCAGCGCGCGTCGCAGGTCGCCCGAACCGGGAACGTTTGCGAGTTTGCGTTGGATATCAAAGATGACGCTCTCAAGAGACTTAAGGGCAAGCTGGGTCTGTTCGCGGGCAACCGTGGCGTTCTGTTCGGCCTTCGTGGCATTCGCTTGGGCCTGCCGGGCGTTCTCCTTGGCGAGCGACGTGGCGGACCGCTCGCGCTGGTTCGCCTGCTCCAGTTCTGTGTTCTTCCGATCCAGTTCCGTGTTCTTCGCCGCGAGCGAGCGGTTCGATTGGCCGACCACTGCGGCGATTGTTGCGAGGCTCACGAGCGAGACGAGCACGGTCGCGGCCGTGCCGACGACGAGTGTCGGATGGTGCTTCACCCACCGCTGCGCCCGCACTGTCAAGGGTTCCGCGAGGCATGATACGGGTTCATCGGCCAGCCAGTGTTCGATGTCGTTGGCCAACATCTTAGGCGACAGGTAGCGCTCCGTCGGTTTCAGTGACATTGCCTTCAGACAAATGGCTTGGAGCGGGGCGGGGACTTGGGGCTTCACCTCTCGCGGCGGGGGAAATTCTCCTTGTTGGACTTGCCGCAGGATTTCTCCGTGGTCCTTGCCCGAGAAGGGGGGCTGGCCGATCAGCAAGCAATACAGCGTGGCCCCCAGGCTGTAAACATCGCTGGCCGGCCCCAAGTCGTTGATCCGGCCGGCGGCTTGTTCGGGACTCATGTAGGCGGGGGTCCCGAGTGCCTTTCCCATGAGCGTGGGATCGACGCTGTCCCCCGACGAGGGCTGCAAGGTGGTCTCGCCCGTCTCCGTGGCGCGCTCGCCCCGACCCACCGATTTGGCCAGTCCCCAGTCCACAACCAGCGTTTCACCGTACTTGCCCAGCATGACGTTGCCCGGCTTCAGATCGCGGTGCAGCACGCCGCGGCTGTGGGCGTATTCGATGGCCTCGCAGACGTCGATGAACCGGCCCAGGAGTTTTCGCAGTTCCAGCGTCCGCTCGCCCGGATCGCGGCCCGAAACGTCGGCCTTGTGAAAGCGGGCGATGGCCTCCGCCAGACTGTCCCCACGAATGAAGCGCATGGCATAGAACGGCCTGCCGTCCGCGTACTGTCCCAATCCGTACACCGGCACGATGCCCGGATGCTCCAGTCCACCGGTGATCTCCGCTTCCAGCACGAACCGCGAGCGACTGTCCGCCTGGTCGGCGAACCGAGACTGAATCTCCTTGAGCGCCACTTCCCGGTGCAGTTCCATATCCTGCGCCACGAAGACTTCGCCCAGTCCCCCTTTGGCATGGGGGCGTAAAACGCGAAACCGTTGACCAGTCCCGCCCCAATCGCATGTCGTTGCGATGTTGGCGGCATTCAGGTCCGCCGGTGCGTTCTGCGCGATGGCGGCCAGGCTGGCTTCCAATTGTGGATCACCGAGATTCCGCAGTTCCTCTTGCAACGAACCAACCGAACTGACAACGGCCAGACTTTGCTCCGGATTGTTGCCGTGTTGCTTGACATGCTGTTCTGTCAGCGCCCGCAGCAATTCGTTCTGCAGGTGCGTGAGCTTTCCCCGCTCGCACAGAATCTCCCCCAGCGGCCGCTGCTTGTCCACAACCCACGCCGCGAAGGCCGCGAGTAGCGTCTCGCGGTCAATGAAATTGTTCTGCAGGGCCAGGATGCCAAACAGCAGATTGCGGTCGGTGTTTTGAGCAGGCATGGGGGAGTCCCGTCTTGTGCCAGAATAGTTCACGAGGCGACTTGTATTATCATGGACCCCGACCGAGCGATGCAACAAAGTTCTTGGCAACGCGGGCAGAAGCCGGCACGCGGGCCGCGTGCGGCTACGGGGCGCACCAGCCGGGCTGCGGCTCGGTGAAGATCTTGGGTTCTTTGCCGGCTTGGATTTTAGAAACGGCCGTTTCGGCGGCTTTGACTTCGGCGTCCGTGGTGTGGATTTCCAGCGTGACGTCGAAATTCTGCTTGCCGCCGGGGGCCAGCTTGACGACGCGGCCTTGCTCTCCTTCGTAGCTCCGCGGGTTGGGGAAGTTGGTCCCCGGTTCGATGCCGGTCACGTAGCCGTCCGCTTCGGCGGTGGTGTTTTTCCAGAGACTGAACCAGGGAAGCTGCTGCTTGCTATAGACGAGGCTGACGCCACGGGTGCCGTGGGCGTTTTTGAGGAGGGTGCGGGTCTGGCCGGCGGCATCGGCGTTGAGCTCCAGGAAGTAGACCATCTCTTCCCACGCCGGTTCCGGGGCGGCGTAGCTGTCCCAAGTTTTCACGCCGCTGGCCGCGCGGGCGTTGCGGGGAACGACCGTCTTGGCCGGCACGACCACCCGCGAGCCGGCGTCGAGCAGCGGCAGGCCAAAGTTGACGTGGTAGAGCATCTGGATTTCCTGCGGGCTGGCCGAGAAGTTCAGAATCTCGTCGTGGACGGTGAAGGAGGTGGAGTTGAACTTCGTGGTGATGGTGGAGGTCATCCGGAGCTTTGTGAAATGGAAGCGGGTCTCCTCGACGATCCCCTTGAGCGAGATTTCCTGCTTGTCGCTATCGACGGTCAGCTCCACCGCATGGGCCGGCCGGTTGGCGATGCGGCCATGCACGGGATACTTCAGCCGGCCGGTTTCCTTGTCGAATTCCGGGGCTCCGTTGCTCACCAGCCCGCAGCGGCAGAACAGTTCATCAAAACCATCGAGCCAACCCAAGCCGCTCGGCTCACCGAGGTCCACGAATTTCGGATGGACCGGCCCCCGAACCGGCGACTGCCAGCCGATGGATTCGCCCCCGACTGTCGCTTTCCAGATTCCCATGCCGCGAGTCGGCAGAACTTCCAGGAACATCTTGCCGTTGTGGATTCCGACCTTCTGCACCCCTTCCGACAGGCCGTCACGGAGCGTGACTTTCTCCACGGACCATTTTCCCTCTCCTCCGAGATCCTTCGAGGTGATGAGCTTGTCGACAATCAGGCCGTCGTTGTTTTCAAACAGTTTCCAGGTCTTGGCAGGCATAGGAGAGGTTCCAGGTTGGCGAGGGAGACAGGGTGATCGCAGCCCCTAATCTACGGCTGGAGGACATGGATTTCCAGCGTCCCAAATCGCTCTTGCCCCTTGGGAGCAGCCCGGCTAACCTCCACGCTCATTCACCATGCGAAGGAGCGCGCCGATGTCGATCGCCCAGCCCACCGAGCAGCTTTCCCCACCGCGGGCCCGCGGCCTTTCCTTGCCCTTCGTCGTCGGCCCACTGCGGGGCAACTGGTGGCAGCTCGCCAGCGGCGGAAAGATCACGCGGCTGCTGCTGGGGACCTATGAGCCGGAGCAATCGGGGCTGTTTCATCAGCACATTCGTCCTGGAGATCAGGTACTCGATATAGGCGCGGCGGTCGGATATTACACGTTGCTCGCGTCGAAATTGGTCGGCACCAAGGGCCGCGTGGTTTCGTTCGAGCCCGATCCGAACAACTTGCAATTTCTGCGGAGCCATGTGGCCCAAAACGGGTTGTCGCAAGTCACCATTCTGCCAGTCGCCCTCGCGGATGAAACCGGCACCGCCCGCTTCGGCGGTGGCACCGGCACCGGCACCGGCCGGCTCTGTGAAAACGGCGTCGTTCAAGTCGCCGTTCGCCGGCTAGACGATGTTGCGGCGGAAATGAACCTGCGCCCGCAGCATCTGAAAATTGACGTCGAAGGAGCCGAGATGGCGGTCCTGCTCGGCGGCCGGCAACTCATCGAGAGGTGTAAGCCGACCATCTTTCTTTCGACGCACGAAAAGATCGTTCCGGGCATCCACCGCCGCTGCTGCGAGCTGCTCATGCAGTGGGGTTATCAGCTCCAGCCCATCACGGGCAATTCTGTGGACGAAGCCAGCGAACTGCTGTGCACTGCTTAAGAGCTTAGCCGCCGCGTCCACGCGGCGAATCCCCGCGTGGACGCGGGGGCTAAGCACTCTTCCAGCCGGACTGCGCCGCGCGAACGCTTGACCCGCGCCAATTGGTTTCGTAACCTATCGGTACTCACTTCTCCCCGCTTTCCTTCGAAACGAGACCAACCATGTTGACGATCAAAACACGAGCTGCTGGCATTGCGCTCCTCGCGGCTGCCCTGTTCACAGTTCTGGGAGGTGCCACCGCACACGGACAAACGGCCCTCACCTATAAGTTCAAAAAAGGGGACGCGCTCAACTACCACACGGCCACGGAGCAGAAGCAGTCGATGAGCGTGATGGGGATGGATATCAAGACCACGATGTCCCAGGGAATGGAAATGAGCTGGACAGTGAACGCCGTTCAGGACGGCAAGGCGGAGATGGTCCAGAAGATCAATCGGTTTCGGCAAAAGATGGACATGCCCGGCGGCCAGGGATTCGAATATGACTCCAAGGATGGAAAGAAGCCCACGGGACCGATCGGCGATCTCGTCAGCCCGCTGTTCGACGCGATGGTGGGTGCCGAGATCAGCCTCAAGATGGATCCCCAAGGCGAAACGACCGGTACGAAGGTCTCCGAGAAGCTGATGAAAGCCATCAAGGAGAATCCGGCGTTGGCTCAAATGGGGGGCATGTTTTCCGAGGAAGGGATGAAGAACATGATGCAGGAGTCGGCGGTCTCCTTTCCCAAGGAACCGATCTCGAAAGGGAAAACCTGGAACAAAGTAGTGGAAGTGAAGCTCCCCTTTGGCGTGATGAAGCTCAATACCACCTATATCTACCAGGGACCGGAAATGCGCAATAATGCCCAGCTCGAAAAGATCGATACCAAGGCGACTTTGGCCATCGAGCCCGTGGCGGGCGCGGATGTAGCGATCAAGATCAAGTCCTCGGATGTCAAGGGAGCGATCTATTTCGACAACAAGGCGGGCCGAATCATCGAGGCGACGCAGACGCAAAAAATCGTCATGGAAATCTCCGCCGCCGGACAGATGATTGATTCCAACCAGGATCAGACCACGACGATGAAACTCGTTCCGTAAGCCCTTGGGCTTACCTCTTGGCGCGCCAGCCGGGGAAATGTCTTCCCGCTGGCTGGTGCCCGCTAGCGAAGCGGCCTCTTGATCGCCAGAATATTGGCTCGCCGCAAAACGCCGCTACGCACCTCTCTCATTCGTACCCGCTTAACTAGGAGTTTTTTCGATGGCACGCCCCGTGACTCTTTTTACTGGCCAGTGGGCTGACTTGCCGCTGGAACAAATGGCCCGCAAGACGAAGGAGTTCGGTTACGACGGCATCGAGCTGGCGTGCTGGGGGGACCATTTCGAGGTGGACAAGGCGATCAAGGACGACGGCTATTGCGCTCGCAAGCGGGAGCTTTTGGAAAAGAACAACCTGCAATGCCACGCCATTAGCGCCCATCTGGTCGGCCAGGCGATCTGCGACATCATCGACGAACGACACAAGTCCATCCTGCCGCCGCATGTGTGGGGAGACGGCAAGCCCGAGGGCGTCAACAAGCGGGCCATCGAAGAGCTGAAGAACACCGCCCGGGCCGCCAAAAAGTTCGGCGTCGGCGTGGTCAATGGCTTCACCGGCTCGAGCATCTGGCATTTGCTGTATTCGTTTCCGCCGGTGCCGGGAAAAATGATTGACGACGGCTTCAAGCATTTTGCCGATCGCTTCAATCCGATTCTCGATGTTTTCGCGGAGTGCGGCGTCAAGTTTGCCCTGGAAGTCCATCCGACCGAGATCGCTTTCGATCTCTTCACCGCCCAGCGGGCGCTTGAGGCCATCGACCATCGGCCGGAGTTCGGCTTTAACTTCGATCCCTCGCACTTGCACTGGCAGGGTGTCGATTCGGTCGAGTTCATCCGAGCCTTTCCCGACCGCATCTATCACATGCACGTTAAGGACGCGATCATCACGCTCAATGGCCGCACGGGCATCCTGGCTAGCCACATCAACTTTGGCGATCCCCGCCGCGGTTGGGATTTCCGCAGCCCGGGCCGCGGCTCCGTCAATTTCGAGGAAATCATCCGGGCCCTCAACCAGGTGAATTACCAGGGGCCGCTCTCGGTCGAATGGGAAGATAGCGGCATGGAGCGGGAGTTCGGGGCCCACGAAGCCTGCGAGTTCGTCCGCAGCAAGGACTTCGCCCCCAGCGGCCGCGCATTTGATGCGGCGTTCGAGAAGGACTAAGCTGGGGTGATGGCCACGAAGAGCCACAACAAGGCACAAAAGAAGAAGTCGCCAGCCGCGACTTCCGCTTGGTGCCTTTTCGTGTTATTCGCGGCCATCCCATCGGTGTCCGCTGCCGACGACTATGCCGCCGCGCGAGCCAAGCTTGATGAGGCCTTTGCCGAGAAGTTGGCGTCCCTCGCGAAAAAGGCCGATGAACTCGGCCTCAAGGACCAGGCGGCCATCACGCGGGGCTGGATGATTCCCCGCTTCAGCGGTCGGCAGTATCTTTTTTTGCCCGCGGCCAAAGATCCACTCGCGCCCAAGGCCGGAGCGAGCGACCTGGAACAGAAGTGGTACGCCAAGTTTCAGGAGCATCGCGCCGCGCAGGCCGAGGGGCTGTTGGAACTGGCCAAGGCCGAGTCGAAAAGCGACCGGGCCGCGAGGGCCTATCAACTTTTGCACGAGGTGCTCCGCGAGAATCCGGACCATGCGGAGGCAAAGCGGATTTTGGGCCACCAAAAGGTCTTCGCGGCAACGCCGTCGCCAGGGCGAAAGGCGCATCCCAAATACCCCTGGCCGGCGGGTAAATATTGGCGGTATGAGACGCCCCATTACAGTATTTCCACGTCCACAAGCCCCAAACAGGCAATCGAGCTCGGTCAGAAGATGGAGGAACTGCATGCCCTGTGGCGGCAGGCATTCTTCAGCTTCTGGACCAACCAGCCGGCACTGGAACACCGATTCGGCGGCGGCCGAGAGGCGCTGGTCAAAGAACCCAAAAAGCTGGAGGTGGTTCTGTTCAAGGACCGCCAGGAATACATCGCCGTGCTTCAGCCCTTGGAGCCGAAAATCGAGCTGACGACCGGCATCTACCTCGACAAGAAGCAGTCGGTTTTCCTCTACGCCGACGACGAGAAGCTGACCGCCACCTGGAATCACGAGGCGACGCACCAGCTCTTTCAGGAGATCGACCGTTTTCCGCCGGAGCCGGGGGCCAAGGGAAACTTCTGGATGGTGGAAGGGCTGGCCCTGTATATGGAGTCGCTGACGCGGCATCAAGCGAGCAGCGGTTCTTACTGGACCCTCGGCGGCTGGGAGAGCGACCGGCTTCAGTCTGCCCGCTATCGAGGGTTGTCGGGTGACTTTGTGATGCCGCTGGAAAAACTCGCGGCCATGAACAGGACGGAACTGCAAGCCAGCGAAGACATCCGCAAGATTTACACACAAGCCGCCGGTTTTTCTCACTATCTGATGGATGCTCAGGGAGGTATCTATCGCGAGCCGACAGTGGCCGTCTTTCAGGCACTCTATCACGGCCGCGACACCTCCGGCGCACTGGAAAAACTCCTAGGCGCTTCCGCGGCGGAGCTCGACCGCGACTACTTGGAATACCTGCTCGTCACCGACGCCGACCTCGCTCAGCTTCCCAGTCCCGAGCGGGTTCGCAATCTTTCCCTCGGCCGAACCAAAGTCTCCGACCAGGGACTTGCTCATCTTGCCCCTTGTAAAAACCTGGACTGGCTCGATCTTTCCGGCACAAAAATTACCGACACCGGCCTGGCATCGCTGCAAGGCTGCACCGCCCTCACACAGCTCTTCTTGGAAGGGACCAAGATCACCGACGAGTCGCTGAAACCGATCGGCAAACTTGCGAACCTGGAAGAACTTGACCTTTCCGCCGTGCCGATTACGGACGGGGGCCTCGCTCATCTGGCACCGCTCAAGAAACTCAAGATCCTCCACCTGACGAACAGCCCCATCTCCGATGCGGGGCTGGCTCATCTCAAAGCGCTCGCATCCCTTGAATCGCTCGAAACCGGCGGGACGAAAGTCACTGCTGCGGGGCTGGCGGAACTTCGCTCGGCGCTGCCAAAGTTGAAACGCTAATTTGTGTTTCTTCTCGTCCCCAAAGGAGTCGATACCCGCCAGCGCGTACCAGCGAGAGAGTCCCAAGAAGGCCGACCGCGAAGCCGCAGTTCATACCAAAAAACAGGAACCAAAACTCCAGCTCCATGAATGGCCAGTTGTCTGCCAGGGCGCTGACACAACAAACCAGCAGAAGCGCGGCACCCATCAGCCAGGCAATCGTGGCACCGAGCCCGGCCACCAGCGAGGAACATCGCAGCGTAGCCCAGACACTCAATGGCAGGGTTAGGAGACTAATACCTCCGCTGAACGCCACGGCAATTCCTGATGCCCCCCACCAATCAGCCTCCGACATGTCATTGCTTACGAGTCTTCGACCCGACCGTACACTGGCGAGCGCAAGAGCAACCGCGCCAGTTGCCATGAGAATACCGGCAATCGAGAGGTTCGGTGGTGTTCGGCGTGAATCTTTCTGACCGGATGGCGTGATCCGCCACCGCAGCAGTGTGCGGAATATCCAGAGCGGCAATTCACAGGCGCAGAACATCAAGGGAATGACCAGGATCGACGAGAATACTTCCTTCCATTCGGGATAAGAAAAGTATGTTCCCTGAGTCCACCAGTACAATTTATAGCCCAGAAACCAAGCGAGAATCCAAATCATTGCCAGCGGCACTACGATGACATGTCGCAGCAGTCCATTTCCCGGCGCAAGCACAGCGGCAATCACGAGCAATCCTGCTTCTGCGCCGACCAGACCAGTACAGAAAGCCGTCCAGAACTCGCCGACTGAAACAGGGTCCATGTTCCTTGAAACCGGAAAGATCGTGACATTCGACAGCACAAAACATAAGGCGATCACCGCCAGTACAATTCCTAGTACCCCAGGGGTTAGAGCGAGTTGCCGCTTGGGGGACGGAAACTTGATGCTCGGAAGCGGTTTGTCGTAGGGATAGGGAAACTCGGACATCGAGAGGCAATGTCCTCAAAAAAGCAGTGCGGGTCAAGCTCCGCGGAAGATTCCTACTTCGGTTCCGCAGCCTTCACTTCGACCGCATCCAAAAATCCGTCCTTGTTCGCGTCCAGCTTCTCAAACTGCTCCGGCTCGCCGAGGAATTCGCGACTGCTGATGACGCTGTCGCCGCTGGTGTCCATCAGGGTGAACCAGCGGGGGATGTCTTTGGTGGGGGGGCGGGCCACGAGCGAGGGCATGGCGAACAGCGCGTCCAGATTCTGCAGGCTGCCGCGCGAGAAGCCGACGATCATTGCCGGAGGAATCTCGTCCCCCACGATCTCGCCGTCTTCGTTCTTGTCGAACAGTTTCAATCGATTCGGGGCGTTTTCGATTTCCCGGCCATCCAGCCGCTCGTCCCCGTTTTCATCGAGAACGAGAAAGAAGGCATCTTCGCGGTCCTCGGCCTTGGCGTGAACCTGCGACCGGAGAGCCGCTTGCTGCTGCGAGAGATAGGTGGCGATTTCGCCCGGATAGACCTTGGCGTCGGCGTCGGTATCGACTCCCTCGAAAGCGCCGAAAGCAGCCACGGCGTCGGCGGGGACTTCCTTGGATTCCAAGTAGCCATTCTTGTCGACGTCGTACATTTCCAGAACCTGCTTGGCCTGGGCCTCAAAGTCCACGGCTCCGACCGTGTCGTTGGTATAAAAAGTCAGGTTCATGCCGCCGATACTCAGCGTCAGCCGCCCGGACTGTTCCCCCACACTATGAGGTAATGCTTCCAGCTCTTCGCACAGGTTGAGGACGCGAATCTGCACGGGGCCTTCCTGGTTCGCAACTGCTTCGGGCGGCTTTTCGCCTTCCTTCTTCAGCTCGGCCTTGCCGCTCTTACCAAAGTTCACCGCCAGGCGAATGTGGGCCGGCACCTTTTCGAGCAACAGGTATTCGGCTTTCGTCAGCCGGCCGCTCTTGTCGGCGTCGAGCTGGGCGAACAGCTTGGGGGTCCAGGGAAGGCTCTCGGGAGTCAAGTTGCCCCCCAGTGCATATTGGTCATCCAGGTCCACGCGAATCATGTCCCACTTGGCATCGTTCGCCAGCAGTCGGGCCGCGGTCGGCCCGCGGTCGCGGCGGCGGACGGGCATTTCTCCCGGCATCACGGCGGAATTGGAATTCAGGTCGGCGGGGACCACCAGGTCGTCGTCGTCCGTGTCGCGGCTGCGGAGGCGACTGGGGGCGGCGGCCATCTCGGCAGAGGAAATGGAATGCCGGTCGCCGTCGGTATTGAGCAAGTTCCAGAGCGGCGATTCATAGCGGCTCGTCTCGCGGAAGTCGGACGTTCCCCGGATGGAAAACGGCCGGGCTCCGCCGGCGTTGCGGGTGAGGAACCGGGGCACCTCGGTCCGGTTGACCGTTCCATTTCGGTCGGGGTCATACATCTCCAGAATCTGCTTGATGTTGTTTTCGCCGTTGATCGCCACGTTGCCAAATTGCCCATACTTGAACCGCTTGCTCTCGGCCACTTCTTTCCACGTCGGCCGCCCGTCCCCATCGGTATCGCCGAGCTTGAGCACTTCATCCACCAGCTTCTCCATCGCCGCCAGGTGGGGCTGGCCGTCAATCGTCAGCTCGACGTCGATAATCAGCGGATTCATGGGTGTAAACAGCAGGAAGCGCTCGGCGGTGGGAGCGAGCGGTGGCTTGGGAGATTCCGCCTTGGCAACGGGAACTGCGTTGTCCCCTTTCGCATCCTTTTTCTTGGTAATGTCGGCGACCTTGACCGGCTTCTCCTTCGGCGGCTCGACGTGCTTAACCTTCTCCGGCGCGGCCTTTGGCTTTTCGGCTACAGTCGGCGTTTTGACGGCAGTGGCGGGGGGCTTGCTGGGGGTGTTCGAACCGCAACCGGCGAAGCTGGCGATAAGAACCGGGACGACAATAGGGAAATATCGGTTCATAGGTTGCCGCCTTCGTAACCCAGGGAAACCCCTGCACTGGCACCGCTTCCATTCTAACGCCGACAATCAGGTCAACGCACCTGCCCAGTCATGACGCCAGCCAGCAGCCGTTTTTCCGGTACTGCCAGATCCTCGACTTGGATCGTCACCGTTGCGGCTGCAAGGTTCACCGGATACACCATACCGTGTGCTTCCTCTTCATTTCCTCTCCCCAAGGAACCTCTCCATGTCACGCTACTCCGCGCGCTGCTTACTCGCGTCGGCTTTTCCATTACTCTGCGTCTCCGTGCTTTCCGCCGCGGAGCCGAAGCCACTGGGACTATCCTGGGAGAAGAACTATCTCACAATCCGCGGCGATTTTCCGGGAGATGAAATCAAGATCATGTACCTGGAGGCTTACTGCCGGCCCGGAAGCACAGACCGGGAGTGGGGACAAACGGTGATTCCGCACAAGGCGGAAGAACTGCCGCAGAAGAAGAGCGATGGCTCGATTCACTTGCTGGATACGCTGGCCGATGGCGTGAGCGTGCGGCATGTGATCACACCCGGCGCGGACGAGGTCGATTTTCAAGTGACCGCCAACAATCCAACCGACAAAGAGTCGCAGGCTCACTGGGCTCAGCCGTGCATCCGAGTGGACAAGTTCACCGGCGCGGGCAACGCCGACGCTCGGACATTGGTTCCCGCCTACGCCAAAAAGAGCTTCATCTTCCTGGACGGCAAGCTCACCCGCCTGCCGACCGAGCCGTGGGCGGACAAGGCCCGTTACATTCCCGGCCAGGTCTATGCACCCAAAGGAGTGGACCGCAATGACGTCAACCCGCGTCCCCTCAGTAAGCTCGTCCCCTCCAGCGGTCTGTGCGGCTGCTACAGCGCCGACGAGAAGCAGATCATGGCGGTGGCCTGGGATCCCTACCAGGAAATCTTCCAGGGAGTCGTCGCCTGTATTCACAGCGACTTCCGCCTCGGCGGCCTGAAGCCGGGCGAAACGAAAAAGATTCACGGCAAGCTGTACATCGTGCCGGCGGATATAGAGAAGTTGGTGAAGCGGTATGAGAAAGACTTCGGCAAGTAGTAGCTGACAAGAAACGACCGCGGCCACCCGAAGGTGGCCGCGGAATATCATTTGCCGACTTCAGGCGGCAGGGCGATTAGTACAGGTCATGGTCCCCGCCATGGCCCGCTTTGCCGCCATCTTTCGGCTTCTCGGCGATCAGGGCGTCGCTGGTGAGGAGCAGCGTGGCGACGCTGGCGGCGTTGGCGAGGGCGGTACGGGTGACCTTGGTGGGGTCAATGACGCCGGCCTTTACGAGGTCTTCGTAGACATCGGTCAGGGCGTTGTAGCCGTTGTTTCCCTTGCTTTCGAGCACTCGCTCGCAAACGATGCCACCGTCTTGGCCGGCGTTTTCCGCGATCATCGAAAGCGGAGCACGGCAGGAACGGAGCACGATGTTGTAGCCGACCTTCTCGTCATTGCTGAGGTCTTCACTCGGCTTGACTTGGGATGAAGCGCGAAGCAGGGCAACGCCGCCACCAGGAAGAATGCCTTCCTGAACAGCCGCGCGGGTGGCGTGCAAGGCGTCTTCCACGCGAGCCTTCTTGTCCTTCATCTCGCTCTCGGTCGCGCCGCCGACGTTGATCTTGGCCACGCCACCAGAGAGCTTCGCCAGCCGCTCTTCCAGCTTCTCGCGGTCATAGTCGCTGGTGCTGACGTCGATTTCGCGGCGGAGTTGGGCGATGCGGGACTTGATATCGTCGGGCTTGCCGGCCCCTTCGATGATCGTGGTGTTGTCCTTATCGATGATCACCTTCTTGGCCCGGCCAAGGTCGGTGAGTAGCAGCGATTCGAGCTTCGTGCCGAGGGCTTCAAAAACCGCGGTGCCGCCGGTGAGGATGGAAATGTCTTCCATCATG
>SXOA01000181.1 GCA_005778405.1 Planctomycetaceae bacterium
AGAGGGCCGGGGTGAGGGTGCATCGCCCTTAACTGAATCTCTCAAATCGTTTTCAGAGGCTGCCATGCCGATCCGAATCTCAGGCATTACCTGTATCAGCCTCGGTTTGCTCCCCGTTTTCCTCGCCGGCTGCGAATCCCAGCCCGCCGTGGGCCCGCTCCCGGTGCATGTTGTTCAAGCTCCCGCGACTCCCTCGCCTGCGCCAGCCACGGCTCCCAGCCCAGCCGCCGCTTCCATGGGTGGCACCTTCTCGCTCCCCATCGGAGCCCCTCTTCCGCCCTCGGCCGCGGGCGAACCAGCGCCCAGTTCCCCGGCCCCAGCCCCCTTCAGCATTCCGCCCCTTGCTCAGCAGCCGCACAAGGGCCAACAGCCCGAGCCCGCCACTCCCGCCCCATCCAGAACCAGCACACCGTCCGCTGCTCCGGGACGGTCCATCCACCTCTCCGCCGGCATCGCCGTGCCGCAGATCCTCCCCATCGGCACCGTCATGGCCATCAGCGTTGACTACTCGCTCAATATCGGCCTCAATACGTCGTCGCGCTACTTTTTGGTCGTCAAATCCGGTGCCGGCGAATCGCCTAGCGAAGTCCAACTCGCATCCTCCGGCAACCTCTCCATCTTCTTTGAGCAACTGAAACCCGAGCACCGTCCCTTCTCCGTCCGCATCGAAGAAGTCACCCCCGGCTCCAATCGCCGCGCAATCATCTCCAACGAAGTGACGCTGCAGACGAATTATTAAGTGGCGTTGACTCGTGGCAGGCTGACGCGGAAGGTCGAGCCTTCCCGGAGGCGACTGTCGAGGCCGACGGTGCCGCCGAAGGCTTGGGCGAGGTGCTTGACGATGGAAAGCCCCAGGCCGGTGCCGCCGAGTTCGCGGGAGCGGGCTTTGTCGGCCCGGTAGAAGCGCTCGAAGACGCGGGCCTGGTCCTTTTCGGCGATGCCGATGCCCGTGTCCTGAACCTCCAGGGCGACGAAGCGGTGGTTGGGAGTCGCCCGGACCGCGACATGTCCCCCTGCGGGCGTGTATTTGAGGGCGTTGTCCACCAGGTTGCTGAGGATCGTCCGGACCCCTTCCTCATCGGCCCGGACGAAGACCTCTTCGCCGGGGGAATCGATGCGAAGCTCGATGTTGCGGGCGGCGGCGGCATCGGCGAACTGGGCAGCACATTCGTCGAAGACTTCTCGCAGCGGGACGTCGACGATGTCGAAGGTCTCCTCGCCGGCTTCGACGCGGGCAATCTGCAGCATGTCCAGGATCAGTTGGTGCAGCCGCTCGGCTTGCTCCTCGATGCGGGCGACGAAGGCCAGGTTGTGCTCGGGATCGTTGACGGCACCCAGGCGGAGTGTTTCGGCATAGGCCTTGATAGCGGCCAGCGGGGTTTTGAGTTCGTGCGAGACGTTGGCGACCAGTTCTCGGCGGAGGTTTTCGAGGCGGCGGATATCGCTTACATCGTGGAGCACCACGATCACGCCGGGACAGGGATTGCCGGGGAGCCGATTGGCCCGCAATGCGAGGCGGCGGCGCTGCGAGCCAACGACGTCGAACTCCCGCTGGATCGGCTCAGCCTCCGCGAAAGCGTCTTGCACCGCATCGTACACGGGGCGAACACGAGTCACTTCCAAGAGGGGTCGGCCCTGCGGCTCGGCGGCGGAGAATTCGAGAAGCTCGCGGCCGGCATCGTTGGCCAGCATTACTGTTGTGTCAGGACCGACGGCCAAAACCCCCTCGCGCATGCTGCTGAGGACCGCTTGCAGATGCTCGGCGTTGGTCTGCAACTCTCCGACACCGCGGCTGAGCTTGCGGCGTATTTGCTCGACGTCGGCGGAGAGCATGGCCATTTCATCGGCCGCATTCGCCGAAGGGGGCTTGCCGTCTTCACTCTTGGCTAGTTCCCGCACGCTCTGCGACAGCCGGGCCAGCGGCTCGGTCACTTGAGCGACGGCATACCAGGTCGCCAGAGCGCCTAAGCCAAACCACAAGATTGTGACCAAGCCAAACCAAACACCGGCCATTTGTGCTGCCGCCATCGCGCCGACAATCCCCGCAAACAGCGCCAGCAGCGCCGCGTAGAGCAGGAACAATCGCCAGAAGCGGGCGGAGAAGGTCATGAATTGAAATCAAACGAGGACGAGGCCACGGAATGAACACGGATGAAACACGGATGAGGAGGGACAGGATAACAAAGCAATTCGAAGATCTGACTTCATCCGTGTTCAATCCGTGGCTCGAGAATCTGCTTTCTACTCCTCTCGCCATTCCCCTTTGATGCCCGGTGGCTTGAGGTCGTAGCGGCGGATTTTGCGGTCGAGAGTGCTCCGCTCGACTCCCAGGATGGCCGAGGTGCGACTTTTGTTCCAGCCGGTGGCCTTGAGTGTGGCGTGGATATGCCGCTTCTCGACGTCGTCGAGGGAAAGTGGCTCGTAGGTGCTTTTGGGAAGCTGGATGTCCCCCGATTCGCTCGAAGTGGCGAGGTTGGAAAGATGCAAATCCTCGACGTCGATGAATTCGCTGCGGGCCAGAACGACGGCCCGCTCGATGACGTTCTTCAACTCGCGGACATTGCCGGGCCAGCGATACTGCTGCATCCGGTGGATTGCCTCGGGAGTGAAGCCGCGGATTTTGCGGCTGGTTTCGGCGTTGTAGCGGTCGAGGAAAAAGTTGGCGAGTTCGAGAATATCGTCGCCCCGTTTGCGGAGCGGCGGGACAAAAATCTCCACGACGTGCAACCGGAAGTAGAGATCGCGGCGGAACTTGTTTTCGGCGACGGCTTTTTCCAGGTCGCGGTTGGTGGCGGCTATCACGCGGACATCGACCTTAATGGGCTGCGAACCGCCGACCCGCTCGAAGGGATGCCCTTCCAGCACGCGCAGAAATTTGGCCTGAATCGACGGGCTCATCTCGCCGATTTCGTCAAGCATCAGCGTCCCCTGATGGGCCGACTCGAACTTGCCAATCTTGCGATCCGTGGCACCCGTGAAGGCTCCCTTCTCGTGGCCGAAGAGCTCGCTTTCGAGGAGCGTTTCAGAGAGGGCGGCGCAGTTGAGACAGACGAAGGGGCCCTTTTTTCGAGGGCTGGCGTAGTGCATGGCTCGCGCGACCAGCTCTTTGCCGACGCCGCTTTCGCCGCGAATGAGCACGGTGGCTCGACTGGGAGCGGCACGAGCGATTTGCTGCTGGACGGCATCGAGGACCGGGCTGTTGCCGACGATGGCGCTTTCCGCGCCGAGTTGTTTGCGAAGCTGCTGGACTTCGCTTTGCGTCTGCGAGAGGTTCTCGGAAAGCTCCTGCTGGCGGGCGAGATTTTTGAGGGCCAGTGCGACGTTATCGGCCACCGCCAGCGTAAACTCCAAATCGTCAGGATCGGCGACGCGGTTGGTCTGCGTGGAATAGGTATGGAGCAGACCGACGACCTTGCGGTCTTGCCGGATGGGGGCGCAGATGACGCTGGTGGAATGGATCTCCCCTTTGCTGTCGCGGCTGCCGAGGTTGCTGTCCCCTTCGACGTTGCGAGCCAGCACCGCCTCGCCATCGCGGAGGACCGTGACCGCGAGAAACGCCGAGAGCCGATGGTAGCTGGGCTCGACGTCGGTGCGCGAGGCGACCACATTAAGCTCTGCCGTCGTCACCTCCGCCGCCTCTTTTCCTTTGGGAAGCAGGAGCACCGCACCGGCGTCAATCTGTGTGCTTTCGAAGAGGCCGTTGAGCGCGAGATGAGCGACCGAGGCAATGTCCGGCTGGCTGGCGAGTTCGAAGGCGAGCTTGCAAAGCTTGGTTGCCGCTTGACCAACTTTGGGATGTTCGAGTTCGCCGCCGCCGGGGCTGAGAAAGCGGGCGTGGCTGCGGCGATGGGTGATGGCGGATGGCTCGCTCGACGTGAGCACATTGGAGTCGCTGATTTCTCCCGTCTCGCGCAGCTTTGGCGCGCCGGCGACAGTCTCTTCCGCATCACTGAGAAATCCCGCCGGCGGCCCTTCACCGGGAGTATCCGGAAAAGCCTTCGACAAATCCTGGACATACGCAAGCTGGCAATGGGCGATGCGAATCACCTCTCCCGGTGTCAGCGGATAGTCACCGCGAACTTGCTTGCTGCCAACGATGGTGCCGTTGCGGCTCTCCAAATCACGGAGCGTCCACTGTCCTCGGGTGATGAAGATTTCGGCGTGGTTGCGGCTGGCCCGTTCATCCTTGATGACAATCTGGTTGGTCCCCGCCCGTCCGATGGTGACGGTCCTCCCCGGAACCAAACGAAAAACGTCGGTCCACTTCGACCCTTCGCGAATGACCAAATAGGCAAGCATGCAAAAGTGAGGCGAATTCCCGCGTTTTTTGAGACGAGCCAAGAGCGGGAAGTCTGTTCCAACTACCACCTTAGCTTGCCTGGCGCTCCACTGGCAAGAGGCACTTTTGACCAGCCGTTTTGCTCCTGGTTCGCCCCCGCGACAAAGGCGAGCATTGCTTTACCTCAGGCTTTTTCAGCAAATTCTTGCAATTTCCAGGAGGTCCAGCTACTCTAGATGGTGTGACCGGGAGCTCCAGGCGAGACAGGCAACTGGCGACCTGCGGGGCGTTTCGCAGCGACTCAGTCACACCAATGGGACGCACTTCCTACGGATCGGAGAGGGCCCATTGGCACGCGCGTTTTTTGCCAGGAATCGTTTATTTTTCGGAGTGCAGGTATGAAGATGAATCGAATTGTCGCCCTGACTTTGGCCTTGGTTGCGGCGGCGAGCCTGTTGCCGGGTGAAGCCTGGGCGCAAAATGGGAACAATAACAACGGCTTTTTCGGCCAGGCAGTCGGTGGAGTTTTCATCTCTCCCGATGGGCTCCTGTCGATGCCCATTACCAGGGACATCACCGCTTCCCGCGAGGCCTACCACAAGGCCATGAAGCCGCAAGCGGACGCTTTGAAGAATAAGGTCGGCATGCGGATGATCTCGCTGCGGGCCCTGGAGGAAGCGGTTGCCAAGAGCGATGACAAGAATGCTTTGCCGGAAGAAATTCTCTTCCTGGCCGGCATCCAGCGGATTGAATATGTCTTCCTCTATCCCGAGCAGAACGACATCGTCCTGGCTGGCCCGGGTGAGGGCTGGAAAGTGGATGCGAACGCCAACATCGTCGGTATCACCACCGGCCGTCCCGTGCTGCGGCTGGAAGATCTGCTGCTGGCGCTGCGAACCACGGAAAACGCCCGCAACGGCGGCATCAGCGTTTCGATCGATCCGACCGAGGAAGGCCGTTTGGCGCTGGACCGCGCTGCCGCGTCCTTTGTGAAATTCACGCCAGAAGTTCCCGTGGCCTTTGAAAAGGCGATGGGACCGCAGATGATCTCGATCAACGGCGTACCGAAGACCAGCCACCTGGCCCGTACGCTGGTCGCCAGCGATTACAAGATGAAGCGGATTGCCATGAAGCTGGAACCGTCGCCCGTCAAGGGACTTGGCAGCTATGTGGACATGATCAAGTCCCAGCCCAAGAACATGATGCCCCGCTGGTGGATGGCTTGCGACTACGAGCCGATGGCCAAAAGCGCCGATGGCCTGGCGTGGCAGCTTCGCGGCAAGGGTGTGAAGGTCATGACGGAAGATGAAGTCATCGCCGCTGGAAAAGTTGCCGGCACCGGCAAGACCAGCGATGCCGCCCAGAAATGGGCCGACAACATGACTGCCAAGTACGACGAACTCTCCGTTGCCGAGCCAATCTTTGGCGAGCTGCGGAATGTGATGGATCTGTGCGTCATCTCCGCCCTCATCGCCAAGGAAAACCTGCTGGCCAAGGCCAATCTGGAAATCCCCACGATTTTGGCCAGCGACAGCAAGGTCCAGCCGAGCGAATGGCACGCCCCGACCCAGGTTGCCACACAGTGCAGCGTTGTGCATCGCGGCAGCAAGTACTTCATCACTGCTTCCGGCGGTGTGGAGATCAACTCGTGGGCCATCGCCGACAAGACGCAGGAAGTTCCCGCTGTTGGCGAAACCCGCCAGAAAGCCGCCGCGAAGAACGCGGGAAGCCTGTACTGGTAGCATTTTGCCGAAGCCTGGCAATCTTGAAACGATTTAGGCTGGTCCGTTAAGAAAGCGGACCAGCCTTTTTTCGTCGCCGCAGGTAATGGAAACGGCGCTGGCAACAGGAATTACGAGCCCCATCGTTTCATGAGTGTATGAGGCACGCCAAGCTGGTCGAGAATCCTGGCGACGACGAAGTCAACCAAATCGCGGATTGAAGTGACGCCGTGATACCAACCAGGCATTGCGGGAAGGATGACAGCGCCCGCTTCGGCCGCCCTGCGGAGGTTGTCGAGTTGAATGACCGAAAGCGGGGTCTCTCGAGGGACGAGAATCAGACGGCGGTGCTCCTTCAGATGAACGTCGGCGGCCCTCTGGATCAGGTTCATGCTGGCGGCGTGAGCAATGCCGCTGAGCGTGCTTCCGGAACAGGGACAGACGACCATTCCACCCGTTAAGAACGAGCCACTGGCGGGAGGAGCTAGAAAATCGTCGTGGCGGTGGTAAAGGAGTCGGCCTGGCTGCGAAGAAATTTTGGAAGCTGGCGGAAGACCCTCACCCCGGCTCTCTCCCAGGGGGAGAGGGGGCAGGAGGAGCGGGTGTCTCTTTGCCGAGAACAATGGCGAAGGGTCAAAGTGGTCCAAATCGACCTCAACACTCAGCTCCTGCTTCAACACTGCTTTTCCCGAGGGGCTGATCAGGAGATGCACGTCTCGTCCGCTGGCCAAAAGTACATCCAGCAGGCGCACGGCATAGACCGCTCCGCTGGCGCCGGTAATGGCAAGAATGAGTGGATGCATAACAAGTGGGGTAGGCTTCCAGCCTGTCCAGAATATTTTCAGGGCAGGCTGGAAACCTACCCCACCTTATTTTACTCCCACATAGAGCGTGGCGATTCCCAGCGTCAACGGATAGTACCTGACCGAGGAAAGCCCGGCCGCTCGCATTCGTTCCGCCAGGGCTTCACCGCACGGGAATTGGCCCACGCTTTCGGGAAGATAGCTGTAGGCCTTTGACTTGTTCCGTGCCAGCATCTGGCCAATCCTCGGCAGCACATGGCGAAAATACCAGCCGTAGAAGCCCTTGAAGGGCTGCCAGGTTGGCTGTGAGAATTCGAGGATTGCGACTTTGCCTCCAGGCATGCAAACGCGGGTCATTTCCGCGAGGCCCCGATCCGTGTCGGCGACGTTTCGCAGCCCGAACGCGACAGAGACGATCTGAAATCTGTTGTCTTCAAAAGAAAGATTCTGAGCGTCAGCCTCTTGAAAGGTGAGCACATCCCCTATTCCCCGCCGTTTCTTTTTCTTCTCACCGATGGCCAGCATTTCAGGACAGAAGTCGGTGGCAAAAATCGGCGTTTGGCCCCGTGTGTATCGAAAAAAAGCGAGGGCCAAATCCCCCGTTCCAGTGCAGATGTCGAGGATGGGGTCGCTCCCCGCGGGCCGCAGCTTGCGGACGGTTCGCCACCGCCAATAGCGGTCCACATTCATCGAGAGCAGGTGGTTCATGCGGTCATAGCTCGGCGCAATTTCGCCGAACATTTGCCGCACTCGCTCCCCCGATTTGTCAACCGCCGCCGTGGACATCGATTTGCCGCTAGTCGTTATGAGACAAGGTGTTAAGGAAAACTGCCGGGCCGAAGCCGCCGATGTGGAGTCGAGAGAATTCGTCCGCGGCAGCGGGAAAATTCTAGGGTTGCATGCCCGAACTTGGACTGCTAATTACGTGTCCGCTGCTCGTGACCATCTGATTGTAGAGCACATTGGCGGCCGATTCCAATTGTAGGGAATTCAGGCAATTTGCCGATGTACTTCCTTCCGAAATTAACCGCAGGCGTTAGAATACATTAACCGCCTCCTGAAGTTTAGACACCATGTCCGTTGCTACGTCTCCCCGGCCAGTTGCTCTGCGCCAGGACGCACCTTCGCCCACTAAGCCGCGTCTTGCTGCGCCAGAAGCACTACCTGCTGTCCAGTCGCAGGATGCGGAATTGTCAGGCGGATCAATTTTGATTCCACCGGCTGCCGCAGAGGCTGCACCGCCGGCTCGCGTTTCTCCACGGAACGATCTGGCCTACAGCACGGGTGACGCCGCCAGCTATAGCTTGATGGTCGGGCTGGGCGAATCCTATTTCTCCGCTTTCGCGCTCGCAATCGGCACCGGCCAGACTTTTGCCGGCCTGCTCGCCACCTTGCCACAACTCGCGGGCTCCTTGCTTCAATTGGCCGGACCTTGGGGCGTGAAAAAGCTCGGCTCCCAGCGCCGCTGGATTGTCACATTCGTCAGCCTCCAAGCGACCAGCCTGCTGCTGTTGCCAGTCGCCTCGTTCTTCAGCGGCGGAATGGCGGGACTCATGGTCTTTCTCGCGGTCACGCTCTACTGGGGTAGCGGCCTTGCCACCGGACCCGTTTGGGCGACCTGGATCGAAGAGATCATTCCCCGCAGCATGCGAACCAACTACTTCGCCTGCCGCGCTCGGGTCGGCCAATTCTGTACGCTCCTGGGCTTTATCGCCGGCGGCGTCGCGCTCCAACTGGGCAAAGCCAATGCCTGGGTTTTGACAGCGTTCTGCGGCATCTTTCTGTTTGCCTCCGCCTGCCGTTTCGTTTCCGCCTGGTGCCTCAGCCGGCAGCGGGATTCCCACAAAGGGAATCTGGTGGAGAGGCGAGTCCGTATTGGCCACTTCTTGCAAAGGAAACACGCCAAAACTGCCGGCGAAGTCGGTGGCCGCCTGGTGCTATATCTGCTGGCGGTGCAAATGGTCGTACAGATATCCGGCCCGTACTTCACGCCCTACATGCTCAAGGACTTGCTGGGAAACGACCCGCTCGCCTACTTCAATTACGTCGTGCTCATCGGCATCTGCTTCTTGGGCAAGGTGCTGGCCATGCCCGCCTGGGGTCGCTATGCCATGACTGTGGGACCCAAGCGGCTGCTTCTGGTAGGCGGCATCGCCATCGTTCCCATCAGCGGCCTCTGGATCTTTAGCGGCTATTTTGGCGGCTGGAATTTGACGCTTCCCATCAACCTTTACATTGCCCATTTCGACTGGGTTGTCACCAGCGAACTGGCCTATTTGTTCGTTGTTCAACTCGTCTCCGGCATTGCCTGGGCGGGTTTCGAGTTGGCGATGGCCCTCATGTTCTTTGAAGCCATCCCCCGCCAAAGCCGCACCAGCGTGCTCGCCATCTACAACTTCGGTAACGCCCTGGCCCTGGTCGTCGGCAGTTTGATCGGTGCGGCCATCATGACGGCCATGCGAGAATCCCACGGGGCTTATCTGACTCTCTTCGGAGTCTCCTCCATCCTACGGCTGGTAACGCTGGCGTTGCTGCTTGTGCCCGCCAAGAAAATGGCGGCATGACGAAGGTTTTCCTTTCTCACTTTTGTTGGGCCTTGTAAAGATACGGATTCATCGTTGGGTCGTTATACATCTTGAGCTGGCGGTAAGTCTTATGCCGTTTACGGCCGGCGAACAGGTCGTCCAGCAGTTCCTGGGCTGAGCGAGAAAGGTCGTCAAACTGAGCCAAGGCGATGGCCAGCTTGGTGGTCACGTTTTGCCGATGCTCGGCAGTCGCGTCCGCGCGGTCCCGCTGCTCCTCGAGGTGGTAGATGCGAAGGGTGAGAATCGAGAGCCGATCAATGGCGCTGCCGGCGGTTTCGGTGCTTTGCCGGGCGTCTGCCAGAGGAGCAATTCCGCGTCGACCTAGCTCTTCCATAATCCAGTCGTCAATCCTCTCGATGTAGTCGTTCCGCTTCTGGTTGAAGCCGTCGATGGCCCGCTTCACCTCGGCAATCCTCTCTGCCGTCACGTCGCGGCTGCGGGCGATGTCTTCCTCGTGCCAGAGCAGAAAGTTGAAGCTGAACTGCTGGCAGACGAGCCCCAGCAAGCCGTCATACGGATTGTTCACCGGCTGGCTGTGCCATGTCGCGCACCTCTGGCGGTGGAGTTGGGTGATATTGGCGATCGATTCCATTTGCATTTCCTGGCGGAGCTTGAAGTCTGTTTGGCTGCGATTTTAGGCTTTGTCCCCGCTTTTCGGAACATTGCTTTCGGCAAATCGGATTGCTGTATGCGGGGAGCGCCGGCGGCGCTTACAATGGAAGCATGAAGGTACTCGTCATGAAATCTGGTTCTAACAAGGCGTCTAAGTTCGACCCGCCACGGCCATCGCGCGGCTACTATTACTTCGCTATTGCGGCCGCGGTGCTCATGGCAATTCTGGGCATTATGGTACTCAACAATCCCACGGCCTGGTCCCAACGGCCGCCGCCGGGCAACCTCAAGCTCGAGAACATTCCCTTCAACGGTGAGCGGGCTTTTGAGCACCTGGAAGCCATCTGCGCGCTGGGCCCGCGTGTCTCCGCCACGCAGAAAATGCTTGATCAACAGACCTATCTGCAGGCTCATTTCCAAAAGTGCGGCGGCAAAGTCGAGCTGCAACAGTTTGAAGTCAGGCATCCCGAGAACGGCGCGCTCGTGACCCTAGCTAACATGATTGTGCGGTGGCATCCCGAAAATACCGAGCGGATTCTGCTCTGTACGCACTACGACACCCGCCCCTTCGCGGACAATGACCGCGATCCGCGGATGCAGCGCAAGCCGGGAGTCTTTCTGGGCGCGAACGACGGCGCGAGCGGAACGGCGCTATTTTGCGAGATGGCGGAGAACATGGCGAAGCTCCCCTGCAAATACGGCGTGGACATGGTCCTGTTCGACGGTGAAGAGTTCATCTTTGACAGCGACCGCGACAAGTACTTTCTGGGCTCCGAGCATTTCGCCGAAAAGTATGTGATGGCCCCCCGAAGCTACTCGTACAAATGGGGCGTGCTGGTGGACATGATCGGAGACAAGGAACTGCAGATCTATCGCGAAGTCAATAGCATGCAAGGGGCGGAGTCCCAGGCCCTCATCGCGGACATCTGGTCCACCGCGCGGCAGCTCGGCGTGCGGGAGTTCATACCACAGACCGTGCACGAAGTGCGGGACGACCACCTGGCCCTCCGCAACATCGCCAAGATCCCCACGATCGACATCATCGATTTTGACTACCCTCGTCCTCGCGTTGCAAGCTACTGGCACACCACCAAGGACAAGCCCGAAAACTGCTCGGCCCTCTCGTTGGCGAAGGTGGGATACGTCCTGGAAGAGTGGCTGAAGAAGGTGAAATAAATCGGAAGGACGAAATGACAAAATTCGAATTCTAAATGACGAATGAAAGAGGAAAAATACTGGTGCCCCTCATCTCATTCGCCATTCGGAATTCGAATTTAGACATTCCCCATGCTCCCTACCCTCCTCTTCTCCGCGGTAATCGTCTTCGGCTCGGTGGTACTTCTGGCCTGGCATGTGAAAGCCTGGCGGGAAGCGGACCACGGCGGGTTGGCGGAGCGGGACTATGAGTTCTTTCGCCGGCAGTATCGCCGCCGCATGCAGGCCAGCGGCATGCTGGGTATGATTGGCCTGCTGATTTTCGGCCACCTTTGGGTCGCTGATAATACGATGCTGGCGTTGTACTGGACCGGCGTGCTCGGGCTGCTGGTCTGGACCGTGCTGCTGGCCGCCAGCGATTTTGCCGCTTCACGCCTGCACTACGGGCCGCAAGTCGCCCAGCAGCAGACGGAGCACTTGCTCTTGAATCGCGAAATCGAGAGATTCCGCCGCGAAACCAGTTCCCCGCCCCCCACTGACCCTATGCAGGAGACTGAATGACTCGAGCCCTACGTATTGCTGTCTATCCTGGAGATGGCATCGGCCCCGAAGTCACCGCTCAAGCGGTTCGTGTGCTGCGCGGACTGGAAACAAGTTCGCAAGCGACCTTTGACCTTACGGAATTCCCTTGGGGCATCAACTATTGGCAGCAGCACGGCCGAGTGGTCCCCGAGGACTTCCTCGAAGTTCTTCGCCCCTTCGACGCCATCCTGCTTGGTGCCGTCGGTTGGCCGGAGCTATTGCCGGACTATGAAACGCTGGCTCCCCTCGTCCGGATTCGCCAGGCTTTTGACCAGTATGCCTGCGTCCGGCCTGCACGGCTGTATCCGGGGCTGAAAAGTGTGCTGGCGGGAAAAGGACCGGCGGATATCGATATCGTGGTCATTCGCGAAAACTCCGAAGGGGAATATGTCGACAACGGCGGACGCCTGAAGCGGGGCACGCCGGACGAAGTCGCCGTGCAGTCTGCGGTCCACACTCGCCGCGGCATCGAGCGCATTCTGCGCTATGGGTTCGCGCTCGCCAGAAAGCGGCGCAAGAAGCTCACGATGGCGACGAAGTCGAATGCGCAGCGCTACGCCTACGGCTTGTGGGATGAAGTGCTGGCCGAGCTTGCGCCACAATTCCCCGATGTGGAATGCGAGCGGCAGCACTGTGATGCCCTGATCATGAATTTCGTCCGCTGGCCGGAGCGGTTTGACGTGGTGGTGGCGTCGAACCTGTTTGGCGATCTGCTGACCGACCTCGGCGGAGTGCTCGGTGGCGGCTTGGGATTGGCCCCAAGTACAAACACGAACCCCGAGCGGCTATTTCCCAGCATGTTCGAGCCGGTGCATGGCAGC
>SXOA01000182.1 GCA_005778405.1 Planctomycetaceae bacterium
GGCTTCAAATTCTGCACGTACGCCACCTGGTGGATTCGCCAGGCGATCACTCGCGCCGTTGCCGACCAGAGCCGCACCATTCGCATTCCGGTCCACATGGTGGAAACCATGTCCCGCGTGCGGAACGTCTCGCGGCAACTGCTGCAAGAGCTCGGCCGCGAGCCGACGCTGGAAGAGACCGCTCGCCGGGCGAAGACCACGGTCGACGAAGCCCGTCGCGTCCTCGCCATGAGCCGCTATCCAATCAGTTTGGACCGCCCCGTGGGCAATAGCGAGGACAGCCACTTCGGTGACCTGCTTCCCGACGGCACGGCGGAAAGTCCTTCCATCGGCGCGGGGCAAGAGATGCTCCGGACGCGAATCAACAAGGTGCTCAAGACCTTGTCCTATCGCGAGCGGGAGATCATCAAGCTCCGTTACGGTCTGGGCGACGGCTACAGCTACACGCTGGAAGAAGTCGGCCACATCTTCAAGGTCACGCGCGAGCGGATTCGCCAGATTGAAGCCAAGGCCGTCCGCAAGCTGCAACAGCCCAGCCGGAGCCAGGAGTTGGTAGGCTTCTTGGATTAAAGTAGCCGCACGCGGCCTCGCGTGCAGGCTCAGAGGCAGACATGCGAGCCGCATGTCGCCACAAAAACGCGGTTTTGAGAACGCAGCCCAGGAGCGAAAGCTTCTGGGCTGTTTTCGCTTGCAGACGGAGCTGAAAATGAAGGTCGGAATTGTCGGCTGCGGGTTTGTCGGCAGCTCCGCGGCTTATGCCATGACGCTGCAGGGAGTGCCAAATGAAATTGTGCTGGTGGACCTGAATGAGAAGATGGCCCACGCTCAGGCGGAAGACATTCTGCATGCCACCTCTTTTTCCTCCCCCGTCCGAATCTCAGCGGGGGGCTATCCCGAACTGGCCGGCGCGGAGGTTGTCGTTCTGGCTTGCGGCGTCGGGCAAAAGCCAGGGGAGACGCGGCTGCAACTCTTGCAGCGGAACGCCAAGGTTTTTGCCGATGTGACGGGCAAGGTGCTTGCGGCCGCGCCGGAGGCAATTCTGCTCGTGGCGTCGAATCCTGTTGATTTGATTACGCTCATGGTCTCCCGGATGACGAAGTTGCCCGCCAGCCGCGTGATTGGCTCGGGGACCGTGCTCGATACGGCCCGCTTCCGGGCTCTGCTGGGGGAGCACCTGGGGCTCGCGCCGCACTCCGTCCACGCCTACGTGCTGGGAGAGCACGGCGATTCGGAAGTGCTGGCCTGGTCGAGCGCCCGGGCCGGTGGAATTCCGCTGGAGGACTTTGCCCGCCAAACTGGGCGAAGCATTACCGACGAAGTCCGGCAACGGATTGACGATGGCGTTCGCCGGGCCGCCTATCGCATCATTGAGGGGAAGGGGGCCACCTACTTCGGCATCGGCGCTGGCATCAGCCGCCTCGTCCGCGCCATTCGGAACGACGAGCAGGGCGTGTACACCGTTTCCGCGCCATGCCATGACATTCCCGAGTTCGCCTCCATCAGCCTCTCGCTCCCCAGGATTCTCGGACGCGAGGGGATCATCGCCACGCTCCGTCCTAGCTTGACCGAGGGCGAACAGGTGGCAATGCAGAGAAGCGCCCAGGTCATCGCGACCGCGGCGGAGCAACTGGACGCCTAGCCCCTCTCCCAAAGGGAGATGGGTTACGCCATGATAGTCGCATGCAACTTGGCAACACGCTGATCGAAGACACCTTCGCGGAAGCTTTTGGAATGCGCTACGTCCGACTGCTTGTGACGGCAGCGGATGAGTACTGGCTGGAGGCGGGGTTGCGGGAATTCACCGGATACAGCTCGTCGGTCATCGCCTGCGACGCGGAAACGGGCGTCGAACAGCGGCTTTCGCCGCAAGAGACGCCGGATGGTCGCGTGGGTGCAGCCGTACTGGTGTTTGGCTTCTCGACGGATGCCTTGACCAAGGCAGTGCCGAATCGGACGGGGCAGTGCCTAATGACCTGCCCTTCCACCGCGGTTTACAACGGGCTGCCCGAAGCGTCAACGAAAATCCCCCTGGGAAAGCACATCCGTTTCTTCGGCGACGGTTTTCAGAAGAGCAAGCAGGTGGCGGGCCGCCGTTATTGGCGCATCCCCGTGATGGATGGCGAATTCCTGGTGGAAGATTCGCTGGGTGTGGAAAAGGGGGTCGCCGGCGGCAATATCATCATCGAGTCCGACAGCCAGGCCGCCGGCCTCGCAGCCGCTCGTCGCGGGACACAAGCGATTGCGGGCGTTAGCGGGGCGATCACCCCTTTTCCCGGTGGCGTCGCTCGCAGCGGCAGCAAAGTCGGCTCGAAGTACAAGGGGCTCGTGGCTTCCACGTCCGACCCCTATTGCCCGACGCTCCGCGGCCGGGTGGAAAGTAAGCTGCATCCCGAGGCCAACTGCGCCTATGAAATCGTGATCGATGGCGTGAACGAGCAGGCGGTTGCGGCAGCGATGACCGCGGCCATTCGCACCGCTGCCGGTCAAGGAGTGGTCGCCATCACAGCCGGCAACTATGGCGGCAAGCTCGGCAAATTCCACTTCCACCTGCACAAGCTACTTTCCTGAGCGGCCTCGTCATGGCTGAAGCACCCTTCGATCTCCCTCGCGCCCAGCGGTGGTTTGCTGTCGAGTGCAACAATGCCGCCTGGGATCTGCTCGACAAACCCAATCGCTCGGCCGACGAAACCGAGCGGATGCTGCATGCCGCGCATGCCAGCGTGCACCACTGGCTGGCTGCGGGCAACGAGCTCAATCGTTTGCGGGGAATGGTGCTGCTGGCCAATGTGTATGCGGGCGCTGGACTGCCGGAAGGGGCGAGCCGCTATGCCGAGCTGGCCTTAGCGCTGAGTAAAGCCGCGGGCGATTCGCAGACCGCCTTTGACCGGGCGACCACTCTGGCGGCGGCATCGCGGGCCTACTTGGTTGCGGGCGAAGCAGCGCGGGCCAAGGAATTCCTTGACCTGGCCCAGCACGCAGCCGCGAAACTGGATACGGATGAGCGGCCGGTATTCGACCAGCTTTGTCCGAAGCTGTAGAATCACTGTTTTCCGCGAAAGGCAATCCGATGGCAGACTGGCCGCTGGAAAATACGAAGGCTCCCGCTTTTACCCTCGTGGCTGACGACGGTAGCAAGGTAAAACTCAGCGATTTAAAGGGGAGCCCCGTCGTCCTCTACTTTTATCCCGCCGACGATACTCCCGGCTGTACGCGCGAAGCGTGCGCGTTCCGCGACCGGAGCGATGAGCTCAAGAAGCTCGGCGCGAAAGTCATCGGCATTAGCCCGGACGACGTTGCCAGCCACGTCAAATTCCGGGACAAGTACCATCTCAATTTTCCCCTGCTGGCGGACCCCGACCACGCGGTCGCCGAAAAATACGGCGCTTGGCGCGAGAAGAACATGTACGGCAAGAAGAAGATGGGAATCGCCCGCAGCACCTTTCTGATTGATGGCGAGGGGAAGCTCTTCAAAGTCTGGAAGGCTGTGAAGGTGGATGGCCACGATGAGCACGTCATCGCGGCCTTGAAAGAGCTGACCCAGTCCTAGTCCGCGGTTATCACGCCGACCTCAGCGTTGTTCAACCCGTTCGTCCTTGCTTGGACCCTCGGGGGGAAGCGACCGGCGGTAGCTGGCGAGACGAATGACTTTGGTCCGCCGTCCCTGGCCGATATAGACCGCCTTCCAGTTGGCGGAGACCGCTTCCGCACCGCCGGCAAACTCGCGGATGAAGCGGCCCCGGACGGTGGCGGGAGTGCCGAGCGGCGGGTTACGGCGAGCCGATTCCACTTCCTCCGGGGACAGCAGGTCTTGAGCCACGCCGGTGGAACGGAGCCGCTCGTAATAGCCGTCGGGGGACAGCTCGTGATACTTGAGGTCGATCTTTTTGCGGGTTTGCCAGGAGGCTCCGCGGCCCGCCTTTTCCAGCACCCAGCGTTTGGTCACCCAGTCCAGAGAGCCGACCAGGGATTGGGAGTCTTCCTCGAGTGCATCCAGCGTCTCTTCCCAGTGTTCGATGACTTCGCGGGCTTCCACCAGCGGATGTTCCTGCTCATCGAGGAACCGTCGGCACGCTTCCAGGTAGAACCGTTGAAGTTGCAGCGCTGTGCAATTGCCGCCGCCAACAAGCGGCACGGTGGTCCGCAAGGTCGGGTCGGCACAGATCGCGCGGAGGGCTTTGAGCGGGCGGAGGACTTTTGGCACAGGAGGCATCGCGCCCGCTTCAATGCAGTCGAGCACCAGCAGCGTGGTTCCCACTCGGAGGTACTCCGCGAACTGGGCCATGTTCGAATCTCCCAGGGCGATTTGCAGCCGTTGCTGGGAAGAGAACAGTGTGAAGTAATCGTTCGGCAGCCAGTTCTCGGCGTATACCGTTTTGAAGAGATGTCCGAACGTGAAGATGGGGCGATCCGCCAGGAGGCCGCCGATGCCGGTCAAGCAATTCATCGCCGGGGCCTTATCCGCCAGATGAAAGCGGCCGCAATCGTCGAGCATTCCCGCGCCCGAGGTCACCGCCCGGCTGAGCAAAAATGGGAGCATCTGCCGGCGGATGCGGACAAAAGCCGTCAGCCAGATGGCGGTAAACAATGCCGCCGCGAGCGGTGCGGTGATCACGCGGGTGATGAAGCTCAAGAACGCTTCGAGCCATCTGGGGCCGGTGGGCGCGGCTCGGCCCAGCTCCTCCATCGTGCAGCCGAAGAGGGCGCGAGCGAGTCCCTCGGGCTGGCGGATGAACCGTTCGCAGCCGAGGTAGAAGATCGTCGCGAGCAGCGTGTAGGTAATGATGCCGAGCGTCAGCAGCCACAGCATGGCCCAGGTGAAAAGCATCAGCGGCAGCATGGCGACGAGCGCCCCCCGCCACAACCACAGCCGCCACGAGCTGGCAAACTCTGCCGAATAGTTTTCCTGCGAGCCGTAGATGTTTCCTTTGGCATCGCGGTCGTTTTTAAGCAGGCGGATTTTTTCCTTGCCGAAGGCCCGCTTGGCCGCGTCGGATAACAAAGAATCTTGCGCTCGCTGCTGGGCGAGGAGTTGCCGCAGGCCGCGACATTCGGCAGTCGCCCCTTCAATAAGTCCGCCTCCGGCAGCTGGGCGTTCGGTCTCGAACCAGACCGCGCCCCCTCCGGCGTGGAAAATCCCTTCCTTCATGTGCCGGGCTTCAACCGCGGGAATCAATCGCTTGAGGGCGTCCCGCAGTTGCAGATAGAGCCCGTACCGCGAAAGAGTTCCCTGGCTGGAGCTCGCGGGAATGTGCAGAGCGTATTCGGTTTCCAGCCCAATGAGCCGCTGAAAAATGGGAGAGCGGCTGCGGGGCTCCAGGCGGGACTTATTCGCCACCGTGAGGTACTTCCGTATCGCGCAGATACTCGCCGGCAGCCGCGGCGGCATCGACGATGATCGCGGAGAGGACGTTGGCGACCGTTACCGGCGCGGGAATCGCCGAGTTGCTGGGGGGGGAAGGGGGAGCGAGAGTTTCCAGGGGCATGGGGACACCTGCCTTAATTGGACGAAGGAATTGGACCGTTCATTCATGGTAGTCGCCTCTCACGGCAACAGCAAGCGCGCGGCGCGGTCGCTCCTCCGGTTGCACCGCCCTGGCCGTCCGCCGATGATAGAGATTCGACGTTATTATCTCACCGGAGGCCCTCCATGCTTCGCTATTCCATCATCCTGCTGGCCGTTTTGCTTCTCTTTCCTGCCCTCGCCCGAGCCGAGAATTGGGCTAATTGGCGCGGGCCGGGCCAGACCGGCGTAGCCGAGGGGAAAGCGTATCCGACGAAGTGGAGCAATACCGAGAATGTGGCCTGGAAGGTGAAGCTGCCGGGGCCGGGGGCTTCCACGCCGATTGTGTGGGAAGACCGAATCTTTTTGACCTGCGGCGTTGAAGGGAAGAATGTTTTGCTGTGTTACGATCGCGGCGGCAAAGAGGTGTGGCGGACGGAAATTGGCCAGATAAAACCGTTCAAGAGCGCCAAGGGTACCAGCACCAACCCCTCCGCAGTTACGGACGGCAAACAGGTTTTTGTCTACTTCATAAGTGGCGACTTTGCAGCGGTTGATTTCAGCGGCAAGGTGATGTGGCAGACGAATCTGCAGGAGAAGTACGGTGAGGACACTCTCTGGCACGCCTTAGGGACTTCTCCGGTGCTGACAAAGAACCATGTCATCGCCACCGTCATGCACAGCGGTCCCTCTTATCTCGCCGCGTTCGAGAAAGAAACTGGCAAGCTCGTTTGGAAGCAGGACCGCGATACGAAAGCTCCCAGCGAGTCCGCTCAGAGCTACACGACCCCCGTAGTCGTTCAGGATGGGGACCTGGAGTTGATTGTCGTGCTGGGTGCCGACTACGTCACGGGGCACGACGCTGCCAGCGGCAAAGAATTGTGGAAAGTTGGCAGCCTGAATCCACGGAAGAATGGTTTTTTTCGCTCGATTTCGTCCGCCGTGGTTTCGGACGGCGTGGTCGTCGCCCCGTACGCCCGCGGCGGCACTGTCACCGCCATCAAACTCGGCGGGAGCGGCGACGTCACCGAGTCCCACGTCCTCTGGACCAAAGAGAACATTGGAGCCGACGTTCCCACGCCGATCGCCAAGGATGGCAAGGTCTATCTTTGCAACGACAAAGGGCAGATTTCTTGCTTGGATCTGAAGACCGGCGAAACCCTGTGGACCACCCAGCCGGAGAAAGGGCGGGCGACGACTGTCAACTCGTCGCCGATTCTAGCTGGGGGAAAGATCTACATTACGCGGGAAGATGGGAAGACATTTGTCATCACGCCGACGAAGGACTCGCAGGTTGTCGCCGAAAACACGTTGCCGAATGAGTATGTCCTCGCCACTCCCGTTTTTGTGGACGGCAAAGTCCTGCTCCGGACGAACGACCATTTGTACTGTTTTGGGACGTAGAGGGTCAGGAAGTTCCCCATGTCCCGCACGGTTCTGCTTCCCCCCGATGTCCCCCCTATTGCTGATGGTTCGCTGCTGGGCGGCTGGTGGCATGAGGATGAAATTGAGCCGGAGCGGATTCATTGCGATTTGTGCCCGCGAGATTGTACGCTGCGGCCAGGAGACAAAGGGTTTTGCTTTGTGCGGGAGAACCGGGATGGCCAAATGGTCCTTTCGACCTACGGCCGCAGCACCGGGTTTTGTATCGACCCGATTGAGAAGAAGCCGCTGAACCACTTTTACCCTGGTACGAGCGTTCTTTCGTTCGGCACGGCGGGCTGCAACCTGGGGTGCAAGTTTTGCCAGAACTGGTCCATCAGCAAATCGCGGGAAGTCGAGCTGCTTTCGGAGTCTGCTGCTCCCGAGGCCATCGCCGCCGCCGCCCGCGAGCTCGGCTGCCGCAGCGTGGCGTTCACCTATAACGACCCGGTGGTGTGGGCGGAGTATGCCATGGACACTGCCCGGGCCTGCCGCGCTGCCGGCGTGAAAACCGTGGCCGTTACCGCCGGCTACATCTCTCCCGCGGCGCGCGGGCCATTTTATGATGTGATGGACGCCGCCAACGTCGACCTCAAGGGCTTCACCGAGGAGTTTTATCAAAAGCTAACGCTCTCGCACCTTCAGCCGGTCCTCGACACGCTCCACTGGCTGAAGCACGAATCCAGCACCTGGTTGGAAATCACCAACCTCATCATCCCGCGGGCCAACGACTCGCCCGATGAGCTGAAGCAAATGTGCGACTGGATTTTGGAGAGTGTGGGGCCGGAGGTGCCGGTGCACTTTACCGCTTTCCATCCGGACTTCCGCCTGAACGACCGCGAGGGAACGCCCCCAGCCACACTGTTTGCCGCGTACGACATCGCGAAACAGGCCGGCCTGCGCTACATCTACGCCGGCAACATCCACGCCCCCGAGCATCAGACCACTTACTGCCCCGGCTGCGGAAAGGGAGTGATTGAGCGAACAGGCTACACGATCAATCGTTACAATCTGCGGGAGAGACAGTGCGCCGCATGCGGCACGACCATTGCCGGGCACTTTGACGAGCGACCGGGCATCTGGGGAAACCGCCGACAGCCGGTGCGGATTGCCGAGTATCAGGGGCGGACAAATCTCATGCAAATCACGCCTGCAATTCCGAGTATCAAAGAGCCGCCGGCGACGGCCGGTTTTGCCTTGACCTCGCAGCAGGAAGAGCGGATTCTCGTCGCTGCCGCAGAGCGTCTGAGCGCCGCCGTGAACGCTCGGTCAGCACCCGCGGCAATAGAGTTTGGCGAAGTGGCGTCGCTCAAAGTCATGGGGGCCTTTGTCAGTGCCAAACGGGCCGGCAAGCTGCGGAGTTGCTGCGGCTTCATCGGACAAGCAGTCCCGCTGGCCAATGCAGTGGCGCATGCCGCGGCCCGCACGGCGGGGGACGACCATCGTTTTCCCCCCATTTCGCCGACCGAACTGCCGTATCTCGACCTGGAAGTCTGGTTGCTCAATAACCCTCAGCCGGTGGCAGCGAAGGGGGAAGCTCGCATCGCCGCGGTCGAAATCGGCAAGCATGGGCTCATCATCGAACAGGGGACCAAACGTGGCTTGCTATTGCCTGGCGTAGCCACGGAGCACGACTTTGACGCAAAGACCTTCCTGGAGCACACCTGCCTCAAAGCCGAACTTCCCCCCACGGCCTGGCGCGAAGCCGACACGAAACTCTCCACTTTTGAAGGCCATGTGATCAAAGGGAGTTGCGACCCGAATGCTTGCTGCGTCCAGTCCGCTCCCGTTGTCTCCGCCGCCGATCTGACGTCCCTCGCCGCCTTTTGCCGAGCGAACCTCATCGCGCTGCTCACGGGAGCTACTCCCAGCTATTTCGCCTTCGGCGTTTCCGACGCCAACGTCAGCGGCGTCATCGTCAGCGTGCACGACGCACAGAGCCGCCAGTTGCTCCAATCCAGCCGCATCTCGCTCAAGGAAAAAGTGCCGCTGCAATCGACGCTCTTCACCTTGACCGAGAACCTGGCGCAGATTCTGCGTCAGCAGAGCGGCATGAGGGATGTTGTTTCCACTTTGAGACTTCATCTGGCCATTCTCAGCGATATCGCCATGCACGGCACCTTCGCGGATCCGGACTTGCGGGGTATCGATTCCTCCGCTCGCGCTGTGGCTGTAATGGAGCGCAACAAGACTGCGACAATCTTCGACCCAGTACATTCGCCGCAAGACCTGCTCGCTCGCGCGGCCTTGCTTGCTCAGGTTTCCAGCCGCGAATCCGCCAGCGTATTCAGCCTGTCCGCGATTTCCACGTTGGATCGGTTCACGGTCACGCATCTTCCCAGGCCCGTCGCCGGAACGAGCATTCGGCCCGCGGCGCAGGCGGGTAGGTTCTATCCCGCGGATCCGGCTGAACTCAGCGCACTCGTCGAAGAGTGCCTCGCCGGCGGGCTCGTGGAAAAACAGCGAGTCCCCGCGGTGATGGTGCCCCATGCCGGGCTCATTTATTCCGGCCGTATCGCCGGCGACGTGCTGCGACGGGTGGAGATTCCAAGTACGGTCATTGTCATCGGGCCCAAGCACACCGCGTTTGGTGTGGACTGGGCTGTAGCTCCTCATGAAACCTGGCAGATTCCCGGTCATTCCATCCATAGCGATCCGCAACTGGCCCGCCAATTGGCTGAGGCCATTCCTGGTCTCGTCCTCGATGCCGCCGCTCATGCGCAGGAGCACGCCATCGAAGTCGAGTTACCGCTGCTGGCCCGCCTCGCGCCGCACTGCCGCGTCGTTGGCATTGCGATTGGCGCGGGTGACCTCGCCACCTGCCGCGAGTTCGCCACGGGCCTCGCCAAACTGATCCGCAAACTTCCCGAGCCGCCGCTGCTGATCATTTCCAGCGATATGAACCATTTCGCCAGCGATGCCGAAAACAGGCGGCTGGATGAGATGGCCATTCGTGCTTTCGAAACGCTGGACCCAGCGACTCTTTACTCCGTCGTATGCGAAAACCACATCAGCATGTGCGGCCTCTTGCCTGCCGTTATCGTCCTCGAGACGCTCCGCCAACTCGACCGAGTTTCGGCCGTTCGGCGAGTCGGCTACGCCACTAGCGCGGATGTTTCCAGCGATACCAGCCGCGTCGTCGGCTATAGCGGGCTGATTTTGAGTTAGGAACTGGGGGGCAATTGTAAAACATGACTCAAGACTTCGCTCTCAAAGCGGGAAGAGTATCGCCTGCTCCATGCACCCTTCTCATGCTCGCCCTGCTGCTGGCGGGTTGCGGGAGCCCCAAGACGGTGCCTCCCGTCAAAACCAAACAAGCAGCGGTGGAAGCTGGGCCATTTTTTGAGGAGATTACGGCCAGTTCGGGCGTTGATTTTCAGCATTGGTGTGGCGATGGCGGCAAATACTTTTTCCCGGAGGTCATGGGAAGCGGCATCGCCCTCTTGGATTACGATCGGGACGACGACCTGGACATCTTTGTCGTCCAGGGAATGCCCCCGTCAGCCGTCCCGACTCGAACTCCCCCAGGATTCACTCCCTCCCGCTCCAGCCGCCTCTACCAGCAAGTCTCGAGCGGACATTTTGAGGATGTGACGGACGCCGCGCAGCTCAACGATCTGGAACCATATGGCATGGGGGTCGCCGTCGGGGATGTGAACAACGACGGTTGGCCGGACCTGTATGTATCCAAGTTTGGCAAGGACCGATTGTGGCTCAACCAGCAAGGGAAGTTTCAGGACGTGACCGAAGCCTCGGGAATCCGGAATCCACGGTGGGGAACCTCCTGCTGTTTCGTCGACTACGATCGGGATGGCTGGCTCGACCTGTACGTCGTGAACTACGTCGATTACTTTCCTGCCCAACGCTGCGTTCAGGCCAACGGGACCGAGGACTATTGCCATCCCGGCCAGTTCGGCGATTCCCCAGCCCGGCTGTTTCGCAACGTGACCGGCGAAGATAAAGGCGATGCGACGAGTAAGGAGCCGAGGTTCGAGGATGTCAGCCTGGCGACTGGAATCGACGGCAAGGTGGGACCAGGCCTCGGTGTGCTCGCCGCCGACTTCACTGGAGATGGCTGGGTTGATTTGTACGCGGCGAATGATGCGAAGGCAAACTTTCTGTGGGTGAGTAAGGATGGGAAGACATTCCAAGACGAAGCCATCGCCGCGGGTGCTGCCTACGATGCCGCCGGTAAGCCCCAGTCGAGCATGGGGGTTACGAGCGGCGACGTGGATGGCGACGGCCGACGCGATCTGTTCATGACCCATCTGGACGGCGAATACAGCACGCTGTATTTGCAGGTCGCGAGGGGAGTTTTCGAGGACCGGACCGCGGCTGCCGGGCTGGCGACGCCGACATACCCAACGACTGGCTTCGGCACGGCCCTGCTCGACCTTGATTTCGACGGCGATCTGGACCTGATCATCGGCAACGGCCGCGTGCGGCGGCAGGATGGGGCGGCCCCCGTTCAGGGAGACGATTTCTGGCAGAGTTATGGCGAACGGAACCAGGTTTTCCTCAACGACGGCACGGGCGTCTTCGCGGATGTAGCAGCCGGCACTGATGGCTTTCTGGCGGCAGCCCGTGTGTCGCGCGGGTTGGCCGTGGGTGATCTCGATAATGACGGCGACCTGGACGTCGTGACTTCCGAGGTGAACGGTCCGGCTCGTATCTTCATGAACACCGCCAAATGGCAGGGGAACTGGCTGAGCGTGCGGGCCATCGACCCCCGGTATGGCGAGCGCGATGCCTATGGCGCTGTCATCACCGTCGTAGCGGGGGATAAACGCTGGCAGCGAGACATCAATCCAGGCACCAGCTATTTGTCGAGCAGCGATCCGCGGGCCCACTTCGGAATTGGCACCGCCCAGAAGGTCGATAAAGTCGAGGTGCATTGGCCAGATGGAATAACCGAAAGATTTCGGGGAAACGCAGCTGCGGGCAGAGTGGTTCTCCGCCGCGGTGATGGAGAGAAGCCATGAGCCGCAAGCAGCGAGAACGGCGGGACGCGGCCGCGGCTCAAAAGGGGACGTCGTCCAAGCTGGTCCGGCGGCTGGTGCCGGTGCTCTTGGGATTGGCGGGGTTGGCGGCGGGAGTGAACGTCTACTGGTGGTTCAGCCGGCCTCGACTCGAGACTCTGCCAGTGGTGGAGCGCGATACTCTGGAGCCGCAAGTCAAGGCGCTGATTCAGAGGGCCATCGCGGAAGTGAGCGCCAATGATTTTTCCGCCATCGCGTGGGGAGATTTGGGGGCCGTTCTGCGAGCCCACGATCTGGCCGTTCCCGCGGAGGCCTGCTACCGCAATGCGGAGCGGCTGGACACAACGGATTATCGCTGGCCGTATTTGCTGGGAGTGAGCCTGGCCCCCAGCGATGCCGAGCAGGCGATGGATTGCTTTCGCCGGGCCGCGGCCCGCTGCGGCGACAAGCCCCATGTGAAGCTGCGGTTGGCGGAGATGCTGATCGAGCGGCAACTGTTTGAAGAAGCATCGCGACTTGTCGAAGACGTGCTCTCGCACGACGCCTCCCATCCGCGCGGACAACTCGCCCGGGCACGGCTGTTGTTTGCGGATGGAAAAATGGAGGAGGCCAAGACGTGGGCCGAAAAGAGTGCGGCCGGAGTGGCCGATCGCCGCGCGCCCCATCTGCTGCTGGCTCAGCTTTGCCGCCGGACAGGCGACAAGGAAGGGGAAGCCCGCGAACTGGAGATCCTGGAAAAAATTCCCGACGGAGTGACTCCTTGGGAGGATCCGAACGTGGCCTTTGTCCTGGCACTGCGGCAGGACCAGGCGACCCGACTGGCGAGAGCGGAATCGGCAGCTCAGATTCTCTCCGCGGCCCCCGACGCCCAAGACGGATCCGCCGCGCTGCAACTTGCGAGGGCCTATTACCTCCGGAAAGAGTTCGCCACAGCCCAGGCCGTACTCCGCCCCATGCTGAAGAGGTTTCCCGACGACGAGCGGCTGCACTTTGAGTTGGGGCTCGCCTGTTTTCAGCAGAAACAGTATCAGGACGCCGCCGCCGAATTCAGCCGAACGGTGGAACTGAAAAACGACCATGTCGATGCACAATACAACCTCGGGCATTCCCTGCTCAAGCTGGACAAGAGTCAGACTGCGCGCGAAGCCTTTGCCGCCGCGATCCAATTGCGCCCCAGCCACGCTTTCGCTCGAATCAACCTCGCGGAACTGTTGCTTCAAGCCGACGACGCGAAGGGAGCGAGGGAACACCTGGAGATCGCCGTCAAGCTCGCGCCCCAGGAGCGGCGGGCTCGCGAGCTGCTCGAAACCGCCACGCGAGCGAGCAAGAACTGAGACTACTTCTCCACCTTCTTAGTGTCTTCGGCCCGTTCAATCGTGCCGAACAAATGCCCACCCACTTCATTATGCTGCCAGGTTCCGGCGTAGCGACCCTCGTAGATGACCACGCGCGAGCTGTATTTTTGATTGCCGATGGTGAGGTTGGTGAGCGTGATGATTGGCGTGTCCCCTGCCCATTTGATCTCCAGTGGGATTGGATATGTCTGGTTGTTGAACTTGGCCTTGATCAGCCACAAGTCACCTTCGGGCACCTTCTGTGCGAGTGTGATCACGTACTCTTCCTTGGCTGGCGGCTTGTCGTCCTTGCCGGTCACTGTGAACTGACCGATGAGCTTTGAGCCAGTCAGCGTCTTCTCCAGGTTTTTGATTAGTTGTTCCTGGGTCGGCTTATCCGATTCCTCCCCATCCTTCTTGGTGTCGTCCGCCTGGGCCGAAGCGATTGTGGCGAAAAGAGTCGTGGCAAGCGTAAACATCCAAATGCAAAGGTATTGTTTCATGGGAAGTCTCCGTCAGCGAAAGTGGTTATAAAAGAAGCAGCGGGCGGGCTGCCCACGCCATTATATCCGGCAATCATCCAGGGAGTATTCGACATGGACACCAGCGACCGTCTCTTGCACCTCGACCGAGAATCCCACAGATGGCGGACGCTGGCGTTGTTCATGGCGGTCGGTCTGGGGCTTTGCCTTTTCCTGGGACAAGCTAGGCCCCAGGTTACCGAAATCAAGGCAGCAAAGTTCACGCTCGTCGACGAGCAGGGTGCCCCGCGAGGAACGCTGGCGATGGAAAATGGCGGTCCGGTCTTGGTGCTGACCGACAGCAAAGGGAAGGGTGTCATTCGCCTGCAAGTGCCAAAAGTGCCCGACAAGGCGGCGATGTATCTCAGCGATCCTACAGAATCGACGGACGCGGAACTGGCCATGACACAGACCGGCCCCGTTCTCCACTTCAATGACCGTGCCGGCAATCGCATCCGTTTAGCGACCAATGAGCTGAACGCGCCATTAGCGGCTGTGTATGACGCGGAGGGAAAAAAGGTGTTTGAGGTGACGGGGAAGAAGTAGAGGTCAGGAGTCAGGGGTCAGAAAGGCGGGCCAGAGGGCGTCGCTGACGAGGAGGCCGCGGCGAGTGAGGCGGAGGTTGTCGTTGGATTGGGCGAAGAGTCCTTGGGCGATGAACTTTGCAAGTGGCTCAGCGACCAGTTGCTCCACGGAAAATCCTGTCTCCTTTTCGAATTCTGGCGGCGAGATTCCTTCCAGCCGGCGGAGGGCGAAGACGAGGCGCTCGTGAGCGTGGTCTTTGGGGGAAAGTTCCTCGCTTTCGGCGACTGGCGATTGGCTGGAGAGAACCCGCTGGATGTACGTGGTGGTGCTGCGGTGGTTCATCTCGCGCCGGCCGCCGATGTAGCGGGCGGCTCCGGGGCCGGCGGCGAAATAGGGGCGGCCGGTCCAGTAGGCCTCGTTGTGCCGGCAGCGGTGGCCGGGGCGGGCGAAGTTGGAGACCTCGTAGTGCTCGTAGCCGGCAGCGGCCAGCAGGTCGATGGCCAGCTCATACATTTGGCCTTCAGTCTCTTCCTCGGCCCGCGCGAGTTCGCCCCGATTCAGCCGTCCCCAGAAGCTGGTGCCGCGCTCGAAGGTGAGCCCGTAAGTGGAAACATGGTCGGGCTGAAGATTGATTGCCGCCTTTAAATCCTGCTCCCATTGTGGCAATGATTCTCCTGGTGCGGCAAAGATGAGGTCGAGCGAGACGGACTGCGAGAATTTGCGAGCGTTGTCATAGGCGGCGAGTATCTCCGGCTGGCGATGGTCTCTTTCCAGAGATTGCAGCTTCTCCGCGCCGAAGGATTGGACGCCGAGACTGATACGCGTGACACCGGCTTTCTTGAGAACTTCGCAACGAGCGTGGTTCAGGTCGATGGGATTGGCTTCCACGCTTAGCTCGTAGCCTGGAGCGAGCGGAAACCAGCGCTTCGCCAATTCAAATAGTTGCGCCAGTTCCTTTGGCGGCAGATGCGTCGGCGTGCCGCCGCCGAAGAAGAGCGTGTCGACTTCGTGCGGTACTTCTAGCCAGGAAAGCTCTTTCGCCAGCGCTTCAAGATATGCAGCGATCAGATCGTCCCGGCCCGCGACAAGCGTGAAGTTGCAGTATCCGCAATGATGGCGGCAGAAGGGAACGTGGACATAAGCGGAGCGAGGAGTCATCAGCAGCGAGGCCGAAGTTACTTGTTGCCAGGCTGGCTGCGGCCGGACTTTCGCATTTCTTCCAGCAGAGTTGCTAATTCCCGCACCTTTTCCGGGTGCTCCGTGGCGAGATTCTTCTTCTCGGCCAAATCATCCGCAAGGTTGTAAAGTTCCGCGGGACGTGCCTGGCCATTCGCCTGGCGGACGGACGGAATCAACTTCCAATTTCCTCGCCGCACAGCAATGGGATTGGCTTGCATGGTCAATGTCTCTCGGCAGGGGAGTTCGGGCTTCTCGGCTAACAGCGCCGGCAGGATGTCAAAGCTATCCGGGCCGGCGGCATTGGGAAGTGCTTGTCCCGTGATGGCCGCGACGGTAGCCAGGAGATCCACGGACGAGACCATCTCGGCCGAAACCTTTCCCGCCGGAATTCGGCCAGGCCAACAGGCAATCAGCGGCACGCGCGTTCCACCTTCGTAAGGAGACCCCTTGAATCCCCGCAACTTGCCATTACACAGGTGTCCGCTGCCGTCTTCTTGCGTGCCATCCACATATCCGTCATCCATCACGCCGCCGTTATCACTGGTGAAGATGATAAGTGTATTACGGTGCAGATCTTGTTCCTCGAGCGTCGCCATGATTTCGCCGACGCACCAGTCGAGTTCCACAATCGCGTCCCCCCGCAGACCGTGTTCGCTCTTACCCCGGAACCGCGGATGCGGGAAGCGAGGGACATGGATGCCGTGGGTCGCAAAATAGAGAAAAAACGGCTTGGCCTTGTGACTCGCCACGAACCTAACGGCTCGCTGCGTAATCTCGTCGGCCATATCTTCGTCCTTCCACCTCGCCGCCTTTCCGCCGGACATAAAGCCGATCCGGCTGATGCCGTTGACAATAGTGGCATCGTGCCCGTGGCTGGGCTTTTGGTTGAAGAGCAGTTCCGGGTTTTCCTTTCCAGTCGGCTCCATGCCGATCTTCGGGCCGTAAGAGACCTGGATCGGATCTTTCGGATCGTAGTTCACCACTCGCCCGTTCTCCACATAAACGCAAGGGGTGCGGTCGCCGGTCGCCGGGATGATGAAGGAGTAATCAAACCCGACTTCTTTCGGTCCTGGTTTGAGTTCCGTGTTGAAGTCCGGCTCCGTCTCTCCCAAGCCCAGATGCCACTTGCCGACGACTCCAGTGGTATACCCGGCCTGCTTCACCAGCTTGGGCACGGTCAACCGGTCCAGCGGGATAGCGAGCGGAGCGATGCCACTTAAGATGCGTCGCGCCGGTTCGTGCCGCCAGGGATATTGGCCGGTGAGCAAGGCGTATCGGCTGGGAGTGCAAACGGGTGCCGCGCAGTGGGCATCGGTAAACCGCATTCCCTGAGCGGCAAGTTTGTCGAGATTCGGAGTCTTGACCTTTGTGGCACCGTAGCACGACAGGTCGCCGTAGCCGATGTCATCCGCCAGAATGACGACGATGTTGGGATGTTCCGCCGCCAGGCAACTTGCTGCTTGAACCACCGCAAGGGAAATCGCCACAAGTCCAAAATGTAAGATTTTCATTTTGTGATCCGTTCACTCTCATCCACGATGTAACTCGCCAGCTACTGGCATGGATTTCTCCGCACGACGTCCCAATCCACGTCGATGCCCAGTCCCGGTCTGTCCGTGATTTCTGTCTCTGGCCCATCCACGCGGAGCGGTTTTTTGGCGATGCCGAATTCGTAGTAGGCCGGACCATGGATGTCGCCGGGGTATTCCTCGACCAAAAGGTTCGGAGTGGCGACAATTAGGTGTCCCATCGCGGCTGTGGCGATGTCCCATTCCAGGTTGGAGCCGACCGTGCAGCCGATGTCGTGGCGGGCGGCGAACTCGACAATCTCTCGCGACTTGCGGATGCCGCCGTTCTTGCCTGGGTAGACGCTGATCAGGTCGCAGGCATCGTTCCGGAGTAGCTCGCGGGCGTGCGTCAGGTTGAAGCACATGTCGTCGGCCATCACCTTCACGCCGGTTTCCCTCCGCACATGGGCGATCGCTTCGTAATCTCCGTCCGGCGTCGGCTGTTCCATGATCAGGACGTGGCAATCCCGCAGCTCATGGAGGGCATGAATGGCCGTCTCCGCACTCCAGCCGCAGTTGGCGTCGATCACGAGCTTTCGCTCGGGGCCGATTTCCTGGCGGACCGTACGAACGCGAGCAATGTCTTGTTTCACTTCGCCGCCGACCTTCACTTTAACGGTATCGAAGCCCTGGGCGACGAGTTCTTTCGCCCGTCGTTTCGCTGTCGTCAAGTCGTATGCTCCCATCGAGAACCGGCTGGGGATGACGAGTGGCCGGCAAGGGCCGCCGAGGAGGTCATACACCGGCTTGCCCGCTTGCTTGCCGAGCAGATCCCAGCAGGCCATTTCCAGAGCTGACTTGGCGAACCAGTTATGGATGGCCAGCGCGTCCATCCGGGCATCGATGGCTTTGATGCTGACGAAAGGGTCATCCGTGTTCAGATCCATTCCAAAGAGTGCCGGTGCGAGCACCCGGTCAATCATCGCCTTCACGCCCCACACTGTTTCGCCGCTCCAGCGCGGAGTCGCCGTCGCTTCGCCCGCTCCTTCCAGGACGTTATCCGTCAACACTCGCACAACAACGAATTGCGACTCGTCATGCCGCCCCAAAGCCGAGATCATCCGGTGATCGGCTTTGAGAGGGATGCGGACGGGGTAGGTTTCGATGGAGGCGATGCGCATGAATTCATCTTCCCAATCCGCGCCCTTCCGGGCAAGGCGATAGGAGGATTGGGAAAGTGGCAAGAAGATAGTTGGCAAGAAGATAAAGAAGCAAGGGACAGAGGCTCTGAGGATTCATTATCTTGCCAGCCATTTTCTTGCCTCATTCTTGACCGCCAGTTGCCCGCAGCCGGCCGCGATGTCGATGCCGCGGCGTTGGCGGATGGTGCTGGGAATGTCGTGCTTGGCGAGAATGGCCTGGAAGCGTTTGGCGGAGTCGCGGGAAGTTGGCGTTCCGTCGTAGTTGGCGATGGGATTGAGCGGAATCAGGTTCACATGCGACGGCAGCCCGTGTAGGAGCTGTCCGAGTGTGGTGGCTTGCTCAGCGGAGTCATTTTGACCATCAATCAGCGCCCATTCGAAGAAGATACGGCGCTCCATCTTGTCGGCGTAGTGGCGGCAGGCGGCAATCAGTTCATCCAGCGGCCAGGCCCGCGCAACCGGGACCAGCTTCGCCCGTTCTTCCTGCGTGGCGGCATGCAGCGAAACCGCCAGGTTGACCAGCTGGCGTTCGTCCGCCAGGCGGATGATGCCGGGGATGACGCCGACGGTGCTGAGGGTGATGTGCCGTGGAGCGAGGGCGAGGCCGGCGGGTTCGCAGAGGATGCTGATCGCCTTCATCACGGCGTCGTAGTTATGCAGCGGCTCTCCCATCCCCATCAGCACGACGTTCCGCAGTTGCGGCTGACCTTGCTCCGTCAACTCGTGGTTGGCATGAACCACCTGCTGCACAATCTCTCCCGCAGTCAACTGCCGCACGAGCCCCATCTGGGCCGTCGCGCAGAACACGCACCCCATCGCACAGCCGACCTGCGAGCTGACGCAAGCCGTCGCCCTTTCCCGAAAGTGCATCAGCACGGTCTCCACCCGACAGCCGTCGGCGAGGCCCAGCAGGTACTTCCGCGTGAAGCCATCGGAGGATTGAACCTCGCTGCACACCGTCAGCTCATCTGCTGTTATGGCATCTTCAAGTCGACTGCGGAGCGTCGCCGGAAGATCTCGCATGTCCCACGGCGAGCAAATTCCCTCGCGATAAACATACTTCAGCAGCCGTGCGGCATGGACCCGAGGAAAGCCGCAGGAATCTAGAATCTGCTCCAGATCGCTGCCAGCCAGCGAGTACAGACTTCGTGGAACATCGAGCATCGCGACCTTTCGATAAAACGGATGTCTCTCCTATGATCAGCTCTCACTCAATAATCTCAACCACCCTCCCCTTTTGATCCTTAATCTCAGTTCTCACAACTTCCAGTATGACATTCTTCAGTCCGGGAATCGGATACTTGCCCACGTGCGGCTCGAGCAATGCTGCAAATTCCACAAGGTCGGCGTCGCGAAGAGTGATAGTCACGGCCCCTTCGACAATCCTGACGCTGGACTTCTTGCCGGGTCTGAAGACGACCGTCGCCTCGTCGCCATTCAGCGTCAGCTCGCGGCCGTAGGGGAGCCGGCCGAGGAGCCGTCGACTCAGACAATCGACCGCGATCGTCTGCACGCGCACCTCGATTTCCCTGTTCTTCACCTCGCATTCGAGGATGAGGGAAAGCCATTCGCACGACGATCCATCCTTCTTGCTGCGGCGGGCAACCGCGGCTGCAAACCGCGGATCCCTCATCCACGAGGTTCGGTCGAGGTCCGTCAGCAGAAACGGGTCGTCGCGTCCTCTTAACTTGAGAAAGGCCGAAGCGTTCCACGAAGAGATCGCTTCGAGCTCATCCATCGTCAGGCCGACAATCTGCAGAAACTCGACTCGGCCGTTCGGGGTCGAAATGGGGGGCAACTGCGGATCGGGAGCAAAGCTCGCGGCGTGAATAAGGGTGTCTCCCCCCGATTTGATCGGCCCATTGAGCGGCAGCGTGTGTCCTGCGCCGAAAGTATTTCCGGTGGTGAATACATAACGCCCCAGGTTTTGCAAGAAATTGAGCGCCCAGTTCGGAGGTCTTTTGTCCTTTGGCTTGCAGACAGTGCGCAATGTCAATTCGAAGCCATAGCCGCTGACCTTCGGATCAGTGGACTCCTTTTGCCAAAGCTCGCTCAAGCCGTAAGTGACGAAGTGCCAGTGTGGCCGCGGTTCGTCGTTTTTGTAGGCGCTGATGCCGTGAATCGGATTTGGGCCGCCAAGAGCATAGGGGATGACTGTGCCGACATGGTAAGGCTCGCGGTCTCCATAGATGGGGCGGAGAGCTTCATTGATGGCGTCCCAGCCTGGAGCTTCGTCGGTGTATTCTGTTTCGTCGCTCATGTCGGTAGCGGGTGCGTGTCACCCCTCCAGGAATTTTCTCACTACATTCCCCGTAATCCGGCTCACCGCATCATCGACCAGAATCGACGCCGGCCAGGTGATGCTGCCGACGGAGAAGACGGAGCCGCGGCTGGGGGTGTCGAAGAGGACCATTTCACCGCCGCCGTTGTCTTTGTTGGTCCCTTTGGCGAGCAGGTGCGTGCCCGGGGGAGAGCTGACGGAGCGTTTGTCGGTTTCGTGGCCAGATGCGCCGCCGGGAATCCGCTCGTGGAGCGAGGCGTGGCCGAAGGTGTCGCCGTTCTTGAGTCCGGTGCCGGCGAAGACCCAGTGCGGAGCGTCGATCACCTTGTAGGGAGCAGCCGTCATGATCGCCCGATCGTCGTAGACGACGCCGAGTAGCGAAGCCTCCGATTCGGCCCGAACGTGGAAGCGGCTCTCGTAAGGGGAATCCTTGCTGATGCCTTTTCCCGTCGGTGAGGCGGATGGCTTAAGCCGCCGTTCATCCTCGTTGCGATAGATGCAAGTCTGGCCGTCGAGGAATTCCACGTCCGCATTCAGGCCGTTGCCCCCGAGGTACATCAGCTTGCCGCCGCGCTCGAAGACCCACTGCTTGACCTTGTAGTACATCTCGCTCGACCAGTATTCCGGATGCGTGGTTGTAATCAGAATCTTGTAGGCATCCAAATCGAGTTGCCCGAAGTGAAGCTGCGTCTCGCCGTAGTAGTCGTAGGCGATCTTCTCCCGCTCCAACCAGCCGAGGAACCTCCATTCGGCCGGGGCGAGGTGGCAGGCGGCTCGGCCGGCGATGGGGTCGGTCACTTGCACGTTTTCGGGAACGACGCAGACCGGCTCGGGACGGTCGAATGACAGCGGCAGGTAATCACTGATGCCGTAGTTCACATGCGTGGGGTCAATGTACCGGCCGAGCTCCAGCCGGGCATTGGCCGTGGGGCTCGGCGGCAGCTTGTCAGGATGGATATAGTTGCTCCTCCCGCCGAAGTTATTGTAGGCATTCCAAGTGATGTTCGAGGCAAGCACGGCAATCGGGGCTGTTGGCTTTGCCGGCGCGACAATCCACGGGAATGAGAAAAAGACCCCGTTTTCATTCTTGGCGTGGAAGTAGTAGAGGCCGCTTTTCTCCGGCGCGGTCACCCACTGCTTGTGGTGCGGGCTGGCGTAGCCGAACTTGTTCCACATTACGCCGGTCTGCGTGTAATCCCCGTCGGGGACGATTTGCACGGTCGCCCGCGGACCGTGCTCGTCGAACCAGCCGATGGGGCGGATTAGTTCCTTCTTCCAGCCATACCGCCAAAGCTCCAGCTTGTAGGCGGCGTCGCTGTGTACGCGGAATTCCGCCGCCTCGCCGCTCTTTACCCACTTGGGCCAGGCATAACCGAGCAGGCCATCTGCCAAGAGGCGAAACTGATGCGGCTCCTTCGTCGGCAGCGTCAGACGGACTCGCTTGCTGCCGTAACCGACTTTGGCGAGGACGACTTCATAATCCCCCGCCGGAACGTCGGCATGGACCGCTCCGCTGGCGCGAGAGCGAGCGGCGATCGAGCTACCCGCTGTAGAAATAAGTTCGATTTCTACGCCGGAGAGAGAGATGTAGCGATGGTCGCTGACGTAGCCGATAAGCATGGGAGAAGTCGAGAGTAAGAGGTAGGCAGTATGCAGTAGGCAGGTTCAATCACTATGATGAGCGCCGGTGCGAGAATCAAAATAGGGTCTAAGTCTTCCCATGTCCAATCCCTACCAGTCCCCATCGTTCGATCCGAAGCAGTTCCAGGACTATTCCACCCCCTTCCCGCCTCCCCAAAACACGGGCTTTGGGTGGGTGCAGCAGATTCGAGTGGTGGCGATTCTGAACTGCGTACAGGGAGGGCTGGAGTGTCTGATGGGGACTTTTCTGGTCGGTATGGCGGCTTTTCTCGTCGTTATGATCCAGACGGAGAGAAACAGGCCAGGATTTCCCAACAACAACAATGCACCCGAGGGAATGGAATGGGTGATGGGCGGGGTGTACGGAGCGATTGGGGCCGCGGTGCTGCTGGCGGGCATTCTGCGAATTTACGCCGGTTTCCAGAACTTTCGCTATCGCAAGCGAGTGCTGGGAATCGTCTCGTTTGTGTGCGGCCTGGTTTCCATGATCGGCTGCTACTGTGCCCCCACCGGCATCGCGATGATAATCTATGGCCTCATTGTTTTTCTCAATCCCGCGGTGCAGGCGGCCTTTGAAATGGGGGAAAAAGGGACCCCGCCGGATGTCATCCTCAACTCGTTCCTCCCTTATCCGCCACAAGGCTATGGCCAGCCGCAGAACTACGGCCAGTCGCCATTTTCGCCCCCTCCAACGCCGCCTCAAGTTTAAGCCAGGCCGCGTGGCTCATACCGCCAGCGCCTCCTTCGCCTTCGCGACCACATCTCTCAGGCAACCCGCGTGGAACGGCGAAACGAGGCCCGCGCCCTTCGCGAGCTGCTGGAAGGGAGCCTGGCCGCCGCGTGTGCAAAGTGTGTTGTAGGCGGCGAGCGTGCCGGCTGGATCACGCTGCGAGCGGACCCAAAGCTGCAAGGCGCAGGTCTGCGCGAGCGTGTAGTCGATGTAATAGAACGGACTGAGATAGATGTGCCGCTGGAATTGCCAGAAGCCGCCGCTGGGTAAGTGTGGCAAATCGCCGTAGTTCCGCCAGGGAAGGTACATCCGTTCCATCTCCTGCCACATCGCGTGCCGCTCGGCGGGAGTGGCCTCGGGTTTGGCGTAGACCAGGTGCTGGAAGTGATCGACCGCGACTCCATAGGGAATGAAGAGCAGCCCTTGTGTGAGGTGGATGCGGCGGAACCGCTCGGCATCTCCTTCAAAGAACTTTTCCATGTGCGGCCAGGTGAGGAACTCGAGGCCCATCGAATGGATTTCGCACGACTCGTATGTCGGCCAGAGATAGTCGAGCAGCGGCTGGTGGCGGCTGCGATAGGCCTGGTAGGCATGCCCCATTTCGTGGGTGAAGACCTCCACGTCGTGCTTGGTGCCGTTGAAGTTGGCGAAGATGAACGGCATGCCGTAGATAGGAAAGGACGTGCAGAAGCCGCCGGGAGATTTCCGCTCGCGATTCTTCAGGTCCGTCAACTTGGCGTCGACCATCAGGCGAAAAAAGTCGCCGAGATCCTTTCCCATTGCGTCGAACATTTCCTTGGCCCGCTCCACCATCCAGTCGTGGTCGCCGTGGGGGGCGGGGTTCCCCAGTGGGTCGTGAATCGCGTCGTCCCAGAACATCAGCTTGTCGACGCCTAGTGCTGTCCCCTGCTTCTGCCGCAGTTCGACAGCGAGAGGGACCAGATGCTCGCGGACCTCGGCTCGAAACTGCTCCACGTCCCGCTCGGTGTAATCGACTCTTTTCATCCGCTTGTAGCCGAGGCTGATGTAGTTCTCAAAGCCGAGCGTCTGAGCCATCCCGTGCCGCAACTTGACGAGGTCGTCGTAGATGCGGTCGAGCGCCGGACGATTGTCGGCAAACCACTGCCAACGGACTTTTTCCGAGTCGTGGCGGACCTGGCGATCGGCATCCTCGCGATACTTGACGATGCTCGACAGGTTGTGCTTCTCGCCGCAAAACTCGACTTGCGCCTTCGCCGTGAGCTCGCAGTACTCGGCTTGCAGCTTGGATTCCGCCACGAGCGGCTCCTCGATGGCAGGGTCGAAGGCCATCACGTCGGCTTCCCAGAGAGCGAAAGCCTGCATGCCGAACTTCTTTTCGAGTTCCACACGGTAAGTCGCCTGCAGGAGCCCGCGTTTGAACGTCACTTCCAAATCGGTGAACTTGGGGGCGATCTCGTCCCGGAATTCGCGGGCCTTTTTGAACTCCTCGTTTCCAGTGTCCTGGTTGAACCGCAAATCCACGAGCGCGCTCCAGGTCTCCAAACGGCGACGGAGGTCGTCCCACGATTTCACGGCGGCCAGGCGTTCTGGTGGACTGGCGGCCTTGTCCAGCGACTCTTGAATGGCCGCATATTCCTTGGTGACGCCGGCTAAGGTCGGGGTGGGAACGTGGAAATCGTCGATGGTTTGCGGCATGGGTGTGTTACGCGGTGAGACTGGGAAGTGGAATGAATATGAGTCTATCGCAGAGCAAGCGATAGCGAAACTCGCAGCGCGGGGTTACGAAAGTCTCGGAAGGTGCGGCCTCGGAATGGTAGTCGTTAAGGGGTTGAAGGGCAGCCCGAAAGCCGCCAGACTACACGCTCCTTTCCACGAGTGAATCTCATGTTCAAATCGTCCGCGGTCTGCATTGCAATCGCAGCTATTTTGTGTCTGGCCGTTGGCTGCGGCGGGCAGGCCGGCGGCAAGTCGGCGAAGAAGGCCAGCAAGAAGGCGGTTACCAAAAAGCCTGCGGAGACTTTTGTTCCGCCCCCGCCTCCCCCCAAGGTGGATCAGAACGCCTTCGCCAGTGTCGATGAGGCGATGGCCAAGGTGGAGGAGCTGGTGAAGAACCAGGATGAGAAGACGGGCAAGGAGCTGCTCATTGTGGAAACCTGGCTGCAAATGCAGGGGGACAAAATTGCCCCCGATCTTGCCGCCAGGCTGAAGGACACCAGCGGCCCGCTGCCGACCCGCATCACCGCCTGCCGCATCGTGATGAAGCTCGGTCCCGCCGCCGCCACGCCCATCCTGATGGAAGCAACCACCAGCGAACCGCCGGCTGTGCGGGTGAAGGCCATCGAATGTCTCGGCCGCCTCAAGCCAAGCAGCAAGCAGATTGTCGAGAAGGTCATCAGCCTGATCGACGATCCGGATTATGAACAGCGCAAGGCCGCCCTTGGCGCACTGGCCAGCATCGGCAAACCTGCCGGCGCGGCGAAAGACCGGCTGGTAGTTATCCTCAACGACACCAAGGAAGACGAAACCATCCGCAGCCTGGCCAAAAAGGCCCTCAAGGAAGTTGATCCGCGGAAGGGGCTGATGAACGCGTATTAGGCGGAATTTCTCGGCAGCTACTTCTTCCCTTTCTTTTCGTCCCTTAGCGCCGCCTGGGCCGCCGCCAGCCGGGCAATCGGCACACGGAACGGCGAGCAACTGACGTAGTTAAGCCCCACTTTGTGGCAGAAGTCGATGCTGGCAGGGTCGCCACCATGCTCGCCACAAATGCCGACCTTGAGATCCTTTCGCGTGCTCCGCCCCTTTTGCACGCCCATCTGCACGAGTTGCCCCACGCCGGAGGTGTCCAGAGATTGGAACGGATCGCACGGCAGCAGCTCTTTGCGCAGGTAATCGGGCAGAAATCCGTTCACATCGTCGCGCGAGAAGCCGAAGGTCATCTGTGTCAGGTCATTCGTTCCGAAGCTGAAGAATTCGGCGTGCTCGGCAATCTTGTCCGCGGTCAAAGCGGCTCGCGGGATTTCGATCATTGTGCCGATCTGCACATCGAGCTTGCCCGTGTATTTCAGTTCCTTCTTCACGGCCTCAATCGTCTGGGCGGTCAAGGCGACGAGCAGCTTGAGCTCGGGCGAAGTGCTGACGATCGGGATCATAATCTCCGGCCGGGCGTCGATTTTCTCCTTCTTGCACGCGATGGCCGCTTCGATGATGGCCCGCACTTGCATCTCCAGAATCTCCGGATAAGTGACGCTCAGGCGGCAGCCGCGGTGGCCGAGCATCGGATTGGATTCGTGAAGATCCGAGACTCGCTGCTTAACTACTTCCAACGTCACGCCCAAAGTGTTTGCCAGCTCTTCCTTGGCCTTCGCCTCGTGCGGCAGAAATTCGTGCAGCGGCGGGTCGAGCAGGCGAATGGTGACCGGCAGACCCTTCATCGCCGTGAAAATGCCCTGAAAATCGGCCCGCTGGAACGGCAGCAGCTTGGCGAGGGCCTTTTTGCGGGCTGTCAGGTCGTCGGCCAGAATCATCTCTCGCATCGCGGCAATGCGGGCCTCGCCAAAAAACATGTGCTCCGTGCGGCAGAGGCCAATCCCTTCCGCCCCGAATTCGCGGGCCCGCTGGGCATCCTCGGGAGAGTCAGCGTTCGTGCGGATGTTCATGGTGCGGTATTTGTCGGCCCATTTCATGACCGTGCCGAAGTCGCCGCTCAGCTTGGCGTCGCGGGTCGCCAGCGCGCCATTGAAGACTTCCCCGGTGGTGCCGTTGATCGTGACCAGGTCGTTGTGCCCCAGCGTCGTTCCCTTGATGACGACCCGGCGGGCGTGCTCATCAATTTGCATCTCCCCCGCGCCGACGACGCAGCAGCGTCCCCAGCCGCGTGCGACGACGGCTGCATGGCTGGTTGCTCCGCCGGTGCTCGTGAGAATGCCCACGGCGCTGTGCATGCCATCCACGTCCTCGGGGCTCGTTTCCTTGCGGCAGAGGATGATCTTCTCGCCGGCCGCGGCCCGCTCGACGGCTTCTTTCGCCGTAAAGGCCAACTTGCCGACGACGCCGCCGGGGGAAGCATTCACCCCCTTCGTCAGCAGCTTGCCCGATTCGCGGGCACTTTCCAGGGCATCGATATCAAGACTCGGCAGCAGGATTTGCGACAGGTCGCCGGCCGGAATGCGGAGCACCGCCTTCTTCTCGTCGATCAGCTTCTCTTTGACCATGTCGCAAGCGATTTTCACGCTGGCTCCCCCCGCCCGTTTGCCGGTGCGGGTTTGCAGCATGTAGAGCGTCCCCTTTTCAATCGTGAACTCAATGTCCTGCATCTCGCGGAAATGGCTTTCCAGCGTGTCCTTGATTTCGAGAAGCTGGTTGTAGACTTTCTTGTTCCACTTGGGCATTTCGCTGACGACTTGCGGCGTGCGGATGCCGGCGACGACATCTTCTCCTTGGGCGTTAATCAGAAAATCGCCGTAGAACTTGTTTTCGCCCGTGTTCGGATCACGGGTGAACGCCACGCCGGTGCCGCTATCGTCTCCCATGTTGCCATACACCATGCTCTGCACGTTGACAGCCGTCCCGAGCAGGCCGCGGATGTTCTCCACGTCGCGAAACTTGACCGCCTTGTCCCCCATCCAGCTCTTGAAGACGGCCTCCACGGCCGCCTCCAATTGCACCATTGGATCCTGAGGAAAAGCCTTGCCGGTCCGTTTTTTGTAGACTTCCTTGTAGTCGTTGCAAAGCTCGATCAGCCCTTCGGCGGGGACGTCCGTGTCGAGCTTCACACCGTACTTTCGTTTAATGGCGCTGAAGGCGTGCTCGTAATGCTCGTGCCCCACGTCCATCACCACGTCGCCGAACATGTTGATGAGCCGGCGGTAGGCGTCGTAGGCGAACCGAGGGTTGTTGGTCGCCTTCGCCAGGCCGGCGGTGGAAACGTCGTTGAGCCCCAGGTTGAGAATCGTGTTCAGCATCCCCGGCATGCTGAGGGCGGCTCCGGAGCGGACGGAGACCAGGAGCGGGCTGGCATCATCGCCAAACTTCTTGCCCAGCTCCTTTTCCAGCATGGCAATATTCTTCCGCACGGCCTCCATCAAACCGGCGGGGAGCTTCTTACCGCTCTTGTAATACGCATCGCAGCACTCGGTCGTGATCGTGAACCCCGGCGGCACCGGCAGGCCGATGCTGGTCATTTCGGCCAGGTTGGCTCCCTTCCCCCCCAGCAGTTGCTTGGAAAGCCCGCGCCCTTCGGTCTTGTTCTTGGAGAAGTAGTAAGTCATCTTGCCGCCGGAAGTCTTGGCGGCAGCGGTGCGAGTCTTGGCCATTACGGACGCCTTTGGTGAAACGAGGGGTGAGTTTTGACTAATCGTGAACCGGAAAACGGAGCCGAAAAGCGGCTTTTTCCCGCGAAAAACAAGCTAGTGAGTGTAGCGGTGGTGGGTAAGAGCGTCAATGAAAGGAACAGGTGCCGCCTGCCATTCTTTGGACCCATTGATAACCCCAAACCACCCGCTTGATTCATGATTCAGAACCTATTTCTTTCGCGTTCGATGATTCCATAAAGTGTGTTGCGCACAGCACTTGCGGACTAATAATTGATTCAAGGACGCAATTCTTGATTCATCCCAAAACCCCAGTTTGATAACCCCTTTTTAGGTCGCTCCATTCCTGCGGGATCCCTGGATCGTTCATCTCGAGTCCCGCGCGAGCAGTGAACACCTGTAACTTACTAATTTCTATGCCCGTCGGTTGGCACAGTCAAGAGTTACTGACAAGATTTTCGCAAGTGTTTCTGAATGCAAGCTCGTTGAGCTGCAAACGCTAGCACCCCTAGTTAACCCCGCGGCCCGGACGGGGTCGGGAGGGGTTTCGCGGCAGCGTCCTTTCGATCTTGCCAGCATGGGAACGCGAAACTCCTCCCGACTCCCTTAGTTCGCGCTTGTTTCCAAGACCCCAATCCGAGTAAACTGCGTTCGCGCATGTCTTCAGGCGCACGCGGCCACGATGGCCAATCTACGAGCATGTCGGCAGGGAGGCTGAGCGGCGGATGAACCATTTTCTTAGGGCCCTCAAGGAAGCGTGGCGTCACTGGTTTGTGTTGGCCACCGCCCTCGTGTTCTCCTTGTTTGCGGCTGCCCTGTGGGGGGCAAACATCGCCGCCATGTACCCGATCATCGAGACCACCCTGTACGGAAAATCCGTCCCGGAAGGGAACCAGCAGCGGCTGAAGGATGCCGAAAAACGGATCGCGGAGCACAAGGCCGAAATCGCCAGACTGAAGCAGGAAATTCCGCGGCAACCTCCCGAAGAGCAATCCAAGATGCAGCGGGAAATTGACCGTCTCAAGAGCCAAATTTGGGGTGCCCAGCGGACCGCGGAAAGCGCGCGATACTTCCAGCCGTTTCTCGACAAGTACCTGCCGGCCAAACCCTTCCCCACCGTCCTGCTCGTGGTTTGCATCATCGCGGCATCCACCGCCCTCAAGCAGACCCTGATGGTCAGCGGGCACATGATGGTCAACTATGTTTCGCAGAGCATCGCCCGGAGTGTTCGGATCCGGATTTTCGATAAAGCCCTGTCACTCGACCGCCCCGGCTTCAACAAGCTCGGCACCAGCGGCTTCGCGGCGAACATCACGCATACCACGGAAATGCTGGCCAACGGCATCACCGCCTTTTATCACGGCGCGTTCAGCGAGCCCTGCCGCATTCTGGCCTGCCTGATCGGGGCCTTTATCATCTCCTGGCGGCTGACGCTGGTTTCTCTTATCTTCGCTCCGCTGATTGCCTTTCTCATGGTCGGCCTCAATCGCCGCATCCGGTCCCTGGCCACGCGCACCTTGCAGCGGTCGCTGGGCTTTCATCATGTGATGCTGGAGGTGTTTCATGCCATCGTCACGGTGCAGGCTTACACGATGGAGGACTTTGAGCGGGAGCGATTTCGCAAATCGACCAAAGATCTGCGGCGAGCCGCCCTGTTGGGACACTTTTACAACACCCTGACCAACCCGCTCACCGAGGTCTTTGGCGTGGCCATGCTCTGCACGGCCCTCGCCGCCTCCGCCTACCTGGTCATCTTCCAGGAGATGCACATCTTTCACATCCGCATGGCGGACCAGCCCCTGGCACCGGCCTCCATCCTCGTCTTCTTTGGATTGCTCATCGGGGCCTCGGACCCGCTTCGCAAACTCTCCGCGGTGATCACCGGCGTCAACAACGGCATGGCGGCCAGCGGCATTTTGTATCCCATTCTCGACATGCAGCCGAAGGTGCTGGAAGCACCGGAGCCGAGGAAGCTCCCTCCGCGGCACGAGTGCATCGAATTTCGGAACATCGGCTTCAGTTATGACGACGAACACTATGTGCTGAAGGGTGTGAATCTGAAGGTGCCGTTTGGGGAGCACCTGGCGATTGTCGGCCCCAATGGCGGCGGCAAAAGCACGCTGATGAACCTCCTCTGCCGGTTCTTCGACCCGCAGGAAGGGGAAGTCCTCATCGACGGTGTCTCGATCCGCGACGTGCCGCTGAGGGATCTCCGCAGCCGCATCTCCCTGGTGACGCAGCAGACCGAGCTGTTCAACGAGAGCATCCTGCACAACATCCGCTATGGACGGTGGGACGCTACGGAAGCGGAAATCCATGAAGCGGCCCGGCGGGCCAAAGCCCACGACTTCATCAGCGGCTTTGCCGAAGGATACAGCACGATTGTCGGCCCCAACGGGCAAAGGCTCAGCGGCGGCCAGCGGCAGCGGATTGCCCTCGCCCGGGCGATTCTCCGCAACGCCGAGATCCTGATCCTGGACGAAGCCACCAGTCAGATCGACCGCGAAAGCGAGCAGCTCATTCACGACGCCCTGGCCGAGCTCGGCAAGGAGCGGACCATGATCATGATCACACACCGCGAAAGCACCCTGTCGCTAGCGACCAAGATTGTCCAGGTGCAGCACGGAGAACTCACTGGGTTGCCCGTGCCGCAAGGAAAGGCGGCGTGAGCAAAAAACACTTTGCCCTGTTTGTAATTTTGATTGACCTTGACCCTCTTCTTTCCTCCGTGATAAACCTCCACTACCCAGACCTCCCCTTGTGAAGCGCGAACGCCTTCAGAGCAGGATGCTCTCGTCATGGCAAAAGTTGAATTCTCGCATGCCGCCACCAGCGGCCTGGTCACTGTCGTCATTCCCACCTATCGCGCGGATGATTACATCGGCGAAGCGCTGACCACGATCTCCCGGCAACGGTTTCCAAACTGGGAGCTGATTGTGGTTGAGGATGCCTCACAAGGAAAAACCGAGGGGATCGTCCGGCAATTCGCGAAGGACCATCCGGACCATCGCGTCATCTATCTCCGCAACGAGAAAAACAGCGGCCCCAGCCACAGCCGCAACGTGGCTTTCCAGGAGGCCCGTGGGGAGTTCATCGCGCTGCTCGATGCCGACGACCGCTGGCTGGATACGCATCTGACGGCCGCGCTCGGGCAATTGCGCGAGCAGCAGGCCGACCTGGTCTATTCCACGGTGTTGCTGACGGAAGACATCACCGAGCAACTGATGGGACTGTGGGGACCGGACTACCAGGAGCTCCAGGACTTTCCGCACGCCCTGTTCACGCGCAACACGATCACGCCGTCGGCTACGGTCATGCGGCGGTCGGTCATCGCGGATGTCGGCCTGTGGGCGACGAATCTCCGCCTCTGCGAGGATCTCGACTACTGGCTGCGGTGCCTGGGAGAAGGGAAGAAGTTTGGCTATGTCCGCGGCTGCCATTGCCTTTATCGCCAGAACCGGGCGGAGGCCGCCACGAAGAACAAGTGCGCCGTACAAGAATCGGTCGCTCGCGTCGCGGAAAGATACATCGGCGTGGCTGGAACGCGCGAAAGCACTTGCCGTAACCGGATTTCCCGGACTTTCGCCCGCGCGGCTCGTTTCCACAAACAGGGGGACAGTCGCGATCCCTCCCGCGATTTGCGCAAGATTCCGGCCCTGCTCATAAAAGCTTGGAAGCTGCGGCCCAAGCGGTTGGACTATTTGGTGCGGGCTGCGTGGTGGAGCCTGCTCAATTCGTGCCGCAAGCCCGCGGAGCCGCCGGCGCAACTGCCGGTTTCGCTGCAAAGCGGAATGATGTGGAGCGCTTCCAGCGGCGCAGCTACGCGAGGGCCGACAAATCGCTCTGTGCCGCTCCCATTCTGTATGCCACCAGCCACCCGAATTTCCGCCAGAACGCCCAGCAGCATAGGAAGCACGTCCGATGTCTCAAACAGATAAACCATTGCCGCAGAACATAGGCGGCGCTCGACGGGTCGCCGTGAAGTGTTGGCGTGAAATATGCCGGCCCGTTGTGAAGCTGGCTCGCACATTTTCCCGCTCCGACTGCGACAATCTCGACTTTGCCAGCGAGACGCAGTATCTCAAGCATCAATTCATCGGTCTGGGAGAGGACGAGTTTCGAACATTACTTCTGGGGGGTGAGTTCTTTCAGCGCGCCAATGTTGGCCTGCAAGCTTATTTGACGGCCAACGTTCCCCGGCTTTACCGCATTGTCCATAGCCTTGTTAGCTGCCAGGAAATGCTGGCCGGACCCACACTGGACGTCGCTTCCGGCAACGGGATCCTTTATCCCCTGCTGAAGCGGCTATTGCCGTCCATGTTTCCCTATTCGATTGCCGAATTAAATGCCAGGCACGTCGAGATCGAAGGGCAGACAATCCCTTGTCATCCATTTGAATGTGAAAAGGGGCGTCTTCCCCTCCCCGACGCGAGCCAGGGATGCGTCCTGTACTGCGATACCATTGAGCATCTGATCGTGGATCCTGTTTGGCCAATTCTGGAATTCAATCGCGTTCTTCGTCCTGGCGGCAAGCTGGTCATTACCACGCCTAATGCGGCGGGAGTCTCGCGAGCGGCGGGCATTTTCTTTGGCTTGTCCGGGGCCACGGAGAACGCCATTAAGCCGTCGGCAATTTACCAGCGTCACAATCGGGAATGGACCGTGGACGACCTGTTGCGATTGGCGGAATGCTGCGGCTTCGGCAAGTGCGTTGTAACCACGCATTCCCATTTGATTACCCCCCGAGAGGATGAATTGCTGCAGACGGCGCATCGGGTGAAATTGCTCGCCAAGCCAAGGTCCTACTATGGACCGGAAATCTTCTTCATTGCGGAAAAGACCGCGGAGCGCAATCTCGACATGGAGCTTTCGCAGGACCAGCGCTGGCCCACGTTTCTGTACTCGCATTACGATGTCTATCGCCGTCGCCCGCAAATCTTTCCCATCCAGGTGGGGCCGGACTATTCCTAGCCGGGGAGAGACTTTTTCGCGCGGAGACGAATATGCAAATCTTGTCGCCAAAAAGAGAAGCTGTGATCGTCGTCAGCGCCACCGACAACGGCTATGCGATGCCGCTGGCTGTGACGATCCGCTCGGCGCTTGCCAATCTTGCGGCCGACCGCCAGATGCAGCTTTATGTATTGGATGGCGGCATCGACGAAACGAACAAGCGAAAGCTGCTGGAGTCGTGGAACGATCCGCGGCTGAGCGTACAGTTCGTGAAGCCGGACATGTCGCTGGTGCAGGGGCTGATGGTCAGCGAGCACGTCAACATCGTTACCTATTTGCGGCTTTTGATGCCGTATGTTCTGCCGGCTCATGTGCGGCGGGCAATCTATCTGGATGCCGATTTGACAGTGATGAAGGACCTGGGGGAAATGTGGGACATCGACCAGGCGGGCTCCCCTTGTCTGGCCACGCAGGACATCGCCGCGCCGTGCATCAATGCCGCGGTTTCCCTCTTCAATTTCGAGCGCTGCAAGAATCACCTGGCGGCTCAGACGCCGATTGCCAACTACCGCCAACTCGGCATCGCCGAGGATGGCAAATACTTCAACGGCGGCGTGCTCGTCGTGGATTTGGACATGTGGCGGCGCGAGAACCTGGCGGAAAAAATGCTCGGCGTACTGCGGGACCACCGCGAGCACGTGCTGTGGTGGGATCAATACGCCCTCAACGTTGTCCTCGCCGGCCGCTGGAAGGAAATCGACCCCCGCTGGAACCAGAACGCCCACATCCACGTTTATCCGAGCTGGCAGCAGAGCCCCCTCAGCCGTGAGACCTTTGCGCAGCTGCGGGACGACCCGTGGATCGTCCACTTCTGTTCTCCCACGAAGCCGTGGCACTACTTTTGCGAGCACCCCAGCACGCGCGACTTCCGCAAGTATTTGAAGCAAACCGCGTGGCGCGATTGGAAGCCCGCCGTGCCGGAAGACTACTTGCGGAAGTGGTGGAAGTTCCACGTCACGCCGATTCGCCGCCAGCTCAAAAGTTATGAGAAACAGGTCCGCGAAGTGTTCAAGCCACTGCGGCGCAGGAAAGCAGCATAGCGGCAAACCATGCCCTCTCCTCAAATCTCCATCATCGTCACCACCTACCAGCGCCCCGCGAATCTGCGGCGGGTGCTGGCTTCCATTGCCGGACAACAGGGAGCCGATGGCCAGTTCGAGGTTGTCGTGGCGGATGACGGCTCAACAGACGAAACGCCTCAGGTTGTCCAGCAGTTCAAAAAATCGGTCCATTTCCCAGTCCACTTCACCACGCATCCTCATGGCGGCTTTTGCCCAGGGCGGGCGCGGAACGAAGGAGTCGCCGCCAGCCGGGGGGAATACGTGCTGCTGCTCGACGGCGACTGCCTGCTGCCACGGGACCACGTGCGGATTCAGCTCAACAAGCGACTGCCGGGAGTCGTCCGTGTCGGCGACAGCATTCGGCTGGAGCGGGGCCCGTCCGCCAGCGTTTCGGAAGAATTCGCCAGCCACGGCCGCCTGGCTCGCCTGGCATCGATCTGCGAACGGTCCCGCATCAAACTGCGGGCCGCCAAGAGCACCTTTTACAATCTCCACAATCATCCCGATCGTCCGCGCCTGATCGCCAACAATGTCGCCCTCTGGAAGCGGGACTATGTGCGGGTTAACGGGTTCGACCAGAGTTACGTCGGCTGGGGGGCGGAGGACGATGATTTCGGCTTCCGGCTCCGCCGCGCTGGGCTGCAACTACGGACCATCCTGTGGTGGACGACCTGCTACCACCTGTGGCATCCCAAAGACCCCTCCGCGCCCGTGGGCCGCACCGGCGGCGACAACTACAACTATCTGCGCCGCGGATTTCACCTCATCAAGTGCTGCGACGGCTTGGTGAAGCGAAGCTGGCATGATCTTTCGTTCGCTGCCGCCGGGCCACTTCCTTCCAGCAACGTGCTGCGGCAGGTCTTTGGGGCATTTCGGCCTCGCTTCGTAGCGGACGGACCGGCTGAAGTGGAAGTTCTCTTCACCCCCGGTCCCGGCACGTTCACCGGCCGAGCCCAGTGTAACATTCTCGTCGCCTTGGACAGATCCGCGGACTCGCTGCTCGCTGCGCCGGAAGCTCATCTCGTCCTCAGCGACGAATATCTGCCTGGCGTTCTCCCCGAGCGCCAGTTCTGGCTCTCCCAGTGGGACGACGCCATGAACCATCTGATGTTCAACAGCAGCCCCACCGAGCAGACGCCGAGCATGCCCGTGTTGGTAGCGGCGTAGCTCCCGACCCCTACGTCCCCATTTCAACGAACAATCCGTGCAATGTAGTCGAAGTCGTGGGCCGTAACGTAGAGGGGCGCGCGAATGTCGATCATCGCAGTCGAAGCCCGCTGCATGAATCGTTGGAACTTGGTGACAACTACCAAGCTACTCATGTAGCTGGCGTCTCGGTTGGTTGGGTCTCGGAAGGCCGTGCTGGCGTAAATGGCTTGGAGGGACTCCAGTCCGTTAATTGTATAGTCCTCGAGGTGTGCTGACTGCCAATCGGAGAGCCAGTCGAAGTCATCTACTCCGCCGTCAGCAGCGTACGCGAATAAATCGCAGTACCATCGATCTGGATTGATGTCGAATCCATTCATCTCGGTATAAACGGCCTTGACGTCGAATGTCGCCGATTCAGCGCGAAAGAAACGGTCGAAATGGCGGGCGATGTCCGCTGGGTCGTTGGTGATGGTAAGGTCCGCGGCGATGTGGAATGGCGAGGCAGGCAGCGCGAGCAAGGCATTGACCGCAGCCGACTCGCAGTCCGCAAGTTCCCCTGCGCGGAGTTGCGGAGTCAGTCGTTCCATCGTTTCAAAGAACAAGTCAATACTCACCGATATGGCCTTGCTTAACGCTTGATTTCACCGGCAACTCCAACTCCAACTTCCATTTATTTCCCTCCCGTCTTCCTATCCCCCGCCGTCACAATCACCAGCCGCTTGGGATCGATGTGCTTTTTCAGGGCGGCGGAGACGGCTTCGGGGGTGAGGGCGGCGATTTTCTTTTCCAGCTCATCTTCGCGGGCCATGGTGCGCCCTTCGAAGAGCTGGCTGCTGAGCATCGAGGCGAGGGCCTGGTCGCTGGAGCGGCTTACTTGCTGTTGTTGCAGCAGCCCCTTCTTGGCGTTTTCGACTTCGACCGCCGTCACTCCCTTGGCCAGCAGCCGGTCGAGTTCTTCCTTCATCACCGTTTCCAGCTTGCCGACGTTTTGCGGCTGGCAGCTGGCGCCAAGCATCAGATTGGCCCGGTCGTCCTGCGGGGCGGCGACGAACGAGGAGCCGACGCCATAAGAAAGCCCTTCCTTCTGCCGCACCCGGTCGCCGAGACGCGAAGAGAGCGAGCCGGCACCGAGAATGAAATTACCCAGCACCAGAGCCGGATAATCGGGATGTTCATCGGAAATGGGAAGGAGCATCCCCGCCGAATAGACCGCGTTGGCCTTGTCCGGTGTGTTGATTTCATGCTTCGTCCCTTCCACCAATTCCACAACCGGCCGGGCGATCCGCTCGAACGGCTGTTTGGGTTTCCAGCCGGCGAAGGTCTCTTTCAGTAGGGCCAGGCAGGGTTCCTTGTCGAAATCGCCGACCAGCGAAATCTCCGCCGTGGCAACGCCGAGGAAGTCGCGATAGAGGGTCTGCAATTGCTCGTGCTTGACGTTCTGCATCCGCTCAATCTGCTCGTCAATCGTCGCGTTGTAGCGGACGTCGTCAGCCGGATAGGGAGCCAGCGTGCGGACCAGCGCCCGGTTAGCCAGCGTCTGCGGCTCGGTGCGGCTCGCTTCCAAGGATGCCAGCCGTTCCCGCCGCATCACTTCAAACTCACCCGCCGGCAGCAGCGGTTCGCGGAGGACTTGCCGCAGTATGCCGAGGACCGCGGGGAGGCTTTCCCGCTTGGTATGAACCGTGAAGGAAATCGAACCGAGCCCACTCGCCGGCCCGCCGCGGCCTCCTCCCATGCCGGGCGAAAGGGTCGCCTTTAACCGGTCGAGCTCGTCCTTCATTTCCTGCTGCGAAAGGTGCTTCGTCCCCTTGAGCATCATCGGAGCGAGGAACCCGGCAGCCGTGTCGAGTCCCTTCAGGTTCTGGTCATTGCCGTAATGGAGCGTGACCGTCAGATAGACTTCTTCGCCGCGAGTCTTCTTCGGCAGCAGGGCGATTTTCGCACCGGGCACCAGCTCCGTCCGCTGCACGCGGGCTTCAATGGCCTTGGGATTGAAGTCAAATGCCTCGCCAGCCGACACCGCGGCCCGTCCCTTGTAATCCTTGACAAGCTGTTGCACGTCCGGCGTGCTCGGCACCGGCACCCGTTCCGGCTGAGCGGTCGGAATATAGAGCCCGACCGTCCGGTTGGCCCGTTTGAAATACTTCGCCGCCGCCGACTTCACCTGCTCCGCGGTCACCTTCTCCAGGGCATCCCGATTGAGGAAATAAAGCCGCCAGTCTCCCTGGGCGGCCCATTCGCTGAGTTGAATGGCGAGCTGCTGCGTGTTCGTCGCCGCCATTTCCCGCATTTTCAAAATCTGCCCCTTCGAGCGATTGACCTCTTCGTCGGTGACCCCTCTCTCGCCGACTTCCTCCACGATGGAGATCAGCTTGTCCTTGACTTCATCGAGCGGCTGGTCCTTGGGCACCTCCGCATCGGCAAAGAAGAGGCCGGGGTCGTGCTGGCCGCGGGCGAACGTGGACACGGAGCTCGCCTTTTTGGTCTGCACCAATTCCTTGTACGCCTTGCCCGACGGCTCGTTGTCCAAAATGTTCGCCAGCACTTGCAGCGGCGGAAAATCCGGGTGCGGGCCGGCGGGAATGTGCCAGGCAATGCCAACCAGCGCCACGTCGCCAACGCGGCGCAGCGTCACCAGCCGCTCGCCATCCTGCTCCGGCTCTTCGGTATAGGTCGCGTCGAGCTTGCGGTCCGGTTTGGGAATCGCGCCAAAATGTTTTTGAATGAGGGCCAGCGTTTTCTTCTCGTCGAGCTTCCCCGCGACTACAACCATCGCGTTATCCGGCTGATAGTGCTTGCGATAGAACGCCTGCAAATTGTCAATCGGCACCCGCTCGATGTCGCTCCGGTTGCCGATCGTGGTCTTGCCGTAGTTGTGCCATTCATAGGCAGCCGCCACGATTCGTTTCCCCAACACGCTGTCGGGCGAGTTCTCCCCCCGCTCAAACTCGTTGCGGACCACCGTCATTTCCGAAAACAAATCCTCCCGCAGCACGCGGCTGTTCACCAGTCGGTCCGCTTCCAGGGCGATGGCGAATTCCAGGTTCTCATCCGTCGCCGTCAGCGTCTCAAAGTAATTGGTCCGGTCGGAATTGGTCGTCCCGTTGAACTGGGCCCCGTGGTCCTGCAGCGCCTTGGGGATGAGCGGGTTTTTCGGCGTCCCTTTGAAGACCATGTGCTCGAGCAAATGGGCCATTCCCGTTTCGCCATAACCTTCATGCCGCGAGCCGACGAACACCGTCATGCTCACGGTCACCTTGGGGCGCGAATCATCGGGAAAAATCAGCACTCGCAGTCCGTTGTCGAGGCTGTACTCGGTGATCCCTTCGACCGAGGTGATTTTCTTGGGGTCGGCACCCGCAGCGGGAAGAGCTGTATTGAGAACGAGCATAAGCGACGCAATAGCGAGCAAAGAGAAACCGCGCACGGCATCCTCCTTATTAAAGTTCGGGACCAGTGTGCGAAAGGGAAAGCATTACTATAAGGAACTGGAGAGTGTCGCGAAACCGAGTAGACCTGTTGGGAGCGTTGGTACTGGGTCAGTTTGAAATCCAGAATTCTATTTCTTAGGCGGGTTTTGGGCCGGTGCTTGCTTCTTAAGCATTTCCTTGAGTTCTTTTATTTCCTCATCCTTGTGTTTTATCTCCCCATCTCTCATTCTCATAAACATTTGATGCGTGTACTCCGAAACCCAACGATCTGTCCCCCACCAACAAAGCAGCGCCACGACAACGGCCAGCCAGAGCAGGTCGCGGAAGTAGAATACCACCAGCATTATTCTCCGCAGGCTGTACTTCATGGGGGTTGCCTTGGGAATGGGACTTGCCTCATTCTACCTGATGCCACTGTGTAGAATGAACCCTATGGAATCTCCAGCCCTTTCCCTCGACATCCTGGTCATCGCTCCCCACCCAGACGACGCCGAGCTCGGCATGGCGGGGGCCATTTTGAAGTTCAAGGAAGAGGGGCGAAAGGTCGGTGTGCTGGACCTGACGAGCGGGGAGCCGACGCCGCATGGGACGCTGCAAAGGCGGGCGCAGGAAACGGCAGCGGCGACGGAGATACTTGGCCTGGACTGGCGGGAGAACCTGGGGCTTCCCAATCGGAGCCTGGAGCCGACGCTGGAAGCCCGGCACAAGCTGGCGGCAGTCTTTCGGCGGGTCCAGCCTAAGTGGCTCTTTGCGCCGTACTGGATCGATGCTCATCCCGACCACGTCGCCGCGACGAAGCTGGTCGAGGATGCCCGGTTCTGGTCCAAGCTGACCAAGAGCGACATCCCCGGCGAGCCGTGGCACCCGCGGCGGATCTTCAACTACTACTGCGTTCACTTGAGGCAAGCCCACCAGCCGGCATTCATCCTGGACATCAGCCCGTACTGGGACCGAAAACTGGCTGCCATCTCTTGCTACCACAGCCAGTTTGTCGAAGGGAAACCGACCTCTCCTCCGACCTTTTTGGGCCAACTCCAGGACGAAGCCGCCTACTGGGGCAAATGCATCGGCACTGCCTACGGCGAGCCGTTTGCATCTCGCGAGCCGATTGGGATGACGAGTCTTGGTGGCTTGGTTTAATCACTAACCCGAAGCGCCAGCGAGGGAGTGTCCCAAAGTTCGCGGGTTCACTCTTGCATCAAGCCGTCACCGTCAGCCGCAGGCGGTCGAGCTCGATGTTGATGCGGAGGCTCGTCAGCACATTCCGTGGCAGGCGGGGGCCGAGGTCTTCCCCTTCCGGTGGCAGAACCCAGGCGGTGAGGTCTTTGGCGACGTGGCGACCGAGGCGCAGGGAAGGAATGGTGAGCTGGCGGACAGTCAGTGTGCGGTTGCCGAGTTGGATGGTTTGTCGCGGCCCGTTTTCAGGGATGCTCAGGCCGCAGGGTTCCAAAACACTGGCCGGCAGAAGCAGTTTGCCGTCGCTCTCTTCGCTCCAGGTGAACGTGACTGGGGCTTGCTCATTGAGGATGGCGGAAAAGCGGGTCTGCCCCGCCTGTTGATAGGCGGGGAGCCAATCGGTGAAGACCAGCTTGTCGTATTCGGCCAGCCGCCTCACGTCCGCTTCATAGTTTCTCAGCGGTCCGAGCTTTTGCTTTCCCATTTGTTTCAGCGCCATCGCCACATCGGGTAGCCTTTCCAGCCGGGCATATTCCTCGCCCAGTTTTGGGACCTGGGCACGTATCCAAAGGAGGGCCAGTTGCAACAGCGAGCGGTCGCGGCTGAAGGCGACGAGGCGGGCGCGAACTTCGCCCCGGAGCGAAAGGCGCGCTGGCTCGGCAACGGTCGCTTCGAGCGAGGTTAGCTGCTGGGTGATTGCGACTCGCTGAGGGTCCGTTGGTGACAGGCGGCCGAGAGTTTGCCGGAGGGTCTCCAGAGCTGGAGCTGCTTCGATCCAGGCCCGCCGATTCGCCGCCGCCCGTTCCTCCAAGTCCTTCTCCGCCGTGACGACACTCTCGCGCAGCACTGGCAATTGTGCGAGCTTCTCCTTCAAATCCGCTTCAAGTGACAAACCCCAAACGCTCCCGGAGAGACGAACCAGGCCGTAGAGTTTTTGCAATCGCTCTTCGGGCGATGGTGCATCCTTGGCATTCGCGGAGAGTGTGAGACTGGATGAAAATAAGGGGAGCGCGGTTCCGGCGGCAAATGCGGAAATGCCCAGGAGCGCCTGGCGGCGCGGAACCGCTGGCGGAAGGTAAAGGACGACCGACTCTCGAGAAACCACCATGCCCAGTCCGAACGGAATGAGAACAAGACCGCGAAAGAGAAGCTGGACCGATAGTGCCTATCATAACGGGCCCCGTTCGCTCGTCGCAAGCGCAGGCCGCCAAACGGACGCGATTTGGCGTGAGAGGCCTGTCGATAAACCCGATGAGGGAGCGCAGCGCCATATTCCACCGGGCTGCGCGTGGGGCGAAGGACTGCCGCAACTTGCCGTGCTGCGGAGAGTGTCATGCTGAGAGCCTTTTTTCTGGCGATGGGAATTTCCACCTGCATTTATGGGGCGGAATGCCTGGTGGTGGATCGGTTTGTCCTGGCCGCCGAAGCGAAACCGGCAGCCACTCAGCCCGGCGCCTACAACGCGGCTCCGGCAAAGCCTCCCAGGGAAATGCAGCCACCGGAGTGGGCTCCGTGGAGCTTGCTGGCGACGGGGGCGCTGGTGGTGCTGTATTCGATGGCCATGCGGCGCGAGTGATCCTCACCCAAATAAGCGCAGTGCCGCCGGCACCATCTCCACGCGGATGGGCAGGTTCCGTTTCAGCTCGCCGTCGATGTTGAGCGGTTCGCAGCCGGGGGAGATGAGTTCCAGCGCGGCGACCTGGCGGTATTCCACGAAGGGCAAGTCCACGTGCGAGCCGTCAAAGACGCGGCTGAAGAGCTGCAGCATTTGCCGGCGAGTGGCGCGGCGGACGAGGATGACATCGAGCAGGCGGTCATCGAGTTTGGCCCTCGGAGCGAGCTGCATTCCGCTGCCGGTGAAGCGGGTGTTGCAGGCCAGGACCATGTGGAAGTTGTCGTCGCTGGTTTCTCCATCGAGCGTTAGTCGCAGTGGCCGGCGGCGGGCCCGGAGGATTTCCCAAAGCGCAGCCAGCGAATAGCGCACGGGGCCGAGCCACCGCAGGCGCTCCGCCGTGCGGTTGATATCCACAGCCGCCCCCCAACCGACGATGTTGATGGAATGGTCGATTCCGGCTGGGGAAGTCACGCTGGCGACATCGAGGGGGATTGTGTTTCCCTGGACGATTCTTTTGGCCGCGGCAACCGGGTCCAGGCAGTCCAAATGCTGAGCCAGCGAATTCCCTGTCCCGCCCGGAATAATTCCCAGGGGAACTTCCGCCGGATGAGCCCGCTTCATCAGGCCGCAGACCACTTCCTGGTTGGTTCCGTCTCCGCCGATGGAGCAGAGCCCGGCGAACTCCTTCAGATCGAGTGATTGGGCCAACTCGGTGGCATTCCCGCGATGAGTGGTGAAATGCGGCTCAAGGTCCGTACCTGCCGCGGTAAAGATTGGCCGCACTTGCTCCAGAATGGTGGCTCCCCGGCGGGAACCGCCTTGCGGATTCACAATGATGGCCAGCCGCTGTTTCATAGGTAGCTTTCCATTCTACGCGTGTGCCGGGGTATGGCGGCTAGGTAGGCAGAGGCGGGTCGTGGCGAAAAGGTAGCAGTTCGTTACCCACGATTTGATGCGCGGCGGCATCATAGCGACGGTCTGATTGCCGTCGCCTGACGTGCGGGGGCAGCAACGACGGCATAACCCTCAAACGCTGCACGAAGCGGACGTTGTCCGAAGTGCTGCAGCTAGCGCGGCACGAGAGATGCTTGGAGATACTCGTCACCTGCCGCGGACCGCCCCAGAGCCTCAGTCCCCTCGGGTTCTGGGGCGTCGCCGCTCTTTCTTACACTTACCTCTACTCTGGCTCGGCAACCGCATGCACATCCGCGATCTTGTCGAGTTAGCCGCCCGCATCGCGGTTTCCACCTCGTCTGCCGGAGCACATCCCGCGCATGACCCTAAGGGACGAAGCATTCAGACGTACTGGTCGGCAGCCAGGTGCCGGGCCGACCGCTGGATCCGTGCGATTCGCCGGCAAGGAGAGTTGATTTTGCGGGGGGAGAATTCGTCCCTCGATGCCTGGAGAAACTTTCAGCCCTTGTTTCAAGAAATCTTGGCCGGCGAGCTCGTTACTCGCCTGGTTGCCGCAGCTTCGGCAGCGTACGATGCCCGCCGTGAACAAGCCGAGTTTGAATCTGTGGCCCGCAGCGTCTTCATTGCCCATTTGGAAGTTCGCAGCAAGGTGCTGCAGCTCTTGCTGACCGGGGAGCGGCAGGGCGTTACCGCGGCCAAGCAGCTCAACGATCTCCGCCGCCGGATCGAACGCTGGACCGATTTGCTGCTGGCCCACATGGTGCCGGCGATCAGTGTGCACGACTTCGCCTTCGAACCCAACCGGGCCGCCGATTTCGCCGATGACCTCCGCTCCGGCGGCACGTTCGACGAGCAGCACCTCGCGCGAGAGCTGCTGTTCTCTTCCTTCCGTGGTTCGCTCCTCTCGCACTTGACTGCCGTCAGTCCGAATGCCGACCTCAACGAGTCCATTGGCCGCAGCCTGGTCGCGCTGTTTGGCGATAGCCGCGCCGAGACCGATGGCGAATCCGACTGGCTCTCCCGCATCAGCCGCATGACCGATGACGCCCAGGAGATGCTGGATGAGATCGAGGCGATGGAAGTGGGGTAGGCTTCCGGCCTGCCCGGTAAAATGAAAAGGACAATACTGGGCAGGCTGGAAGCCTACCCCACTCTCTTGGCCAGGGCTTCTTCCCGATGCTTCTGCCGCCGCTTGATGCCCTCGATGCTGTCCTTGGGCGTCGCGTCGATGAGGCGGCGGGTGTAGTCCTCTTTAGGATGGGCGTAAATGTTTTCGCTGGGACCGAACTCCACGATTTTGCCTCCGCCGTCAATCGGCGCCATCACGGCCATCATGTCGGACATGAATTTCACGACGGAGAGGTCGTGGCTGATGAAGATGTAGGTCAGGCCCCGCTTCTCTTGCAGTCGCTTGAGCAGATTGAGGACCTGGGCCTGCACGGAAAC
>SXOA01000183.1 GCA_005778405.1 Planctomycetaceae bacterium
CCCCGCGTCATGTGGGAAGATTACTATCGGCCTTTGTCGGCCGAGCATTGAATTGTACCGGCAAGGGGGAGGGAGTCGAGGGGGAGGAGCTCGTTTGTCGGGTGCCAGACGTGCATTAAGCAGTCAGCGGCAACGGCTCGGCGGCGAATTGAGCGAAGAGTTCCGCGGCGGAGCCGAAAACGTCGGACTTGCGCGGTAGGTGCCAGCCGACGATGCGGGCCCGGCGAATCACCCCCTTTTCCAGCCGCTCGCTGAAGAGCCGCGTGGTGGCCCAGGACTCCCCCCACTTATTGAGCTCCACCTGGGTTGCCACAAAGTCGCCCGGATGGACCATCTCCACGTAGGCGAACGGTGTATCGCGAGGCTGATAGATCACCAGGCTGGGACGATGAGAGCCGTCAGACGCGGAGAGCGCGAGTGGAAACTGCGTGTATTCCAGCCGCTGTGGAGAGATACCTTGTGTGGCAGCGGGCCCCCAAACATCCCCCGTGGGCATACCTGTTGCCACAATGGTCTCCGGGTTGCTGTCCAGCAAGCTGGTTTGCATCGAGACAATCATCTCCACACCCACCGCTTGCCGCCCTTCGTCCCAGCGGGCCCGCCAATAAATGGACGGCTGGACCTGGTTCTGGGCGAGCGGTTCGTACAGGGCAATCAAATCGTTTCCGCGCGCATAGACCTCGGACAGCTTGAGGGATCTTGCCCCAGCCAACTCCGTCGGCAGAAGCTGCATGAAGCGGCCGTTGCTGGCGGAAGAAAGAAACCCCTGCTCGGGATGAGCAGCATCCACGCGGTTCGCGGTCCCGTTAATTTCCCAGCGGGCGTCAGTCCCTTCCAGCTTCCACATGCGATCGTCCTTTTGTCTCGGGTTGTTCCGCTCCCAAACAGGCATGATACCACAGCAAGGATTTGGCCCGAAATAACTTCCGGCCATCCCTTCGTCAGCCGGCAAGTCACTTTTCCTGGGTGGCATCCCAGCGCGCCAGGACCGCCTTGAATGGGCGTGGATTCCGCCCTACACGCCCACGCAAAGCCGTGGGCGTGCCACCCAAAAAAAGTGACGTGCCTGTCACGCGCCCGTCTTCGCCATTCTTGCGGCGTATTCTCCCGCCAGTCCTTTGACTCGGCGGATCACCTGCCCCAGCACAACTCCTGTTAGGGCCAGGCTCAGAATGGTGATCAATTGCGTGACCGTGGGGACAGCGTGGTCCTGGTCGAACCACGTTTTGTCCGCGAGCCCCACGAGCGCCAGGTATCCAGCCATTGAACCCAAGGTCGCGAACCAGACCAGCCCGATGCTCACCCGCAGCGAGGCAAGTGCCAGGATCAAAAAGTATGCCAGGACCAGCGGGCTGGCGGGACCGTCCGGTGCGGGACTCTTCGCACCATGGTCGACGGAAGCCAATGCGGTTAAGAGCAACAGATCGCAGCCCGTCGAAGCGTATTTCAAGATCGCCGGAAACACTCGCATTCGCAGGCAGAGCAGCACTGCCAGAGAAACCATCGTCCAGGCCACGGCCAGCGCTGTGACTTTCTGGTGGTAGGTGGCTAACTCAGCTGCGTCCACGAGGGCCGGCGGAAACCAGTGATATTGGGCCAGTTCCACGAGGTAAAAGACGCCGATCGCCAGGATCCGGAGCAGATTGGTACGGCCCTCTCCTTCATACTCCTGCCACCGCTCAACAATATACCACTGCCGCTCTTCCGCCGACTTGATGCCTTGCGCTGCGGTTGCCATAACTTGCTCCCCATGACTTGCCCCAGTTCAGGCAAAACACCGTCTTCTGGGCTGAGTCGGCAGGCTCTGATTGTGGACGTTCTCACTCTGGCAATCAAGCGTCGATCGCAATTCTCAAATCGTCATTCGTCACCTCCCCAGAACCCTTTCGGCGATTGCCGTGTCCCACTATCATAGAGTCCTCGTGCCCCGGAGGGTAAGCGAATGGCTAGCGGCCACACTGGAAATGTGGTGCCGGGCAACCGGTTGCGAGTTCGAATCTCGTGCCCTCCGCTTTCGTAAGTCGTTGGCAGTCTTGAGCCAACGTTGCGCAAGCGCGCGACGGGGTGCCAGTTACGGCGAACTTGCGCCGGGCTTCGAAGCGCAAAACTGGCGCGATGCTACGCAGCAACGCGCAATTTGTTCGGCACGACTGTTGGCACATTTTCTAGAGCGAAAGCTAACCCAGGCGCGGCTGAAAAGACATAGGGTTGATGCCAACGAGTCCTGCCAGCCGCCATGTCCGCGTCATCACCGGCGTGTATTGGCGGATAAAGGAGGTTGGAATACCAGCCTCTCTCATTTCGACCTTTGGTTGGACGGAGCCTCAACCGTGACCTTGCTTTCGGGGAGCGGTTCGATCTTCGCGTCGATCCCTTTGAGGTGCTTGTCGAAGAAGGAATTCGTCAATTGGGCCACGGCCGGAAGCTGGAAGGATGGGCCACCGTGTCCGGCTCCGGGCAGCCGCTGGAGCGTGACGTCGACCCCCTGCTTGGCCAGCAGGTCGTTCAGTTCTACGCTCTGGGCATAGGGGACCAGCGTGTCGCGGTCGCCATGCAGGATGAGGACCGGTGGGTCGTCCTTGCTGACATAGCGCACGGGGCTGACGGCATCGCACTTTTCCTTGTCTTCGCCGAGCTTGGCGCCAATCAGATTGGAATAGGGATCGCCGTTGTTCCATTTGAAGATGTTCTTGACGTTCTTGTCATCTTCCGCCTGAGTAACCACCGTCCAAAAGTTTGTCGGACCGAAAATATCGCAAACTGCCTGGACGCGATCCGACTGGTCTTCGTTGCCGCCGATCATCGGGAACACTTTCTGGCCGCCGCTTGTCCCGACGAGAGCCGCAAGGTGGCCGCCGGCCGACGCTCCACCAACGCCGATGCGGTCGGGATCGATGCTATATTTTTTGGCGCTGGCTCGCAGCCAGCGTATCGCTGCCTGGCAATCCTGAATCTGTGCGGGAAACGTTGCCTTTTGGCTGAATCGGTATTCGACGCTGGCAACGACGTATCCGCGCGTCAGTTGATTCAAATAGGGGATCTGCGTCTTGCTGCCGCCGCTCCAGCCTCCTCCATGAATCCAGATGAGCAGCGGCAGCGACTTCTCGGCCGGAGGCTCCGGAACATAGATATCAAGAGATTGCGCCACATCGCCGTTGGGCACATACTTCACGTCGTATTCGGCGACAATACCCTTGGGCAGCGTCGGCCGCTGAGGCTCTGGATTCTGGGCCAGCACCTCGGAAACGACGATCACCGTCAAGCATGAGAGAAGAGCAATGCCAGTTGAAAAGAAGCGTGACATTCGCATGCGTTACTCCAGGTCGAAACAGGATCAAATGTGATAATAGATTCTATCCGAATGGACTTCTTATTTCACACCTGAGTCCCAGACGGCATGATGTTGGAGGGTGCGAAGTGTGGCCCTTATTACCGGCCTGTTGGCGGGAAGGCGTGTAGGGCGCTCCGGAGTCTTACTTTCCAGTCAAACGTATGTTTGCCCAGGCGCTTTGCGGCCCGTACCGCCGTTTTAGTTCCCGGAGTGAATTCTGCATGCCTGTCAGCGTCGTTGGCAGCGGTCGTCCCATTCAGGAGTTATTATGACAGGGATGACTCAATGGTCCCTCTCGCCGCTGCCGGTATTGCTTGCCGCACTTGTCCTGCACGAGCTCGTCGCGCCCGCCAATGCTGACGAGTTTTCAGTCACTGACCATCGGCGGCAGACGATCTATCATTCGCCACAAAAGCCGGGCTTTACCAGTTGGGTCGGTGCCTGCACGATGCCGGATGGCAGCCTGATGATCAGCTTCACACAGGCGACGGGGCCGACTGAGGGGCGACCGCAGGCCCCCAAGGAGATTCAACAGCGTCTGGCTTGGCCTCCCGCGGGCCATCCCGGCTATGACATGACGGGACTTGACCTTTGCAATGTTTACATTCGCTCGACCGATAGCGGAAAGACCTGGCAGCCCGCCAGTGCTGACGCGTTCAAGTCCTGCATGAATGGAGTTACCAACGAGGCGCAAGTCGCACTGGGCGATGGCACCATCCTCCGTGGCGTTTTCGGCTTTTATCTGCCCTACGACAAGGATCTGCCGCAAACAGGGTTTGTGCAGCGCTCCCTGGACGGCACCAAGACGTGGGGCAAAGCCGAGCTTCCGCTGGACAGTGCCAAGTATTCGACCTGGCCCCGAAGAATTCGTGTGTTGGGCGACGGCCGAATCGTCTTACTGGCAGGTGTGACGCAGGCTCCCGCTGGCAGCCAAACGCGGCCCGAGTTCAGCAAGGCAGTGGAGCCTGCGCTGCTTGTCTCGTCCGACAGCGGCCGCACCTGGAAAGGCCCCGTGGCAGCGATCCCCGCCTCGCAGCGTGGCGGTTGGACGGAGGAGTTTGACGTCGCGGAACTCGCGAGTGGCGATTTGCTGTGCATTTTCAGACGGGCGGACGACACCAAACGCTGGCAGAATATTCTCAAGAAGAAGGACGAATCGTGGCTCGCCCAGCAGGCGGGCCCCTCGGTGCTGCCGCACAGTGGCCAGCCAGAACTGCTCGCGACGCGCGAGGGGCCTATCCTGCACCTCGCGACCAGTGGAATTCACTGGACAAGCGATGCTGGCCAGAACTGGCACAAGGTCGACGTTCCCGGAACTGCGTACTATCCTCGCTCCGTGCAGGCGAAGGACGGAACGATCTATGTTTTCGGACACATCGGTGGCGACGATGCCTACGGCAAGGTCGATCAATCAATTGTGATGGACTCGTTTCGCCTGGCACGGCAGGACATTTCCATCGCCAATCCCAAAGCGATGCCCCCGGACAAACTCGCCTGCGAGCGGATTCCCCTGGGAGCCGCGGATGACTACAAGCCGTGCATCGCGCAGCTACCGAGTGGCGAACTGCTGCTAACGGCGTTTCATCAGTATCAGCGGGGCGGTGGCAAAGTTCTGGAGCAGACGTTACTGTTTCGCTCCGCGGATGGCGGCAGGACCTGGTCCGATCCGCAATCGCTTGATTTGCTCGGCCGCGAACCTTATTTGACGGTGCTGAAGAACGGCACCATTTTTATCACCGGGCATCTGCTCGCCGATGATGTCCGCAACAAGTGGGGCTACACAACCGGGTTCTTGCACCGTTCGATGGACGGAGGCCGCACCTGGAATTCCACACGAGTCGAATCTGAACAGCTCAAGCCGAAGGCCAGCAACCATACCGCTCGCAATGTATTGGAACTGACGGACGGTTCGTTGTTACTGGGAGTGGACTACGATGGGGGAGGCGGACCATATCTAGTCTGGCGATCCACCGATGGCGGCCTGACCTGGGACAAAGCGCAGAAGTGCTCGCCACAGGACTTCAAAAGTCAGTATGGATTCTTTGGCGGAGAAACCTGGCTCTGGCAGGCCCGTTCCGGCAAGATTTGGGCTCTGGTTCGGGTCGACAGTAACGAAATGCCCATCAAAGACCGGCCCATTAAGGCGGGGAACGACCAGGCCGACCACTTCATCCTCTACTCGTCCGCGGATGGCGGAAAGTCGTTCGACCGCAGCCGTGATTTTGGCGACTATGGCGAGATGTATATGTCGCTGCTGCGGCTGCAGGACAAACGGCTCCTGCTGACGTTTACGGTTCGCGACTTGCATCCGCCCCTCGGGGTCCGTGCCCTGGTCGGTAACGAGTCCGACGATGGATTCATGTTTGATTTTGCTCACGACCGGCTGATCCTCGATGACCGTACGCCCCTCGGCAAGTCCCAGGGAGGCGGATTCGGTCCGACCGTGCAGCTTCAAGATGGCACTCTGGTTACTTCGTATTCCTTCCGCGGAGACGACGACAAAACTCACCTGGAAGTGGTCCGCTGGAAGCTGCCAGCCGTGGCCCCCAAGTGAAAACCACCAACCGTTCCACTACTCTTTCGGTCTCGGGCCACCGGGATTGATTCCTTTTGGCTGAGGCTGATCCTCGGTGATGACTTTCCAGGACTTACCCATCTCGCGCATTGCGCGATAGTCTTGCGGCTTGTAGGCGATCTCCAGGTGGGGAGTCGCCAGTAGTTTGTACTTCTCAAACCGCGAATCCATCGCGGCAGCGAGCACACCGGTGACCAGGTGCGTGCGCTCGACCGGATACGGAGCTTGCTGCTCGCGAATATGAGTTTGTATCGCATGCGATAGCGCCTTGAAGAGATTGCGATTCTCCCACGGGCCGACGTAGAAGCTGGTGGCCAGTGGCTCCGGTTTTCCCGCCAGCCGGCAGGCGAAGTTCCAGCGGGTGGCACTGTTCCCGATCCGCAGCACCGTGGCTCGCAATCCATCGCGATACTTGACCAGAATGGCGTGGACCGGAGGCTGCTTGCCGTCCACTAATTCCACAAAGTCTTGCAGCTTTCCCACGTCCCTGCCCGCCCCAGCTCGCATCGCCCCTTCGGCCAGAGAATAGGTCCAACGTCCCTGCTCAGCTGCCTGCCAGACAGCATCCCCTTCGAGCAGTTGAACCTCGCTGACTCCCGTCTCGCCGCCGCGACGTGCTTCGACCAATGATTGCAGCACTTCCAAAGCGTGAAAGTCGTATGACTCGATGCCTCCGCTATGGATTGAGACCGCTTCTTCGATCACCGCCTGTTCAGGCAATTCCAGCGGCGGACGACGCTGGGCCAAGGGAACGGAACTCCCTGCCATGAAGGGAATTTTCAATTCTCGCGCGACCTTCATCATCTCGTTGGCCCAGTCCCATCGATACGACAAGTGTTTGTCATTAAACAGCGGCACCACGCGTCCACTTTTACGAAAAACGGCGACAATTTCATCGAAAAAGCGCTTTCGCGGATACATCCGTTGCCCGCGATCGTTCATGGGATAGTTGCCGTGTTCCCCAATCGACAAGACGCCGTCTACCGCCAGTGATTTCCCGCCGAGCTGAAGTGCTTCCGCAATCGTGGGAAAAATCTCGAATCCATATTGTTTTGCCGTGGTGCGAGCCATTTCGCCGCTGGGAAACTGATCGACATACAGGCTGACGACGTCCATGCCGGGATCGGTCAATTGGCCGTTAAAATAGTACGGCTCCAGAAGATTCTCCAAAATGACATGGGCATGGCTGCGGTACGTGAATTCAGTAATTACCGCCGCAACGCGAGGGCGCTTTGGCGGAGAACCGCTGGCCAGATTTGGAATGCCGCATGCGGCTAGCGAGAATGCGGCAGCTGACGTGCCCAGCCATTCGCGACGATTCAGTAGGCTTTGATCGTTCATAGGTTTCTCTTAGCTGAATCCAGGTGTTCCAGTGTTTGCAATTCTAAGCATCATTACACCGTGATACACTGACTATTTCTCCCCACAGGAAAAAGAAGTGCTCACCGATCATCCCTATGGCAACTACCGATTTCTCCCAGGCAGCGCGCCCTATTCCTGCGGAGTCGTCTCCAGTCCCGGTTATGAAATCGTCTACGTCACGTTCCAGAAGCCGCAGCCTTATCGCCAGGGCTTCGAAAACATTGCCGACTTTCTGAAATCGACGGGGCGACCCAAAGTCGCGCTGTGCGGCATATCGCTCCGCTCGCCGCAGCCCTACAGCTTTCGAGGATTTGCAGCTTTTAATTCCGAGTACGCCGATATCTTGAAGAGTTGGGGTTTGCTTGTGAAAGGCATCAACCCCATCGCGAGGACAAACGTGGCTCCCGTCGTCAATCCGCCGGATGAATCGGTTCTTTACGGATTCTCTTTTACACAGCCTTGTGCTGTCGATTTGCCACCGACGTTTGTCGTAGCCGGGGCTGGCGAATTACCGGAAGGGATCTTAGCTCGCGAGGGGATTGTAGCCCTGAGTGACACATCCCGCACAGGCCTGGCGATCAAGGCCAGATTCGTCATGGACCTGATGGAAAGCCGACTTCGCGGACTTGGCGGGGATTGGCCGTTGGTCAGTACCGTCAACGTCTACACGGCACATTCACTGACGCCATTGTTGCCAGAGATCGTTCTAGGCCGGATTGGCGCGGCCAGTATCCACGGCATTCATTGGCATTTCAGTCGTCCTCCCATTGAAGACATCGAGTATGAAATGGACTTGCGAGGGACCAGAGCTGAATTGAGTCTCCCTTGACCAACTAGCCAATGGTATTTGGCGAGAAACTTACACGGTCCGGCTCCAAAAGAAGTTCAGAGAGTCGAACCTGCGTAACCATTCGGGAACTTTTTGACGCCGCGTTCGTTATCTAGAATCTAAAACGTCGCAATCGGATTCAGCGGCGATCCCGTGCCTCCAGGTACGGCCAGAGGGGATGCGGTCAGAAGAAACTCCCATCGTTGCAATTTGTCCGCGGTCTGGCTGAGCTCCTGCAGGTCGCAGCAATCAAAAATATGGACCCCCATGGCGTGCAGCGTCAGCAGATGAACTGGGAAGTCGATGCCGTCAATGCCTGAAGGGATGACATCGCTGGCCCCATCGCTGCCGAGCATAGCAATGTCGCGATCCTTGAGCCATTTGGCACACGAAGCGTGCAGCCCGGCGGCTCCCTCCTTGTCGACGTTCCACGCGCCTGTCATGTCGCGCCGCACCCAGCGTCCGGTATTGATGAAAACGACGTCGCCACTGGTGACCTTGACTTTGGCCTGCTTTTCCCAGGCATCCAAGTCTTCGGGATAGATGGCTTCTCCCGGCTTCAGAAACCGGACACCACGGAGCTTAGGAATATCAAATAGAATGCCGCGCGTGAAGATCCCCTGTTTTACATTGCGGATCGACAGGACTTCGGCCCCTTTGGGTCCTACCCTTTCCCGTGAGAAGCCGTTGTAGTTTTTTCCCTTGTAGAACAAGTGACACAAGGAATCCATATGCGTATGCGCGAAGCCGTGATAGTCCACACTGAACTTGTCGGAGGCCCACGGACCCGTGGTTCCGCGTCCGAACAGGACCATCTCATGTTGGAACGGGGAGGCATTATCGGGGGCGGCCTCCTTTTCCACATCGCGGGCGAGCGAGACTGAGATCCCCCTTTTTACCAGTTGCGCTGCCTGAATCCGCTTTTCCGGTGTGATCAGATTAAGGGCTCCGAGCTGATCGTCCTTGCCCCAACGCCCCCAGTTGGAGAGTTCTTCAACCTGGCGTTCGACGTCGGCTTTCGTCATTTTGTGCTTATCTTGCGCGACCAAAGACCCCGCGGCGGCGGCCATCACAATCACAAGAGTCAGTAACCGAATTCTGGTCATTGGCAGGTTGCTCCAGGTAGAGAGGTGGTCGCAGGGCAATCCCAGTCGTGTCCAAACTATACCACAATCATTTTGTCTCGTTCTGTCGAATCCACTTCCGAGCCGAAGCAAATGATCGGATCGAGAACGCGGTATTGCGGTGTCCCTTCCTGCCAACGATGATTGATTCAGATACGATGCGAATACGGAGGAGACCCGTTCATCGGCCCCTCCTTCCAATCCTGCCTCCCTGTTGCAGTCAGACTGGCGACGTCCGCACCATGACCCGTCGAGAAATGGTCCAGAGGTCGCTTCTCCAAGGGCTGGCCGTGGCGGTTTTGACCGCCATACACCTAACTGGCGGAACTGCCAAGGGCCAGGCAGTTCCCGAAGCTCCGGCTGTTCAGGAACATGCCAAATCAGCCGAGGAAACGGATTTTCCGAAACAAGCGCAGCCGCTTTTGAAGAAGTATTGCCTCCGCTGTCACAATGCGGACACCATGAAATCGGGTATTCGCGTCGATCATCTGACTGGGGCGGCCGAAGACCGGCATCTGGCTTTGTGGAACGGCATTCTCAAGCAGGTATCGGCTGAAGCGATGCCGCCGGAGGATGAGCCCCAGCCCACAGCTGAGGAACGCAAAGCGCTGACGGACTGGATTGGGCGGGCCCTGCTTGCGGCCCGCTCCCGGCCGACGCCGCGAAACGGAGCTGTTCGCCGCCTGACCGTCCCCCAGTATCGGAATACGCTCCGGGATTTGCTGGGTTTACAGGAGGACTTTGCCGACGTGTTGCCCCCGGATGGCCTGTCGAAAGACGGCTTTACCAATCACGAGCAGTCCCTGACGCTGTCGCCGCTGCAAATTGAGGCGTATTTTGACATCGCCGAAAAGGCGCTCGATGCGGCCATCGTTGATGAAACCAGTCGTCCCGTCATCCAGAACTTTCGTCTGGAGTTGGGCTCCAAGATCAACCCCGAGCCATGCCCCGACACATTGGTTCTCGGGGCTCTGAACGAATTACTGAGTAACGCCGATTTCGTGGTGCAGGAGTTGAAGCCCAAAAAGCCCTTTGAATACACGCCGTTCCGCATGCGGACGGCCTATGACTTCATCGAAGGCTACGCCGGCAATGATACGGTTCGCGGCTGGAAGAGATTCGACAGCATTTACCACAGTGTTTTCGCGTGTGTCCGCGGTACACCGGGATATCCCAAGGGGCAAGCTCAGCAGGTGATTCCCGCGGGACTCTTGCTGAGGCCCGCAATACCCAGCCCCGAAATCTTTGGCCAATCGAACACCTATGGGCCGATGGCGAACTTCAAAATCTCTTTGCGCGAGCTGCCGCAGGAAGGCAATTTTCGAGTAACAGTCAAAGCCGCGCGCTACGACGATGCTCTGCTGCTCAATCCAGGTGAGAAAATCCGGGAAGCAACGGCAGAGACTGCAACGGCTGCCGACTTGGCAGCCTCGGCTGATGCGAAGCTGTCGATCGACAAGGCAGGCTTGTATCAAATCGACGTCTTCTGTGCACCCGGTGAGCCGCAAGGCCTGTTCTTTCTGCAGCTAGGAGAGCGCGAATTTACTGGACATCTCTTCGAATCAAAGCAGGGCGATGCGAAAGACGCCGAGCATGCCGCCGCGTTTGCCATCGTTCGATTGCCGGCTGGGGAGCTTAAGCTATCTGCCCGCTACGGAAACAGCAGCCGCCGGCTCAAGAGAATTGTCCTCAGCCGCGTGGCTCAAGACAGCGAATTCGCCAAACGCTTTGTGGCTTTCGAGAAACGTCCCCCATTGCTCGGTGTGCATCTTGGCCTGCGGCGCGACTGCGGCAGCACGCTTACGCCGGTCGGGGACATTCAGACCGTATCGACGGGCGATTTGCGCGACTACGTGTTCGAGGGTGCCATTCGAGACTTCCCCAGCCCGGACGTGGAAAGGGACAACGTCAACTATCTAGCGGGCATCCGCGAGATCGGCGTCCGGAGCGAGTATACCGATGGCCGGGATATGCCCCGCCTATTGGTCCGTTCGATCGAGTTCGAGGGGCCCTACTTCACCGCCTGGCCTCCGGCCAGTCATCGCCAGATCTTCATCGAATCACCTCACCGCGACGAACCGGCGGCTTACGCCAGCGAAATGATCCGCTCGTTTGCGTCGCGGGCATTCCGGAGGCCGGTCACCGCAGCGGAAGAGAAGGCGCTGCTCGTCGTCTGGCAAACGTCCATCGCGAAAAAGCGGACGCTTGAGCAGAGCATCAAGGACGTACTTTTGGTCGTACTCACTTCGCCGCAATTCCTGTTCATGATCGAGAATAGCACCGGCCCCCAAGCGGAAGATCTCGATCCTTACGAGTTGGCGTCGAAGCTGTCGTACTTCCTGTGGAACACGGCTCCTGACGAGCGGCTATGGGAACTTGCCGCAAAGAACAAGTTGCACGAATCACTCGACGCGGAGATCGAGCGGATGATCCGCGATCCGCGGTTTGGACAGTTCACGCAGGAGTTCGCCTCTCAGTGGCTGAGCCTCGACAAATTCGACGTCGTGTTGGTCGATGCCGGGCGCTATCCCAAACTGACACGCGATGCGAAAACGCAGTTGCGCCAGGAGCCGGTGCAAACTCTGCGGCACTTGATCGAGCAGAATCTGCCTCTGCGCAACTTGGTGCAGGCCGATTTCGTCATGGCTAACGAGGTGGTCGCCGACTACTACAATCTGGCGGATCGCACCGAAAGCGGATTGCATTTTGTGCCGATCAAGCACGAAAACAAGAACTTGGGAGGCATACTTTCTCAAGCCGCCATCCTGGCCGGCTTGTCCGATGGCCGCGAGGCGAACCCTACCAAGCGCGGCGCATGGCTGGCCCGCAAGATTATCGCGGAGCCCCCCGACGATCCCCCCCCGAACGTTCCGCAACTGAAGGACGATGATGTTAGCAAATTGACGCTCCGGCAGAAGCTGGAACGCCATCGTAATCAAGAGGGCTGCGCGAAGTGTCACGCCAGCATTGATCCCTGGGGTATTCCCTTTCAAAAGTTCGACGCCGGAGGCCTGTTCAAACCCGATCCGGAGATGGATTCCCGCTCGACCCTGCCCGATGGAACCGAGGTCGCTGACCTCACTGGCCTGAAGGCCTATCTGGCCGAGAAGAGAATCGACCAGGTGGCATTCAGTTTCTTGAAACACTCCGCCAACTATGCCGCCGGTCGCAGCTTGACCTACAACGAACTTGTGTTTCTCCGGGAAGAAGGCGTAAAATTACGGGCAGTCGATTACCGCCTGCAAGACATGCTCCGCTTCGTCATTCACAGCGATTTGTTTTTGAAGAAATAGGATCAACGCGAATGCCTTCTCCCACGAAACTCGACCGCCGCGCCGTGCTTAAGGGACTGGCTGGCGTGACGCTGGCGCTCCCCCTTTTGGAAGCGATGGGCAAGGAAGTCGCGGAGCAGACGCCAAGGCGGTTCTGTGCTCTGTACACAGCCAATGGAATGTCGCTCCCGAACAAGAAACACGGCATTGACGAGTGGAGTTGGTTTCCCGTGAAGGAAGGGAAGGAATTCGAGTTTGGCAGATCGACCGAGCCGCTCCGCCCGTTTCGAGAAAAGCTTAGTTTCCTGAGCGGGCTTTATCACCCGAACGGCCCCAAAGCGGACCCGCACCTCTGTTCCGACATGTGGCTGACCGGCGCACCCCTGCACAATCCCAAGCCGGGGACGTTTAACGCGGTGGCCCTTGATCAAGTCGTGGCGCAGCACACCAAGCAGCATTGCCGTCAGCCATCGCTCGTGCTGTCAATTGATGCGGGGGTTGGGTTCCTCTCGCGGACTGGGACCATCTCCTATAATTCGGAAGGGAAACCGATCCCGGCGGAAAACAATCCGCGGCGGGTCTTCGACCGGCTGTTTCGCGGCGACCGGTCCTCCCTGGCCCAGCAGCGCGAAGAGTTGCAACGCCGCATCCGGCTGATCGACGCCGTGCTGGAAAGCACACGGTCGCTCAATAAGCAGTTGGGACAATCGGACCGGGAAAAGATGGATCAGTACCTGACTTCGCTGAACGAAGTCGAGTCGCGACTGATCGCATCGGAAAAATGGATCGATGTGCCGCTGAAGAAGCAGGACTTTTCGCAGCTTGACCTGGAGGTCACCTCGGAGACCGACAAGCCCGCGGACTATTACCGGAACATGTTCGACCTGATCGCCCTCGCCTTCGACGCCGACATCACGCGCTCCGTCGCGTTCATGCTCAATCGGGAGGACGGCATGGGGATCAGCGATACTTTTCCGCTGAAACTGGGTCTGGGGCGGACGCACCACAACTTGTCTCATGCCGAGGACAAGGAAGGCCAACTGGAGTTTGCCAAATACGATTTATTCCTAAGTGAGCAAGTCGCCCACTTCCTAGGTCGGCTCCAGGAATACAAGGACCTGGGGGGGAGCGTTCTCGATAACACCATCGTCCTGTTTGGCAGCGGCGCGAGTACGACCCACAATCCCACCAACCTGCCTACACTGATTGCCGGTGGATCGAACATGGGGCTCAAGCACGGAGTCCATGTCCGCAACGCGAACACGCCAATGTCCAACGCCTATCTCAGCATCCTGCGCTCCATGAAGATCGAAGCCTCCTCCTTCGCCGACAGCACAGGCGTGCTGTCCGATTCGATCTTTTAGGTCATTTGGAACCACCTAACCTTCGTGCCATTACCGCGCCCCGAACTCCGGCGGTCGAGCGACGAAGAATAGACGAGAATTGGAATCGCAGGTTCGTATCAATTCCTCTTCTTGGCTCTCTTCAATTCGTCCCACACTTCTTTGGCGCAATCGAGATTCAGGCGGACGACTTGTTGCCGGCGGAGATCGAGCGTCTTTACGTCCCCACTTGTGTCCTTGGCGTAGACGAACGGCAGGCAAACGGCAAAGACCTTCAGCGGCACGCCGGCATCGCTGGGAATGAGTCGCAGCCGCACGACCTCCTGGGCCGGCAACAAGGTCTGGCATGTGTCCCACAGGTACGAGGGTACTTCGCAGATTATGTTGAGCAGCGCCAAGTAGTCGCCGCAGTGGATGTCCTCGCCGGCAACGGTTGCGGCGACCATCGTGGGAACGTCGATTTCGGTAGAAGTCTTCATGTTAAAGCCTCAAATCGCAAAAGTGTCTGGATGGGAGTCATTGCAGCAGGCGCGCGGATTGTCCTGCGCACGTGCGGCAAAACGCTGGCGCTTGGGTTAGCGCTACCGGCCCGCCAAACACTGAATGTGAAGCTGAAACATGCTGTCGACTCCTAAGAAGATTCCCGACGAAGATTCTGCCCGAATGGCGCCGTTCACCAGCCGGTCACCCGGCGTCGCTACTTTAAGACCGTCATGGACTCCCCAGCGGGCAGTCAGGCAATCGTGATAGGACCCTCCAACGAAGAAATGGTTCGGACGTTGTCACCTAATGAGGATGTAGTCTGAACCGGCAATTGGATGGTCAGAGACGTCGGTGGGAGTCGAACCCACTTGGAACTGTAGACCACCACTGCGCGGCGGTGCCCCAGGCAGCCGCCGTGCCGTCTGGCGCCAGCGTCGTAACAAAAAAACTGCTCGCCGTGATCGACGAGCAGCTCCGGTTCATTCGTCTCTAAAAGTAATGGTCGCGATTGACCCCGTCAAAAGGAGCCGCTCGCCAAGCAACAGCTTTTGAACAGCTTCCCGTTCACGGCGAGGAGGAGACCTGCGGTCAGCCCTTGCGGCGGGGTCGGAAACCCGCGCCGAACCAAGTCCTCTTCTGCGGTTAGGAAACGACGAACCCGGTGGCGCAGAGATGCGCAAGCAGGTATGATGACCTCTGAAATCCCAGACCATTACCCCGGTCCTCTCCGAAGCGGAGAGGGGGAAGAAAGGAACCTGCCATGACCACTCGCCGCACATTTTTGAAAACTGCCGCTGCCGCATCTCTGTCGCCGCTCCTTCTCAGGAGCACCGCTTGCGCCGCGGCAAGCGAACGACTGACGTTGGGGTTCATTGGCGTGGGGAAAATGGGGCGGGGGCACCTCGATGGTTTCTTGGGACGCAAGGATGTGGAGGTCGTGGCGGTCAGCGACGTGGTCAAGGAGCGGCTCGACGATGCCGTGGCGCGGGTGGAGAAGAGGTATGCCGACCGGAAGGCGAGCGGCAGTTTCCGAGGGGTGAAGGCGTATGGCGATTTCCGGGAGCTCTTGGCTCACGGCGGACTGGACGGCGTCGTCATCGCCACGCCGGACCACTGGCACGCCATCCCCTGTATCCTCGCGGCCCAAGCGGGGAAGCACATCTACTGCGAGAAACCGCTCACGAACAACGTGGCGGAGGGGCGGCGGATTGTGGACGAAGTCGCCAATGCCAAGGTCGTCTTCCAGACCGGCAGCCAGCAGCGGAGCGAGTTCGGCGGGCATTTTCGCAAAGCGGTGGAATACATCTGGAACGGCCGGATCGGCAAAATCAAAACGATTCGCATCGGCGTTGGCGGGCCGGCCAAACCGTGCGACCTGCCGGGGCAGGAAGTCCCAGCGGGGACGAACTGGGAAATGTGGTGCGGCCCCGCGCCGCTACGGGAATATAACGAAGTCCTCTGCCCCAAGGGAATTCACGACCACTTCCCCGCCTGGCGGAGTTACCAGGAATACGGCGGCGGCGCGATTGCCGACATGGGTGCCCACCACTTTGACATTGCCCAGTGGGCGATGGAAACCGACCGGAGTGGCCCGGCGGAAATCATCCCGCCAGAGAAGCCGCAGGACGGCCGCGGCCTGAAGTATGTCTACGCCAACGGCGCGACAATGATTCACGACGAATTCGAAGGGGACCTCAAGGGGGACTGCGTCTTTGAAGGGACGGACGGAATCATCGTCGTTAGCCGTGGGGGAATTTCGAGCAAGCCGGAGTCGATTCTCAAGGAGCCGTTGGCAGACAATTCGCGGCGGGTGATTGATTCCAACAACCATCACGCCAATTGGCTGGCCGCTATCCGTACCGGCAAGGAAACCATCTGCCGCGCCGAAGTCGGCCACCGCTCCGCCACCATCTGCCACCTGGGGAACATCGGCTATCGGCTGGGGCGGAAGCTGAAGTGGGATGCGTCAAAGGAAGATTTTGTCGGGGATGCCGAAGCCAGCAAGGAGCTGAGTCGCGAGGCGCGTGGGGAGTGGAAGAAGGTGTGAGGTGCAAGGAGCGCAACGCAAAGGGGTCGGGAGTCTTTGGCGTTGAAAGTTATTGCCAATGGAGAAATCTTTGACGCCAAAGACTCCCGACCCCGTTATACCGCTACCTCACCGATAGCGAGCGGCCGTTGTCTTTGGGTCGCAGGCCAAGGAGGAACGGGACGGCAGTCTCGGCCCATTCGTCCGGCGATGGATATTCCGCGGCAGCGGGGCCGAAGGCGACTTCGAGCATCTCGGTGTTGATGATGCCGGGATTGAGCGGAATGGCGGCCATGCCGGGGGGCAACTCCGCCGAGAGGGCGAGCGTGAGCCCTTCGATGGCGTACTTCGTCGCGCAATAGGGAGCGACGTTTGGCGAGGTCGATCTTCCCCAGCCGGAACTAAAGTTGACGATGACGCCCTGCTGGCGGTCGATCATCGCCGGCACGAAGTGCCGCAGGACGTGGAAGACTCCTTTGATGTTGACGTCGATGACCCGCGAGAAGTCCGCCACCGGCACGTCCCACAGCGGCTCGCTGCGATTGATGATGGCGGCATTGTTGAGCAGCAAGTCCGGCGGTTCGCCATCCTTGAGAACGCTTTCAGCCCACTGCTTGACCTGCTTTTCATTGGCCACGTCCACGGCATCAAACCTGTGCGGCCCTCCAAACCTCCCGGCCAGCACTCGCATCGTCTCGACATTCCGCCCGCAGCCGATGACCGTATGACCGCGCTCGATAAAGCCCTCGGTCATCGCCAGCCCCAAGCCGCGGCCTGCACCGGTCAAAACGATTCGCCGATTATCCGTCATGTTGTGTCTCCAAGAAAATCGCCGCGCGAGTATAACAAGGTGATGCCTAACTTCAAACCATGGCCAGATCGCGAATTCCCCCCCTACGCTTATGTACCTGGTAAGTTTCCGCACCCCATACGCGACCCCGCTGGGCATAGTTTTGGCCAACAGCCTAAATCTTGCGATTCGCTGACGACCGTGAATGCTCTCGTGCACGAAGAATACAATTGGGGGAGTATCCTTTTCAATAATGGTTATTACTGGGAATCACACGAAGCATGGGAGCAAGTCTGGCATGCCTGCGGACGAAAAGGAGACGCTGCGGACTATTTGAAGGGGCTAATCAAGTTCGCAGCGGCCGGTGTCAAGTCGCGAGAAGGCAATTCGGAAGGAGTCGCCCGGCATGCGAGTCGCAGTGCGGAGTTGCTGCGAGGAGTCAGGGATAATATCGGAGTCGCAGAAGAAGAACCGTTCGGCATGCCATTGGATTTGCTTATCCAATGTGTTGAGCGAGTCGCTAGCCATCCCAGCGATTACATAAATACAAGTGATGCCCCCGTGGTGCCGACGATCTATCCCCTCCCTTGATTGCTGAAAGGAGCCAATTTCACGCAATCTTCACGTCCCGTTCAGGTCGTTCCGCCAATACTCGATTGTGCTAGAATCGCCGCATGACTTCACCCCGGAAAAAGCATTGGATTGGGTTCGACCTTGGCGGCACCAAGATGATGTCCGCCGTCTTCAATGAGGATTTCCGCACCCTGGGCCGCAAGCGCCGTAAGACAAAAGGATTGGAAGGGGCCAAGGCCGGGATGGAGCGGATTATCGAAACCATCCGCGACGCCCTGGAAGAAGCCAAGCTGGACAAGGACGACATCGCCGGCATTGGAATTGGTTGTCCAGGGACAGTGGACCTGGACCGGGGCGTTATTCTCGACACGGCCAACTTGAGTTGGAAGAACGTGCATGTGAAGTCGATTCTGGAGGAGGCGTTCGGCGCGCCAACAGTCATCCTCAATGACGTCGATGCTGGCGTGTACGGCGAGTACCGCTTCGGAGCAGGCAAAAATGCCCGCTGCCTGGTCGGTGTTTTTCCAGGGACCGGCATTGGGGGCGGCTGTGTGTATGAAGGGCAGATCATTCGCGGCAAGACGATGTCCTGTTTTGAAATCGGCCATATGCAAGTCACGCCTGGCGGGCAAATCTGCGGCTGCGGTCGAACCGGCTGCCTGGAAACGGAAGCCAGCCGTTTGGCCATTGCCACTGCGGCTGCTGCTGCGGCCTACCGGGGTGAAGCTCCGAATTTGTTCAAGGCGGCAGGGACAGATGTCGCTGCCATGCGGAGCAGCGTGCTGGCAGAGGCGATTAATGACGGTGACAAAGTCGTGGAACAGATTGTCATCCGTGCGGCCCACATGATAGGCAGCGTGGTGGGGGACGTTGTCAACCTGGTCGCTCCTGACGTGGTCGTGCTCGGCGGCGGCCTGGTCGAAGCCATGCCCGACTTGATCGTGACACACGTCGAAGAAGCCGCCCGCAACCGGGCCGCTCCGCCGGTCGCCCGGTCGTTCAAAGTCGTCGCCGCCAAGCTGGCCGACGAAGCGGTCGTACGCGGAGCAGCCGCTTGGGCCGAGAAAAGCCAATCCTTAGCGAGTGCAGCGAAGTAACATGTCACCCCCGCTGGAATCGGCGCCATTATCGACTCCGCCCCGCACGGCCCGCCCCGCCGCGGTCATCGACATCGGCACTTCCAGCATCCGCATGGCCATCGCGGAGATTCAGGGTGGCGGCGGCGTCCGCACGCTCGAAGCCCTTTCGCAGGCGGTGAACCTGGGAAAGGACACTTTTACCCGCGGCAGTATTGCCAAGGGGACGATTGAAGACTGCGTACGGGTGCTTAAGAGCTATCGCCGGATGCTCAAGGAATATCAGATTGAGCAGCCGGACCAGATCCGCTGCGTGGCGACGAGCGCCGTCCGTGAAGCCGCCAATCGTCTGGCCTTCGTCGATCGAATTTATATCGCCACCGGCTTTCAGGTCGAGCCGCTCGACGAAGCCGAAGTCAGCCGGATTACGTTTCTGGGGATTCAGCCGTTTCTGGCTTCGGATCCGGCTCTTGCCGCTGCCCGCGCGGTGGTGACGGAGATCGGCGGCGGCAGCACGGAGCTGCTCGTGGTGAAGGGAGGGGATGTCGTTTACGCCCATACCTACCGGCTGGGATCGCTCCGTTTGCGGGAGACCTTGGAGGCTTTCCGCGCCCCGGCCTTGAAGGTGCGAAATCTGATGGAGACTCACATTCACCGCACGGTGGAGGAAGTGGCGGAACATGTCAGTCAGGACGGGCCGACGGAAATGATCGCCATGGGTGGGGACGTCCGTTTTGCGCTCAAGCAACTTCAGCCGGACTGGGACGGCAAAAGCCTGGCCCGGCTTTCGGTCAAACAGCTTGAAGATTTCACCAACAAGACGCTCAACTTGTCGGAAGACCGGCTAGTGCGGAAGTACCGCATCAGCTTTCCCGAGGCGGAAACACTTGGCCCCGCGCTGCTGGCTTATGTACTCCTGGCCAAGGAGCTCAATCGCAGCGAGATTCTGGTCACCAACGTCAACCTGCGGGACGGCCTGCTCAGCGAGATGTCCGCCGGCGCGGCTTGGTCGAAGGAATTTGCCCACCAGATCGTACGCTCGGCAATCGACCTGGGAAACCGCTTTGGGTTCGATGAGCAGCACGCGGTCCACGTGGCGGAACTTTGCACCAAGCTGTTCCAGCAGCTCAAGGACGAACATCAATTGCCACAGCGGAACGAGGTTCTGCTGTACATCGCCGCGCTGCTTCACGAGGTCGGACTGTTCGTCAGCAACCGCAGCTACCACAAACACTCCATGTACCTGATCCGCAACAGCGAGCTGTTTGGCCTCGGAAAAAAGGACCTGCTGCTGGCAGCGCTCGTCGCCCGCTATCACCGCCGCGCCTCTCCCCAGCCGACGCACGAAGGGTATGCCATGCTGGAGCGAGACGAACGCGTCGCCGTTTCGAAGATGGCCGCCATCCTGCGGATTGCGATTGCCCTGGACGAATCCCGTAGTCAGCGGATCCACGAAGTGGTTTGCTCGCGCGAAGACTCACGGCTCGTCATTTCCGTGCCGATGGTCGAGGACCTCTCACTCGAACAACTCTCGCTCAAGCAGAACAGTTCGATGTTTGAAGAGACGTATGGAATGCCGGTGCTTTTACGAATGGCGAAATAACCACAAATGTCCGATACCCCCCGCTTCTTCAATCGCGAGCTGAGCTGGCTGGAGTTCAACCAGCGAGTCCTGGACGAGGCCCGCGACGAATCCATTCCCGGCTTGGAACGGCTCAAGTTTTTGGCCATCTCCGGCTCGAACCTCGACGAGTTCTTCATGGTCCGAGTGGGCGGACTGCGGGTACTTATCGAGCAAAAGATGACGACTCCCGACCCTTCCGGGATGACACCGGAGGAGCAGCTTACGGCGGTCACGGCCCGTGTACGGCAAATGGTTGCCGAGCAATATCTGTGCTTTTCCAAGGAGCTTGAGCCGTTGCTCGCCGAAGCCGGCATCAAGCGGCTCGCGGCCAAGGAGCTCAGCGAGCGGCAGCGGAAAGCGGTGGAGCAAGTCTTCGAGAACGAAATCTTCTCGACGCTTACGCCCATGGCCGTGGCCGCGCCGGAGAACTTTCCACTTTTGCCGAACTTGTCGCTGAGCGTGGCCGTTCAGCTCAAGCCGGCAGCCGACTCCTCCGATCCGCGGTTCGCGATCATTCCGCTGGGCCGCACGTTGTCTCGCTTGCTCACCGTCGGTTCGGACCGCGGATATGCCTACATTCTGATGGAAGACGTGATCGGCCTGTTTCTGGATCGCTTTTTTCCTGGGGAAGAGGTCGTCTCGCAGACTCCCTTCCGCATTACTCGCAATGCCGACTTCACCTTGCGAGACGACCTGGCTCCCGACTTGCTCGTTGGGATGAAAGGCATTCTCTCCGCGCGGAAGCATGGCGACTGCGTGCGGCTGGAAGTTGGATCGTCGATCGCCAAGGAGCTGTTGGCCTTTCTCCAGAAGTCGCTGGAAGTGGAGGAGCAAGACATTTACGAAGTGCCGGGTCCACTGGAACTGGCCGTCTTCATGCCGCTAACGGATCGGGCGGGTTTCGATGCGCTCAAGTACGAGCCTTGGCCGCCACAACCATCTCCCGATGTCGAGGCGGGCGTCAGCATGTTCGGCGTTCTCGCCCGACAGGATGTGTTTCTTTATCACCCCTATCAGAGCTTCGAACCGGTCCTGCGGTTGATCGATCAGGCGGCGACCGATCCGGACGTGCTGGCCATCAAGCAGATTCTCTACCGCACCAGTCGGGCCAGTCCGATTGTGGCGGCACTGGCGAAGGCGGCTCAAAACGGTAAATACGTGACGGTCATTGTGGAGTTGAAGGCTCGTTTCGACGAAGCCCGAAATATCCAGTGGGCTCGCGATCTGGAAGAAGCCGGCGTGCAGGTTATCTACGGCATCAAGGGGCTGAAGACCCACGCCAAACTCTGCATCATTGTCCGCCGCGAGCCGCATGGCATTCAGCGGTATGTTCATTTCGGCACCGGAAACTACAACGAGCTCACCGCCCGCCTTTACAGCGACGCTAGTTTTCTGACCAGCAACGAGGAATTGGGAGCCGATGCCGTCGCATTCTTCAATGCCATTACCGGGTACTCCCAGCCGCAGCGGTACCGCAAGATCGAAGCGGCCCCCACGGGCCTGCGGAGCCGCTTGCTGGAACTTATCGACGGCGAGACTCAGCGCAAACAGCAGGGGCAGAAAGCATCGATCGACGTCAAAATCAACTCGCTGGTGGACCCGGAAGTCATCGGCGCGCTCTATGCCGCCAGCCAGGCTGGCGTACGAGTGCGGCTGAACGTACGGGGAATCTGCTGCTTGCGCCCGGGCGTCAAGGAGCTGAGCGAGAACATCAGCGTGGTCAGCATACTGGACCGCTATCTGGAACATGCCCGCATCCTGCGGTTTCATCACGGCGGCGACGATCTGGTCTTCATCTCCAGTGCGGATTGGATGCCGCGCAACATCGATCGCCGCATCGAGCTGCTCGTTCCCATCGAAGACCCTGCGAGCCGCTCGCGACTCATCAGCATTTTGGAAACGTATTTCGAAGATAATGCGAAAGCCCGAGAATTGCAGGAGAGCGGCGCATGGAAACGAGACAAATCCCGAAAAAAGCGCCGCCGAAGCCAGGAGCTGCTTTATGGGGATGCCGTCAGCCGGCTCAAGACCGCCGAGCAATCTCAGCAGACCGTCTTCGAGCCGCACCGCGCCCCCGTAAAAGAATCCCGATAAACCAGCGAAGAAACACGGCAGCCCATGAAGACACTGCTATTGATGCGTCACGCCAAGTCCAGTTGGAAGGACGAATCGCTCGACGACCATGACCGCCCACTCAACAAGCGGGGCAAGCGCGAATCGCCGCGCATCGGGGAGCTGCTTCGCGACCAACAGCTCGTCCCCGACTTTATCCTTTGCTCCTCGGCCCGCCGCGCGCGCAAGACGGCTGAAAGCGTGGCCTTTGCCGCGGGCTTTCGGGGAGAGACTCGCATTACGTCCGAACTGTATATGATTCCGCCCGCCCGGATGCTGGAGATTCTGGCGGAAACGTCCGATTCCTTCAGCTCGGTCCTGCTCATTGCCCACAACCCAAGTCTCGAAGAGCTATTCGAGCAGCTCACCGGCCATTCGCAGGCGTTCTCCACTGCCTCGATTGCCCAGTTGGAGCTGAGAATCGATTCCTGGAAAGGGGCCGTGACCAAACTGTCCGCCACGCTGATCGAATTCTGGCAGCCGCGAGGACTGAACTAGAACGGGATCTGGTCGTCCAAAGGGTTGTCGTCCTCTTCTTCGCCGCGGGCCTGGCGGTCCTCGCGCTCCTTCTCCTCTGCCTGCCATTTGGCTTCAAACTCTTCATCGCATTTGCGGCAGTATTCCCACGTTGAATAGTGCTGCACATAGCCGGTAAGGGGAAGACCCGGATAGACCGGGTATTTCGGCAAGATTTCCTCGACCAGCAGGCGATAGGCGTCGCGACAGGTGAAGTGCTCGCACATGTCCAGTGCCACGCTGTGCATGGCCAGACGACGGAGGATGACCTTGAAGGCCGATTCGACCTCGGCGTCATTGAGCTTGTCCACCGGGTAGATGGTCAGCGGCGGATCAAAAATGGTGCAAAGAGGTACGTCCTTTTTTCCCTCAAAAATCTCGTCCCACGATTCATAGAGCCGCTTTGTCTGCTCGTCGATACCGGGGATGACTTCGTCCCAGCTTCGTTTGGGGCGATCGTCAAAGGGGAATTCCGTCACCGGGTCATCCAGCCCTTTCATCCCATCGGAATTGCCGTCGGACAGAGAATTGTCGTCAATGGCCGCGATTTCCGAGCTTTTGTTTTCCCCTTCAAGCTGTTCTTCAAGCTGTGGGGGGAAGAGGCCGTAAGGATCGTCCTCATCGGCATCGTCGGGGAACTCTGGGAATTCGTCTTCGTTGTCCTTGAGGAAAACCGATTCACCATCGTCGTCTTCGTCGCCCTCGGATGCGAACTGTTTCTCGTCCTCGTTCTCTACCACAAACTCAAGTCGGGGGTTTTCGAGGTCGATCCGCATCTCGCCATTCTGGCTGAACCATTGCAGCGTCAAGCGAACGAATTCAACGCGAGAGCCATTGCTGGCCGGTGAGCGGACAATCTGCATCGTACCTGCTGGGCCAACTTGCTGGACTTCCAGAGCTTGAAAGTCCGGATTGGCAGCACGACTTTCCGACTCTTGGACGCTGTCGCCGGGCTCGTCCCCTTCTTCGTCCTCGTCGTCCGCGAGGTCGGTCTCAAACTGCACGCGCTTGCCGGCTAGCTCACCTTCCATATTTCCGGTGAGCCCCAGATGGATGAGGGTCGGCGCGCCTTGCAGTTCCAGCCAACCGTGAACGCTGTTGGGACGGAGGTTAAACAGCTCTCCGCGGATTACCGAGTTCTCCAATCGCCAGGCCATGCGGGACCCTTGAGAGGATGGTTATTGGCGGAGCTTCAAATCGCGGGCTTTGCCGAAATCGAGCGTGACCATCGCTCCATTGAGCGGCGGCCCCACATTGGCGTTCGCGCCCCCTTGCCACGGGAAGGAATAGGCCACGAAATATCCCGTGTTGCAATCGGCGACGTAAACCACGCAGTCGGCTGGACGGGCACCATTCGCACCACCCTTGAGCGGGCTCCAACTACCCGTGCACATCACATACGAAGCCTCTTTCCCCTTTTCGGGCGGCAGTTCCTTCCAGATGTTGGTGCGGAACATGGCGTTGAACTTGGCCGATCGCGGATTGAGGACGAAGCAAGTCAGGTCGCCGGTCAAATAATCGAGCATCAGGACTGCTTCGCCGTTCTCATCGGCTGCGCCGGTGGCCATGGCGAAAGTCTTGGAGCCGTGCGAGGCCGTGGCCCGCAGTTTCAGTTCCTCCAGCCCAAAGCCCGATTCGTCAGAGTGGCGGGACTCCAGACCCACATGCACGGCCAAACCAGTGGCCAGCCCCAAGAGCAATCCCATCGACACCCAGAGCATTGCTCTCCTGTAACGTGGTCGCAACATGATTGATGTCCCTCCGTTCCTTGCAGTTTGATGATTTGTCACGAAGCGATTCGCGAGACAGGGCTTTCTGCGCCGCTGCGAATGCTCGCACTTTCCCCTGCTCGTAATCCTAGCGGATTGTCCGAAAGGGGACCAGAAGAAACCACCATTTTGTCAGGCCCCACTCTCTCTTCCTTCGCGTCCAACTGGCGGAAGCCTTTACGGGGCCGGCTTTTTCCAGTCCTCGTCGCGTCCAAAGAACAACATGTGCTGCCAGGGGAGTTTCTCGAATTCCTTGACGAGCTTGAACCCATTGGGGCGAAGCTCTTTCATGACCTGAGCCTTGCTCATTTTGTGCTCGGGCTTGATGGGGACCTTGGGATCCTCTGTGCGATACTCCACCAGCACCATCAGTCCACCTGGTGCCAGAGCCTCCCGCATGGCGGCCAGCATCTGCTCCGGGTAAGAGAATTCGTGGTAGACATCGACGCAGAGGATCAGGTCGAATTTTCCCTTGGGGAGCCGGGGGTCGATAAACGTGCCCAGCACCGGGGTGAAGTTTCGGATTCCTTGATCATCCGCACGGTCATTCATCAGCTTGAGCATCTCGGGCTGAATGTCGACGCCGTAGATATGGCCATCGTCACCGACCATCTTGGCCAGCTGCAACGTATAAAAGCCGTTGCCACACCCCATGTCGCAGATAGTCATTCCCCGCTTAACCCCCAGGTTGGCGAGCATGAGGGAGCACCGTTCTTCCTGTTCGCGGTTGTCGCGTATCAGCCACGGTGCTCCTTCGTAGTGCATCGTTTGGGCGATGCCCCGCCCCTTGTAGTGCGTAAGCGGTTTGGGAAGCGTTTTGCCGGTGGCGGCTGCCGGAATCTCTTCTTCTTGGCACCGTCCTGGAACGGCCAGCAGATAGGGAGACAGAATCGCGGCCAGAAGCAGGACAAGGCGCAATGACATCTGCATGGTAAACTCCCAGTGTGGAATACCTGAATCGTACGGCCTGCCGAGACTTTCTTCCAGTCAGAAACTACGTCGTAAGCGTTCCCTTGGTACTGGGCACGCCCGTCATTCGCGGGTCGTTCTCCACCGCCATCCGCAGGGCCCGGGCGGCGGATTTGAAAATCGCCTCGCTTTTGTGATGGCTGTTGCGGCCGTAATGGATGAGGATGTGCAGGTTGCAGAGGGCGTTGGCGGCGAAGGCTTGCCAGAAGTCTTCGACCAGCTCTGTGTCGAAATTGCCAATCTTTGGGCTGTCGAATGCCGCTTGGAAGGCAAGGTAATACCTGCCGGAAAGATCGATGGCGGTTGTCGCCAGCGTCTCTTCCATCGGCAGTGTGAAGTGGCCATAGCGGCGAATCCCTTGCTTATTGCCGAGGGCCTGTTTCACCGCCTGGCCCAAACAGATGCCGACATCTTCCACCGTGTGGTGCTGGTCAACGTGCAAATCTCCTTTCGCCTCGACTTTCAAATCGACCGCGCCATGCCGCGCGAAAAGCTCCAGCATGTGGTCGAGAAAACCAACTCCGGTTTGCCAACTCCCCTGGCCGCTGCCGTCCAGGTTAAGGTCCAGGCGGATCTGGGTTTCGCGAGTGTCGCGCGTGACTGTGGCGGTACGAGACATATTACACCATGGTTTTGAGAAGAGTCAGCAAGGCTTCAATCTGCTCGTCGGTCCCCACGCTAATCCGCAAGCCGTCGCTCCAGCCGGGATAGTTCATGTAGCGGACGAGGATGCGGTTCTGCTTGAGCTGCTCATAAAGTGGCTTGGCGGGATGTCGCGGATGGATACACCAGACGAAGTTGGACTGGGATGGAATGACCGAGAATCCGAGCTGCGAAAGTCCCGCAGTCAGCCGTTTACGAGTGGCGATGCTATTCGCACGGTTCTCGGCCAGCCACGCCTGGTCCCCCAGGGCGGCCGTGGCGGCGGCGATGGAAAGCGAATCGCAATTGTAGCTGTCCTTGACCTTGATGAGCTGCTCAATGAAGTGCGGCTGAGCGACGATGTAGCCGAAGCGGAGTCCCGCCAGGCCGTACGACTTGCTCAGGGTGCGGCTGACCATGATCTTCTCGTTCTTGGCCACCAGGTCCATGCAGTTGAAATCGGCAAAGTCCACATACGCTTCGTCGATAAGAAGTGGGCAAGGGAGCCGCTCAGCGAATTCCAGTATCGCCTCGCGCGAAATCATGGTGCCGGTCGGGCTGTTGGGATTGGGAAGGAAGACGAGCTTGAGTCCTTCGGCCGGATTGCCAAACGCCGCCGGCAGTGACCAGTCGGCATTGAACTTCACCTCTTCCCAGCGAGCGTCCTGAAGCTGAGCAAGCGAGCGATACAGAATGTAGCTCGGATACGGCAGCCGCAGCAATTCGCCGGGGCCGACAAAAGCCCGCGTGCAAATTGTCAGAATGTCGTCGCTGCCGTTTCCCGCCAGAATCCAATCCTTACCCGGCAGTTCTAAAACCTCGGCCGCCCGCAATCGAAAGCTGTTCGCCATCGGATCGGGATAGCGCTGCAAGCCGCGATCCAGCACTTCTTCAATCGCTCGGCGAATCCCCGGCGGAGGGGGATACGGATTCTCATTCGTATTCAGCTTGATGAATTTCCCCGCCTGCGGCTGCTCACCGGGCGTGTAGCCGTCCATCGCGACGATATTGGGGCGGAAGGGGGACATGAGGGAAAGGAGTCAGGAGTCAGGAGTCAGGAGTCAGGAGTCAGGAGTCAGGAGTCAGGAGTCTCACATCGACGCTTGCGCGATGGGCCGTCAGTCCTTCTTTTTCGGCAAGTTGCTGGATGTGCGGTGCAATGGAACGTAATGCACCCTCGGAAAAAGCGATCACGCTGTTGCTCCGCAGGAAGTGATTGGCGGACAGGCCGCTGGCCCAGCGGGCAGTGCCGCCGGTGGGCAACACGTGCGATGGGCCGGCGGCGTAATCGCCGAGGGCGACCGGGCTGTAATTTCCCAAAAACGTTGCCCCGGCATTGCGGATTTTCACTGCCAGCCGGGCGGCATCGTCGATGGCAATGTGCAGGTGCTCCGGCGCGAGCAAGTCGGTGATGCGACAGGCTTCGTTTTCGTCCCGCACCATGATCAAGCAGCCAAAATCTCTGAGGCTCTGAATCGTCAACTCACTCCGCGAGAGCCGGGCAACTTGCTTTTGCAACTCAGCGATCGTCGCTTCCAACAGTCGCTCGCTCCAGGTGACGAGAATGCTGGCTCCGGGGGCATGTTCCGCCTGGGCCAGCATATCGGCCGCCACAAACTCTGGAAGAGAGGTGTCGTCGGCAATCACGACCACTTCGCTCGGCCCGGCAATCGAATCGATATCGACTTGGCCAAAGACGTGTCGTTTCGCGAGCGCGACGAACAGATTCCCCGGCCCGACAATCTTGTCCACCGGGGCAATTGGCCCTGCACCATACGCCAAAGCGGCTACTCCCTGGGCTCCACCGACACGATAGACCTCCGTCACCCCCAGCTCGTGGCAAGTCGCCAGCACGTCAGGATTGTTTGCTCCATTTGCCGTGGGGGGGGACACCACGGCAGTTTCCCGCACTCCCGCAGCCTGAGCCGGGACCACCGTCATCAGCACCGTCGAAGGATAAGCCGCTGCCCCGCCGGGAACGCAAACGCCGACACGTGCCAGCGGAACATAGCGTTGCCGCAGCACTACGCCGGGGCGATTCACCTCGACGTCTTGATGGAGAATTGCCCGCTGGAATTCCAGCACGTTGCTGCGCACCTGCCGTACTGTCGCCAGAAACGACGGCTCGGCCTTGGCATGCGCGGCCTTGAGCTCGGCAGGGGAGACGCGAATCGTTTCCGCCGTCAGTTCCGCCTTGTCAAGCTTGCGAGAATACTCCAGAACCGCCGCCAGTCCTCGCTCTTGCACATCGCCACAAATCCGCTCGACGACTTGTTGGGGTGAGAGAGGCTCGCCAAAGACCTCTTTCGTCCGCCGCCGACCCGCCTCGCTCACTACATTCCCCGCTGGGCTGAGCTTCGCGCGGAGGGCCGCCAGCGCCTGCTCGACGTCCCCTTGGCGGGTATCAATGCGGGAAATGGCAAGTGGCAGGGTCATAAATGCTTGGGCGGGGTTAGGACAAGCGGGGCTTCATTTTGTTCGCTCGGCTCTACCCCCGAAAGGTCGGGCTCCAAGAACGCAGGTTATAAGCGGTTTTGCAAATGTTGATTTCCCCCCTACGGAGGTGTTTTATTCATGATTCACAAGCTACTGTGACGCGCTGACTTACGGAAAATCAGTTTGTCGCAACTCAAGTCTCTACAGATACCTACAGCAATGTGAATCGTCGCAAGTTGATTCACAACGGGCAGCCTTCTGCAGTTTCTGATTCATGGATTTCCCGAAAACATTCCGACCCATCTTATAAGCGGAGATTAGCGCTATCGACCACTATCGCAGGGATGTGGCCCGCGCGCAGCGCCATCCCAGAATCATATACAATTGTATCTAGCGGGTTGGCACTGTCAAGCCCTCCACAGACAGTTTTTTGAGCCGCCTAAGTGCGCTTCGAGTCCGCCACTTCCATCTCTGATCCTGGTCTCGCCTGTTTTCGGAAGGGGGCGTGGGAGCACTTCCAGCAATAGATAGCCTGCGCGCCGTGCTGGCAGCTTGACTCTGCCTTGGGGATGTTTGAAGATGCCAGGGCCGTTCCCAGCCCTCTCCAGGAGCCTTTCCCATGCCGAGTTCCTTACGACTGTTGTTCGCTTCCCTGCTTCTTCTAACACCGGCCTGCGTCTTTGCCCAGGACAAAGCCAAGGCCGAGCCGAAAGCAGCTGCCAAGCAGCCGGCCGCCAAAGCCCCTCCTGCTCGTCCCGAGCCGACCGTGGCGAACTATGAATACGGCAAAGACTCCGAGAGGCAAAAGTTTGACTTCTGGCAGGCCAAGTCCGATAAGCCGACGCCAGTCGTGCTACTGATTCACGGCGGCGGCTGGATGGGCGGGGACAAAACGGGCTACGGCACGGCCGCCATCAAGCCCTATCTCGATGCGGGCATCTCGGTGGCGTCCGTCAATTACAGGTTTATTCCGCAGGCCATGGAGCACAAGGTTGAGCCTCCGGTGAAGGCTCCTCTGCACGACGCGGCCCGGGCTCTGCAAACCATCCGCAGCAAGGCCAAGGAATGGAATCTCGATAAGACGCGGGTCGGCGCGACCGGCGGCTCCGCAGGAGCTTGCACCTCGCTCTGGCTGGCGTTTCATGACGACCTGGCCGATCCCAAGAGCAGCGACCCCATCGCCCGCGAGTCCACCCGCCTGACCTGTGCAGCCGTCAGCGGTCCGCAAACCTCGCTCGATCCCAAAGAGCTTCGCGAATGGATGCCCAACGCCAACTACGCCGGCCACGCCTTCGGCTTCTGGAAGAAGGGGGGCACTCGGCCCGAGGAATTCGCCGCAGCTCTGGAAAACCGCGAGAAGATCATGCCCTGGATCAAGGAATACTCCCCCATCGAGCTCGTCAGCAAGGACGACCCGCCGATCTTCATCGAAAACCCTAACCAGAAAACGCCCCCCGTCGTCGGCCAGGAAGGCCCCGACCCCACCCACTCCGCCATCTACGGCATCAAGCTCATCGAACGGACCGAGCCCCTCGGCCTCGAAGTCGTGCAGACCTATCCGGGACACCTGGATGAGAAGTACGGATCGGTACAGAAGTTCTTGATTACCAAGCTGAAGGGGGAGTAGGCAGCAATCAATGACCAATGTCCAAGCACCAATGACCAATGGGAGTGGTGCCGATATTGGTCATTGGGATTTGGTCATTGGTCATTTGCCTTTCACTCCGCCTGTTTCCTATAAAACTCCAGAGCATCCGCAATCTGCTTCTCGACGACGGCTTGCTGGCCGGCGGGGATGCGGTTGCGTTTGCGAACGTCGGCGTAGAGCCGCTCGATCCAGGTGATGAAGTATTTGGCGTCTTCGGGGGAGCGGAGCGGCTGGTCCTTGACTTCGACATAGATCGGGCTGGTGTGAGCGAAGGATTCGCTGGACGCCTGGTATTCGCCGCGCGGGCCGCGGGCGCGGAGGGCGAGCCAACTGCTGGTTTTGATGTCGATTTCCTGGTCGAGCGTAATCGTGCGCGGGTTCTCCGCCTGGGCGGGGATCGTGAGGACGGGCTGGCCGTTGACGATGACCTCCAGCTTCTCAAGCAGATATTGTGACGTGACCTCTCCCTGCACGCGGAGCTTGCCGGGCTTGTCGAACTTGAGCGTCGCTCCGGCTTCTACCCCGCCGGCGGTGAAGCGGAGCATGGGGCCGTTGGTGACGAACGATTTTCCCGCTCGCAAGTTGTCGATCCACGACTGGTAGGTGAACGTCTCGCCGCAGTGGACGTAGACCCGGTCGGTCCCTGGCAGGCGGCTATTGATCTTGTTGAGGAAGACGTCGGTGCCTGCGGAGGCGGGGAGCTTCAGGCCGCAGTTGAGCAGCCGGTACCAGACGGGGTAGGTCGCCTGATGGTTGGAGCCCATGACGTCGAGCGTATCGATCTTGCCGAGGGCCACGTCGACGGGCATTTCCTTGGCAGAGTACGCAGTGGCATAGGGATCCTGCAAGGAATGGGCCGGGTGGGTGTAGTTGACGTGCCCCCCCTGGTCGTGCGTGTGGTCAGCGATGTGGGCGTTGGTGGGAAAGTCGTAGGGATGCGTGGTGTTCTTGAAGCCGGTGAAAATCGGCGTCACGAGCTGCTTGAGATTGAGCAGCGTCATATGCCCCCAGATCGTGGCCCGAAATTCCTGATTCCAGTAGAGGACGTTGGCATCAGTCGAAACCGGGTCCGGCCGGCCCAGGAAGAATTCGCGGTCAAAAACCCCGTCGCTGTCGGAGTTGGCGACCATGAAGTTGGCGATGGTCAGATCCTCGCCGCTGATTTGCTCCAGCATCGTGGCGGGGTTGTTGTACCACTGCCCATAGCCGTAGTTGGCGTGGATGTGATTTTCGCCGCCGACCCAGCCGTCGGCCCGCTGGTTCGTCCACCGCTCCAGCTTGACGTGGACGCCGGTCACTTCCGCGGTCGTGACGGAGAACTTGGTGATCTCCGGCTTGTACTCGGGTCCGCGAAAGACCTTGAGCGTGTAGACGCTCGATGGAAGCTCGAGATGGATGTCGCCGTGGGTGTAGAAATGCAGCTCGCCATTGAGCATCCGGTAGAGCGAGCCCCGCGGAGCCACGAATTTGCCGTCGTCCTCTTGGATGACAATTCTGGCTGGGACGAGCTTATTCTGTGGGCCTTCCGTGATTTGGATAGTCACATCCCCATCGTTCGCCGACCAGTCGAGCTTGCCGGGCCGGACAATTTGTTCGTCCAGTTTTTCCAGGTCTCGCACGACTAGCATCGTCGGGCCGAAGCGGTTTTCGCTGTACGCCAGCCACTTGCCGTCGGCCGAAAAACTGGGACTGTCCTCGTCCGCCTGGCCGAACGTCAGCTTCCTCGCGGCGACTTCTCCATTCTCCAGAGGAATTTCCCAGATGTCGTTGTGAACGCCGCCGCGCTCCGTGACGACAAGGATCGCCTGGTCGTCGGCCCGCCAGCACATCTCGTGAATCCGCGCCGGCCAGCGGGCGATGAGCTGAGGCTTGGGGGGGTTATCGCCATGCACGCCTAGGAGAGGCACCTTCCACAATTCATTTTGAGGTCCGTTGTTGCCTCCTTGCTCGTCGGGCATGTCGGCCACGGTGTTGACGGCGAGCCACTTGCCGTCGCGCGAAAGCGCCGGCCGCTGGCGGGCGAGGCCGGGAGCGCCGAGCGGGTGCCCCGGAAACGTCTTCTCATCGATGGCCGGCACAAGTTCCCCGGTCGCCAGGACATACCACGCCAATCGCGGCTTTTCGCTAGGGGGCTGGAAGAGACCCAGGACTCTCTCCCCCTTGGCGTCGAAGTGGAGCTTGTCCATGACCGTCATGTCCTTGGGCAGCTTGATGGGCTCGCCGCCCGCAGTCGCCAGGCGCAAATTCCCCGCGTAAAAGTTCTGCGTGCTGATATAGGCCACTTTCTTCCCATCCGGCGACCACGCCGGCTCGATATCGAGCCCTCGCTCTTTCGTCAGCCGCTTCATCACGCCGCCGATGCGAGGCATCTTCCAGATGGCACCCTGGTAAGAGAACACGAGAGTTTCCCCATCCGGCGAAAGCTGTGGCATGATGCCGCCGAAGGCGCGGGGGTCGGGATGTTGATGGCCTTCGTGAGCCAGAGCCGGTAACACCAACTCGGCGCACAGGAGAGCCAGTATGAAAGCAACTGCGCAACGCGCGAGGTGTAAAATCGTCATGGGCAAACTCCCGCGAACAAGAACCAGGATTCTCCGACTCATGACCTTAAACCTGAACTGGCTGCCAAACAACCTGGCAGACCCCACGGATGAAACTGTCGCAGGATGAGATTCCAATCCCGCCCCCGCCGCCGCGAAAAACGCCGTTTGATTCACCCACCTCCTTTCGCGGACTTGCGCTGATTCACCTCGTCCGTACTCCGTATCTGCAAACACGTTTTGAATGCGGATCTCGACGCAACTTGTGATTCATTCCGCGATGATGCGGTTCCGCAGAAGTCAAGCGACTCACCGTCGCCGCCGATCGTGAAAGTCCGACCGCCATCCCCCATTCAGAACCAGGTTCGAATATCCCCGCCTCAATGGGTCCCACGGCCAAACCAGAATTTCCGCCCAGCACAGCTATGCTGCCACCGTGAATGGCGAAAGAGACGCTCATCCTGGCCCATTCCCTGGGGATAAGGGGGCAAGAAACGCAGACGGCAGAGCCCGTAAAGGCCCTGCCGTCTGCTCTGCCAATCGCTCCCGACGAGAAACTTGATTTTGGGCAGGCTGGAAGCCTACCCCACATTGTTTTACGGAATGATGAAGATGCCGCCGACCCACACGCCGACTTCGGCGGCAGCGCCCCGCAGCGAGAGCGGCACCGGGGGAATGTGCCAGGGGGCGCAGTCGCCGGGGCGGTAGTAGCCGAGCGGATACTGGCACTCCAGCGGCGGGTTGATTCCCATCTTGTAAGGCAGGGCCACGATGTTCAGGAAGAAGTGGGCTCCCGAAATGAGCGGCTGCTTGAGCGGGCCGGCGGTGTGGCCGTAACGCTCGAGCTGCACTTCCTCAAAATAGAGCGGCTTGTGGCAGAGGGCCGAGGCGGTCCAGGCATAGGTGGAGGGAACCCAGTTGCGGGTCGGCGGAAGATACGCCGCGTTCTGCGATTGGCACTCCCCCGGCAGCCGCCACCAGGCGGTGAGAAAGCACATGTCATTGTCGCTGAGGTCGTAGACGTTGAGCCTGGCGATTTCCTCGCCGGCCTCATCCCCGACGATGACCTTGCTACTGCGGAAGTCGATAAGCCGGCCGCTCGCCAGCACTTTGCCGGCGCGGTCGCGCCACTCGCGAGACGAGGAGGCTTTCAGTTGCTCTTTCCGTTCTTCCTCGTCTTCCTCGGGAGTCTTGGCGTCCGGCTTGTAGTGGGGCATGATGTTCAGCGAAATCTGCTTGAGGGGAACTCCCCGCAGCGAACCGATGAACAGAGCACAACCCTCTTGGGCCTGGGAGCAGTCGCGGAAGTTATAGGTGTCGGTCGCGGGTGCTTCGCCCGGTTTTTCGCTTTCCTCCTGGGGAGGCTCATTTTCCTTCGGCGAGGGAAGGTTTTCCGCCGGCTCCACGGGCTTCAAGCTGCCTGGCGCTTTGGGCATTGGCTCGGCGGCTTCCAACGGGCCTGGTTTTTCGGGCGGATCTTGGAGTGCGGCTTTGCGAGTTCCATCCGGCGGGGCCAGCGCGGGTTCGCGGCCAGCCTGCGAAACGCGATCGCCAAAGGGATCGGTGCGAGGATCGTGCGCGACCAGGCGAATCGCCCCGTCGTCTGAGAGCAGGTTCGACGGCGAGCCGGCTTTTGATTTGTTCCAACTACCGGCCTTGGCGGCCGCTTTGAAAGCGGGGCGAAGTCCGGTGGAGTGCTGGACGACTCTTGCTGCCGGCTCTTCGTGATTGGCGGCAATGATGGTCGTCGAGCGTGAGTGAAAATTCGAGGCCCCTTCGCTGCCGCGACTGATGCGGCTGGTTTTCCAGCGAAGAACCGAGGCCTGCGGTACTTCCGCCGACTCATTACTGGAAAAATAATCGGGCTCAGCACCCATGCAGGTGAGAGAAACAGCAGCGGCGAGTCCGGTGGCAGCGATGGCGCGGAACAAGCCTCGTAGCGACAAGCGGCTCGCGTGTCCGCTAAAGAAGCCGGCACGCGAGCCGCGTGCGGCTACGATCGGGCGTGCGGCTACGTCAGTCCCCTCCCTTCCCTTCCGGGAATTCGGGGCTGTAGTTGGGTGCTTCCTGCGTAATGGCAATGTCATGGGGATGACCTTCTCTCACGCTCGCTGCGGAGACTTGGATGAATCGCGTTTCCGTCCGCAATTCCTCGACTGTTTTGGTGCCGCAATATCCCATGCCTGCCCGCAAACCTCCAACGAGCTGATACACGAAGTCCGAGAGTGCGCCTTTGAATGGAACGCGACCCTCGACACCTTCGGGCACCAACTTGCCGGTTCCCCCCCCGTTTCCGGACTGGCGATATCTTTCGCTTGAACCTTTCACCATCGCTCCCAGGGAACCCATCCCGCGATAGGTCTTGAATGTCCGTCCCTGGTAGAGAATGGTCTTGCCCGGACTTTCGGCCAGGCCGGCAAACAAGCCGCCGATCATCACGCAGTGAGCCCCAGCGGCCAGAGCTTTGGTGATGTCGCCGCTGTAGCGGACGCCGCCATCGGCAATGATGGGGGTGCCGCTGCCGCGGGCAGCTTGGGACGCTTCGTAAATGGCGGTAATCTGCGGCACGCCCACGCCGCTGATCACCCGGGTTGTGCAAATCGAACCCGGACCGATTCCGACCTTCACGGCGTCGGCCCCGGCAGCAATCAAATCCCTGCAGCCTTCGCGGGTTGCCACGTTTCCCGCGACGACGTCAATATCCCATTTTTTCTTAATTGCCTTAACCGTTTCGATCACGTTTTCGCTGTGCCCGTGGGCCGAATCGACGATGAGCACGTCAACCTGTTTCTCAATCAGGCTTTGCGCCCGTTCGAGATCGTTGACGCCGACCGCCGCCCCGACCCGCAAACGCCCCATCTTATCTTTGCAAGCATGGGGGAACCGCTTCATCATGTCGATGTCGCGGATTGTGATCATTCCGGTTAGGCAATATGTATCGTCAACCAGCAGAAGTTTCTCCACCTTCTTAGCCGTCAAAATCTTCTCAGCTTCCGCAAGCGATACAGTCCCCTTGGCCGTAACCAGGTTGTCCTTGGTCATGACCTCGCTGATGGGCTGGTCGCTCTTTTCCAGAAACCGCAGGTCTCGCCGCGTGAGAATCCCGACGAGCTTGCCGTTTTCGAGCGTGATCGGAAAGCCACTGACGTTCTGCTGGCTCATCAATTCCTGGGCCCGGCCGACCGGCTCGTGGGGACGAAGCGTGACCGGGTCGACGATGATGCCGTTGGCGGACCGCTTAACCTTGTTGACTTCCTCCGTCTGCTGGTCAATGGTCATGTTCTTGTGAATGACCCCGAGGCCCCCTTCCTTGGCCAGGGCGATGGCCATCTGGTGCTCGGTGACCGTATCCATCGGCGAGCTGAGCAGCGGGATGTTCAGCGGAATCCGCCGGGTCAGGTGCGTAAAGACATTCACTTCCGCCGGCACCACGTCGCTATACCGCGGCTCCAGCAGCACATCGTCAAACGTAATCGCCTGCCGCACCAGTTTCTCGTCCATTTTTGCCTCCCAATGTAGGCCGCCACTCCGTGGCGAGCCAACTTCGTGGGGCGGGCTTCCAGCCTGCCCAAGCCTTCATTCTGCCGAATCTTGTATTATGACGGACATGACCAGATGCGGGGAGGGGATACGCACCAACCCGAATCGCTAGCGAGGGAGAGCCGGGATTACCTGGTATTCGCTTCCTCCCACGCTGGCGCTTCGAGTTAGTGGGGTACAATCCTTCCATGCTTCAATCCGCCTTTCACAAAACTATCGACCTGTTCTTCTCTGTCTCCTGGCTGCGCAAGGCGTATTGGAGATTCTGGTATCCGCTGCTGACACGCAAACTGGCGAAGGAACCACTGTTCTTTCTGAATTATGCCTATGTCGAGTCCCCGCCGGTGGAGCTGTCGCTCGAGCCGGCTGACGAGAAGGACCGGTCCTGCATCGGGCTGTATCACCACGTGGCCTCGCAAGCCGATTTGCAGGGAAGAGATGTCCTGGAAGTGAGCTGCGGACATGGTGGCGGCGCGAGCTACGTGCTGCGGTATCTCAAGCCCCGCAAGCTCACGGGACTCGACCTGAACGCGGCCGGGGTGGAACTTTGCCGGAAGCACCATTCACTCGAGGGGCTGGAGTTCGTGCAGGGGGATGCCGAGAATCTGCCGTTTGCGGATGCCAGCCTGGATGCGGTCATTAATGTCGAGGCGTCGCACTGCTATCCCCACTTCCCCAAGTTTCTGGCGGAAGTCGCTCGCCTGCTTCGGCCCGGCGGCTATTTTTTGTATGCCGATTTTCGCTTCAAGGACGGGCTGGCCGCATGGGAGCAGGCCATGGCTGCTTCGCCGCTCAAACTCGTGCGTACGAAATACATTTCGCCTGAGGTTCTGCGAGGTCTCGATTCGCTGTCGGATCGCTCTCAGGAATTAGTGAGTCAACTCTTGCCGCGTTCCTTGCACTGGCTCGGACGGTACTTCGCGGGGACAAAGGGGTCTCGCGTTTATACGTCACTGCAAAGCGGCGAAATGGTGTACCGGTCGTATTGCTTTCAGAAATAGTAGCCATCACACTCCGTGTGCTGGCCCGTGTTTCAGAGATATCGCGCCCACGGAGTGAGCGGACTACTAACTGGCTGCGATCTCCCGCAGCGCCTCTATGACTGTATTTATGTCCTGGTACGTCGTGCTACCCACACTGACGCTAATCCGCACCGTGCCGCGCGGCGATGTTCCCAGTGATTGGTGCATCCGCGGAGCGCAGTGGATGCCGGCCCGAACTTGGATGTGATAGGCCGAATCGAGAAGTGCGGCGAGCTCTTGAGGTTCAAAACCAGCGAGATTGAAGCTGACGACGCCGACGCGGCGGACATGGCTCTTAGGGCCGTAAAGTGTCAGTCCGGGAATCTGAGCAAGACCTTCTAGCAGCGCCCTGCACAAAGACCTCTCTTCGTTACCATGTGCGCGATGGACAGCCACTCGAACTCCTTCCCCAAGCCCCACGATTCCCGGCACATTGAGGTTCCCCGACTCATACTTATCCGGCAGCGACGTCGGCTGGAGGTCTTCGTCGCTGCGTGTGCCGGTCCCTCCTTGTTTCAAAGATTCAAGGCGGCTCTCCAGGCCAGGCGGAATGTAGAGAATGCCTGTACCCAGCGGACCGAGTAGTCCTTTGTGCCCCGGCGCGGCAATCAGCGGCTGATGGAGAGCTTTCGCGGAGATTGGCAAGTGGCCCAGCGACTGGGCGGCATCGAGCAGGAACGGAATCTCTCGCTCAGCCGCGATGCGGCCGACTTCTTCCGCAGGCTGAATTGCGCCGGTGACGTTGGAGGCGTGCAGAATGGCAACCAGCCGCGTCCCTGGAAGAATGGCAGCAGCGATATCGTCAGGACTGACGAACCCTTCACCGTCGCAGCGGACATAGGTGACTCGCACATCCCGCTTCTGCTGATGAAAACGGAGCGGCCGCAGAACGCTGTTGTGCTCGCAAACCGTTGTCACTACATGGTCCCCCGGCCGCAGCAAGCCGTGGATGGCCAGGTTCAGCGAATCGGTCCCATTCTGCGTGAATACAATCCGCTCTGGCTCACTCTCGCCCAGCAATCCGGCAATATCCGCCCGGCATCTCCGCACCAGGCGTTCCCCCTCCATCGCCTCGGCATACGCGCCCCGCCCCGCAACCGCACCGACTTCGCGGGCATAGCGGTCCATCTCCGCATACACCGCCTCCGGCTTGGGCCAAGACGTGGCGGCATGGTCGAGATAGATGCGATTTTGGGTCATGGTGAAATGTTGTTGGGCGAGGGTCTCCCGACCCCGCCCTCACGACTGACCGCAGGTCTCCCAGGATTGAAGGAGACCTGCGGTCCAGGATTTCGGCGGGGTCGGGAGACCCGCGCCGAACACTGTGTGCTGGCTACTATCCCCCAATCTGGTACATCGCCCGCTGTGGCTTCACGAATTGATCCGAGTCGATGCCGTGGCCCGGCTTTTTGTTCCAGATGCAGTCGCGTACGAGTTCGGCCAGGTCTTCATCACTGCCGCCGCCGCGAAGCACCGCGCGGGCGTCCCATTCGACGGTGGAAAAGAGGCAATTGCGGACCTTCCCTTCCGCCGTCAATCGCAGGCGGTTGCAATCGTGACAGAACGGCTGTGTGACCGGGTTGATAAAGCCGATCACGCCGCCGCCATCGCCGTACGCGAAGTCCGATGCCGGCTGACTTGGGTCCGGCCGTGGGGCGGGGACCAGCGGGCCGATGGCGGACTCGATCTCACGGCGGATTTCCTCGCCGGTCAGCACCTGGTCATGGTCCCACTGGTCATCGGCGTCGAGCGGCATGAACTCGATGAATCGCATCTCCATTTGCTGCTCGCGGGCGAATCTGGCCAGCGGCACAATCTCGGCTTCGGTGATTCCCTTGATGGCGACCGCGTTGAGGCGGATTTTTTGAAAGCCGGCTGCTCTGGCCGCGTGAATTCCCGCCAGCACCCGGTCCAGTCCATCCCGCCGGCTGATGCGACGGAAGGTTTCCTCGGTCAGGGCGTCGAGGCTGATGTTCACCCGCTGCAGGCCGGCGTTCTTGAGCGCGACCGCATTTTCTTCGAGTAAGATGCCGTTCGTCGTGAGGGCAATGTCTTCAATTCCCCCAATCGCGGCCAATCGTTCGACCAGTTTCGGCAATCCCGAACGGACCAGTGGCTCGCCGCCGGTGAGCCGGAGCTTGTTGACGCCAAGCGGCGCGAGGACGCGAACGAACCGCTCGATTTCCTCGAACGACAGAATTTCCTCCCGCGGCAGAAAGCGAACCGTCTCCGGCATGCAATAAAAGCAACGGATATTGCAGCGGTCGGTGACGCTGATCCGTAGACTGGTGTGCACGCGGCCGAGGGAATCGAGTAGGGGCGTAAACGTCGGCATTCCCCTATTCTATCCTCGACCCACCGCTTGCAGAATCGCCAGAAGCACTTCGTCGTCGCTCGGATAATCGCTCGAAAGCACCGGCCGCAATGGAATGGGAATTTCGTCCATACGATACGCCGTGCCGGGCCGATGGATGCCATACACCGCGGTGGTGAACTTTACTGTCGGAACCAGCCGCGGCTCATGAACTGGGATTTCCGCCTGCGGATAGTCGAGAACAATGACCGGAATCTTCGCGAGTTGTTTCTTCGCGGCAGCGGACAGCGGTTCAATTCCTTCGCTGCCGACCAGCAAACAGGCATCAACTTCACCGCGCGCGAGCAGGTCATTCGCCGAATACTCACCCGGGCTATAGCGGGGATAGCCGCGAGCCAGGTTGACACTAAACGGAAATCCGGTCTGCCAGCAAAGAACCGTATCGGCCCCCGCCACGTCGCCATAGACCCGCATCCGCCGGGCATGAAACCGAGTAAACGCATTCAGATCCCGCACCAGCCGCAACAGGGCTTCGACATTGGCATGACCGACACCGCGCTGCGTCAAGCCGAGCCCGAAGAAGAACACGCCGCACTGGCAGCGTTTCATCTGTTCCGCCAGGTCTCGCAAAACAGACATCGGCACGCCAGCGCAAGTTTCGTCGGAGAAGGACAGGCCTTGAACGAGGCCCCGCAGAGTCCACAGCACATCGAAGTCTCCGCCGGGCTCGACCTGAAGGAACAAATCCGCCTCTTTGCTCGTCTGGGTCGGCTGCATGTCGACGACCACGAGCGTTCGCCCATCGCGTCCATCGGGTACAAACTGGCCGGTGGGAAATGACGCATACCGCTCCATGTGTCGGGGATGACTGACGACTGGATTGGAGCCCCAGTAGATGACCAGGTCCGCCCGATTGCGAATTTCGCCAAGCGAGCAAGTCGATTCCCCCACTTGCTGCAGGGCCATGATGGACGGCGCATGGCAGAGCGAAGCCGTGGTATCGATGTTTGCTCCTAGTGCATCCGCCAGCCGCACCGCCTGCCGCTGCCCCTGTGTGCTGCTGCGGGAGAGTCCGTAAATCAGCGGTGCCTTGGCCCCTTTCAGAATCGCTGCCGACTTGGCGACCGCCGATTCCAAAGGAACCGGACAACCTGAGACCTCCGCCGCCGGCGGTCGGCTGTTGTCTTGCGCCAGCAGCCACGGCTCGGCCAAATCGCAGGCCCCTTCCGCCCGAACTATCCGCCCGTTTTCCACCGTCAGCTTCAGGTCATCGCATACGCAGCCGCAAACGGTGCAGGCCACGTCTTCGAAAACCTGCGGGAGCGAGTCGGTGGGAAGTTGGGTTTGCATCGGGTGCGTTTATTCTACAGTCCGCGAGGTGATTGGCATTCAGGCATACTCTCCATGCAAATGCCACTTCCCGTCGGCCAGCCGGCGGAAAATCCAATAGCGGTGGCCGGTGATGGTTTCCACCCGGTAATAGTCGCGGCGGTGGGAGCGGCCGCGCCACCAGCCGGTCTCGATCCGCTCGGGACCCCAGTGGCGGTCGATGCGGTGCGTTTGCCCCTGGAACTCAAAGGAAATCGGCGGGCCGTCCGGGACGACGGAGACGGCCGCGAGCAGCAGCGGAGGGTGGTGGAGGAAGAGCGGACGGGAGTAGGGGTCAGGGGACAGGGGACAGGAGTCAGCAGGCAATTTCAGATTTCGGATTTGAGACTTCCTCTTCCGACTCCTGACTCCTGACCCCTGTCCCCTGACCTCTGACCTCCTCTTCTTCCCCACGACCGGCGCATAAGACACCGCTCGCTCCGGCAACGGATCGGAGCGCAGGACCGGCTGCAGAACGGCGGTCGGGCCGAGGCGGCTAGCCAGGCGGTCGATGAGGAGAGAAAAATCCCGGCTCGCTTCGCGGCTGGAGTCGGCGAACAGCTCCGCCTGGAGATTTTCGAGCGCCGCGGTGAGCTGAGCCGCGATGCCGATGCGGCCAATCTGCCGCGGCAATTGCGCCTGCTCCAGTTGCATCCGCAGCAGCTCTTCTAAATGTTGCCGCTGAGCGGACGGGCGGAAAAGGCCGACGGAAAGTTGCAACGGCTTCCCCCCCGCGCCATCCAAGCGGCAAGCGAGCTGCACCACTCCTTCCTGCCGCGGGGCCAGCTCCTGGGCAATCCGCGCCACAAGCTGCGAAACAATCTGCTCCACCAGCTCGCGGCTGTCGGTGGGATATTCCAGGATCCACTCCGCCTGGAATCGCGGCGGCGGATGATGGGGAACGATCGTCTCCTGCGCGGTTCCCAAGAATTGGTCCAACCTGAGTAGCAGCCGCTCTCCGAACCGCGACCGCAAGCTTTCCCGCGGCAGCCGGAGCAGCTCCTCCGCGCGGGTGATGCCGAGTTGGGCGAGAAGGGAGAGAGTGGCGGGAGGGAGACGGAGGGAGTGGATTTTAGATTGCAGATTGCAAATTGCAGATTGAAGATTTGAATTTGCAATCTGCAATTTGCAATCTTCAATCTGCACTTCCCCTCCCCCCCACGCCCTTCCAATCGTGCTCGCAGCCCCGGCCTCAATCTCATATCCTTCCCGCGCGAAGTCGCGGCGGATTTCGGCGATGAGCCGTTCTTCGCCGCCGAACAGCCGGCCGATGCCGGTGATGTCGAGGAAGAGATGGGCCGGGCCGGTCGCGGGCCACCAGTCGGTGGACGCATCCACCGTTTCCCAGCCCACCAGCGGGCTGAACCGCTCGCACTTCTCCGCCAGGCGAGCCAGTTCCGCCAGGTCGGCAGCCCGATTGTGAGCCAGCGCGATGAACCGCCCCCCGCGCTGGGCCAGAGCGGAAGCTTCAGCCAGCGGCATGCCGATTCGCACTCCCCACTCCTCCGCCGCGGGCGAGCAGGCCGCCACGCAGTTGCCGCGGCGCGGATCGCGGGAGTGGAGGAGGAGAGGACAGGAGACAGGAGTCAGGGGACAGGAGTCAGAAGAAAGTTCAAGCCCTGACCCCTGACTCCTGACTCCTCTTTCCCAGCCCCGCTCCCGCTCAGCCCGTTGCACGGGCCAGTTCGGCAGTCGCAGGCAAAGGATACGTTGGGCGGTCGGGGTCATGGCTCGTGCTCATGGTGGGAACCATCCCTGTACCTGTGATTGTTAGTTCAATGCTTCTGCCCGCGGTCCCACCGCGGCAGCGGACGACTTCCACGCAGAGCCTCCGCCCGGCTGGTGAGGCTCGCGGGCGGACGGCAAGCTGCAGGTCGGCCCAGGAGGGATCCCCCCGCACCGTGGCCGGCCGAAGGAACAGCCCCAGTGTGCCGCCGCATTCCGCCGCGAGCTGCAGCCGGCGGAAGTCCTGCACCCCCAGTTGCAACAGCGGCGCATAAACCGCTCCCACTCCCCGGCAGCGGAGGGCCTGGTCCAGCGCCCACAGTTCGTCCTCCTCGCTCACGCTCCGAATCACCAGCATCTGCGCGAAGTCATATCCCCACGCTGCCGCGGCCGGCGGATAGAAACGCGGATAGAAGCTCCGCTGCCGGTCCATCACCACCAAGGCCCGCCCGGCCCGGCAAGCCTGCCGCGCCGCGAGCAAAGCCAGCATCCCCGCCCCGCTCCCCTGGTCGGCCAGCCATTCCACCAGCGTCCCCCGCGCTAGGCCCCCCCGCGGCAACAAACGGTCCAGCTCCCGGCAGCCCGTCGACAGAGGCTCTTCATCCTCCGGCTGGCGGCTCCCTTCCAGCTTCGCCATCTGCTGGCGCAGGTCGGCGATGAGAGTGGGCGTGGGCATATCGGATCCTTCGGACGGATACTGTACATACTTGAACATACTCACGCAAGTATACTACACGTGCCGGCATGTGCTGTGGACCCGCACGCCCCAAACTCGCAGCTCTTAGCACCCCGTTTTAGATTCGCGCAGACCGCAAATGAGTAATGAATCGATCGCCAAGCCATGAATCAAGAATAGCGAGTTTTGAACCAAAATGAATCAAGAAAGAGCTGAATCAAACATCGCAAATACTTTTCATGCAGCCATTTACGCCAATCACCCGTTTTTTCTTGACACGAAATCGAAAGAGAGTGAATCCATGAATTACAACCACTTAACAGCCCCTTACCAGGTAGTCATCGAATGCCAACTAGGACGGCCGCCGTCCAGACAGCAGGAACGGGAAACGTTTCTGTCTCAGCTACCGGCCGTGAGGACGGTGAGTTTTTACTTTCACCCCGCCGGCGGTGAGCTCGAAACTGACTGCCCCGTCTTCGGCCGTGTGATAGACTTCGGCTCCGCGGGCGCGGTAGGAATCTTTGACCTGCTCGATGCCGGGGATGTCCTCGACGTTACGGTCGCCACTGAACAGGACGAGCTCCGGTTTGCTCCAGAGGGCGAAGCCGGCGGGGTCGCTGCGCGCCGAGCCGTGGTGCGGAGCCATCACGACATCGCAATCGAGCGGTTCTTCCGCCAGCAGATCCTCGAGTCCTGGGGATTCCAAATCGCCCGGCAGCAGAATCCGCCGGCCGGCGTGCTCGACAAGCAGCACGATACTGTTGGCGTTGTCGCTGCCGAAGACACCTTTGGCCGGCGGATGGAGCGCTTCCAGCCGCGTACCGAGAGGAGCGCGGAGTTTGTCGCCAGCGGAAAAGTTCCTGACAGGAACGCCGCTCTTGTCGATGGCCGCCTTGAGCTCGATGAGAGCGGGCTGTGTGGCGAGGTCATCGAACATGACGGGGGAGACGTAGATGACACCGACGGAAAATCGCTCCAACAGGTCGGGCAGGGCGCTGAAGTGATCGGAGTCGGCGTGCGAAATCATGACGGCATCCAGATGCGTGATGCCGCGGGACCAGAGGACGGCGGAGATCGCGCGGGTTCCCCCCATCGGCGAGCCGAGCCGGCCGGCGTCGTACAGCAGCGTGCGGCCATCGGGGAGCTCAAGCACCGCGCAGGTGCCGTGACCGACCGAGACAAACGTGCAACGGAGCGGCTGGTCGTCGGACGGAGTAATATAGCGCACGATGGCGTTATCGGTATGGCTGGCGAGAAACCAGGCGACCGTCATCCAACTGGCGAGGAGTGTTGCGGTCCACCATTTCGAAGGGCGCAACTTGGGAAAAGCGGCGGCGATTGCCAGGACAATGTAAAAGACCGCCACCCACCACGCGGGGGGCGCGGGATACCAAAAGTAACTTCCCCAGAGGTGCTGACCGCGGTCGATGCTGGCCTCGATGAACCAGAGACTGCCGTCGCAGATCCAGCCGCAGAGTTGTCCCAGCGGCGGAAAAATCCAGCCGAACACGAGAACGCCGAAGCCGGCGAAGAGGGAAACGGTGATGGGGAGCCAAACGATGACATTGATGACAAGTCCGATGGGGGAGATCAGGCCATACTGCCGCCAGACAATCGGGAGCGAGACGACCCAAATCATCGCTCCCACGAGGAAGACTCGCCAAGTCGCGCCGGCAGCACGGTTGTAAACCTTGACATGCCAGGAGCGAGTCCGGGAAATCAAGTGGTCGAGCGGATCAAACTCTTGACGAGGGAGTATCAGCGGCTGGAAGTGAATCATCGCCGCCACCGCCAGAAACGAAAGCTGCGTGCCGGCCTGGAACAGGCTGAGCGGGTTCAACATCAGCACGACGATGCCGGCCACGGAAAGAGTATTGAAGCCCAGCGCGGTTCGCCCCAGCAGCCGAGAGCTGCATATCGTAATGATGAGAATGGTCGCCCGCACGACTGGCGGTTGCAAATCGGTGAGGACGGCGTAAACGACGGTGAGAGCCATGGCGGCGATCAGCGAGGCGCTCCGCGGCAACAAGCCGGTGCGAAAGATCGACCAGAATCCCACCGCCAGGATGCCGACGTGGAGCCCCGAGATCGACAAGATGTGAATGGTGCCGGTGACGAGGAAGCCTTCGTTCCGCTCGGGATCGAGCTGTTCGCGAGCGCCGATCAAGATGGCGGCCGCCAGCGATGTCCTGCGGGGGCTGATGTAGCGGCGGAGCAACCCATTGCCATTTTCTCGCACGCTACTGAGCCAAAGTCGCGGCGAAATCCCACTGCCGCGAGCAAGGGGCTGGACGCTTTCCGGAAAGATGCCGCGGAGCTTGCAGAAGACGCGGCGGCCCCTCTCCCACTTGGCAAAGTCGAACTCGCCCGGATTGAATGTGCCGCGCGGGCGGCTGGCGAGGACGTAGAGCCGCAGCTTGTCGCCCGCCCGCACACCGAGCAAGTGGCCGTCGATGTCCACCGTGGCATTGCCGCTGGCGGGTTGCCAGGTCTGACCGTGGCGAATGGCCGTCACGCGGAGAGACAGCTCGGTTTCGTCCCCCTTGGGAATAATCCGCATCGCCGTCAGCGGCGGGGCGGGAACCCAGCGCGGCGAAGTGACAGCGACTCCCTCCAAAACCAACGGCCGAATCTCTTCCCGCACAAAGAACCCGACTTCGTCATGCGGGTACAGGTTCCAGCGGTCGTGATGCCACGAGCCACCAGCCGCGGCGACCCCGGCCAGCAAGCACATCGAACCCAGTTGCTCCTGCCGCAGCCGCCAGGAAACCAGCCACAAGAAGAGGAAACCGGACGCGACTCCAAACCACAGATACGCTCCCAGCGGAAAACTGCGATCCACCACCATTCCCGCGGCGAGTGCCGCCAGCACCAGCACCAACGGCTGGTACCAGCCGGCCATGGAAGGAGGAACGATCTGGCGGGGAGCGGCCACGGAAAACGTGGGGCAGGCTTCCTGCTTGCCCAGAAAAAGAACTTACATAGCCCGCATCAGTATCTCCCCTCGCCCTCCCTCAAGCAAATCGCCGTTATAGAGATCGTAGGAACTCGCAAACAGTTCCTCAGCGACGGGAAAGTCCTTGCGCCGCAACTCGCTCAAGAGGAGAGGCAGAAAGTCCGGCTGGCAGCGGCAGGCGAGGTGAAAAGTAGGAAGCAGGGGGGGCAGTTTGGAACCCAAAAACCCGAGGGTGCCCCGTTTCATGCCCGCCCCGTGACGGATGCCGCTTTCGCCGAAGAGCAGGATTGTTCCGGCCAGCATGTTGAAGCCGGCCAGGTCCCCCACGTTGCCGCCGATGGCAATCAAGCCGCGGCGGAGGGAGTGACCAATTTCGTTGCCGGCGTCTCCACCAATCAGGATTGTTCCGCCCGTCATCCCTTGAGCGCTGCCCCGATAGGCCGCGCCGACCAAATGCCCGGCCCGGCCCCGGACATGAATGAAGCCGCCATGCATTTCGCCGCCGACCCAGTCGCCGGCATCGCCCAGCACATGGATTTCGCCACCTCGCATCCCGCTGCCGATGTGCCGTCCGCCATTCCCCTCGACGACGAGCTTGCCGCTCGTCATCTTTGCGCCGATCCAGTGGACACCGGATAGGTCTCCTTCCCACTCCATAACACCATCGGTCGCATCGCCGCTGATGGCGAAGAACTCCGCCAGCGACAGTCGGAGGCTCCCCTGGAACATCGGCAGCTTTTCGATCGCGGCTAGCGACTTGCCGCGGACAACGTCCGGCGTGATCCCTTCCACTTCCAGGGGAACAGCGGACCTGGATTTGAGCGACAGTCGCAGGGGCATTGGATTTTCGGAACCGAAACCGAAACGGTGTGCCTAACTATTGGCGTTGGCATTGAATGCCGCCTTCACATCTTCCTGCATCAGGATGACGACACTCCAAATTCCGATTGGTATTCCGATCAGGCAGCAGCAATTGCCGACGTTCACCATGGCCACGACCGACGCGGCAATGCCGACTCCGCGCATCTTTTGCCGCATCATCTGGACCGCGCCGAAAATGATGAAAAAATTCACCAACAAAAAGAGGCATTGAATGACAGCTGCCTGCGGACCATTGGCACCCTTTTGGAACTCCTGCAGGAACGGTGGCGCATTGGGGTCAATCGGAGGAGGCGGACCGAGCGCCATGACGATGCTGACGATGGTCAAAATCAAGCCGAGAACGCCCGTGATCAACAGCCCAATGGCGGGTGCCATGAGCTTGGCACCCAGGGGTTGGCCTCCTCCCGGCGGACCAGCGAAGTTGGGACTGGAATAGGGATTCGGCGCGCCATAGGGATTCTGGCCGTAGGGATTCTGGTCGCCAAAAGGGCTGGGGTTATTGGACATGAGAATCTCGGAAAGGAAATGGCAGAGCGGGACTTGAGACTGTGGAAAAAGATAACCTACCGCCAGGGAGCTGAGAAGCATCCGCAGCCCAAATCGGCGTTTTGGGTCAGCGAGCCGATTTCTCCGCGCCCCGAACCCAGCGGCAATCTAGTTCTCAAGCGGTCGCTCGCCGACCTTGATTACCAGCGGCATTTCCTCGCCGTCGCGCCAGATCATAAGCCTGGCACCCGAGCCAATCTTCGTATCGGAGATGACCGTGGTCATCTGGGCGGGCGAAGTAATCGGCACGTCATTCCAGGTGAGGACGACGTCTCCCGTGCGCAGGCCGACGCGAGCGGCCGGAGAACCGACGACGACCTCCACGACAAAAACGCCGCGCGGCGGATCGAGCCCCAGATTCTTGGCGGTTTCGTCGGCGAGTTCGACAGGACGAATACCAAGAAATCCCCGGTGGATTTGCCCATCCAGCAACAGGCGATCATAAACGCGGCGAACCACACTGCTGGGAATGGCGAAGCTGATTCCTTGGTAATTATCCCCCACGATGGCCGTGTTGATGCCGACGACTTTGCCGTGGGTATTCACCAGAGGCCCACCGCTGTTGCCGGGGTTGACCGCCGCGTCGGTTTGCAGGAAGTCTTGGAAGGGGGTACCAACTTTTCCCGCGCGGTGCTTGGCGCTCACGATGCCGCTGGTAACGGTTTGATCCAAACCATAAGGACTTCCCATCGCCCAGACCAGCGAGCCGACTTCCAGATTTTCGCTGTCACCCCATTCGGCCGCAATCAGTCCTTTTGCGACTACCTTCAGGACTGCGACGTCGCTTTCACCGTCATAGCCGATGAGCTGGGCGGGAACGTCCTTACGTCCATCACTCAGTCGCACCAGGATTTTCTGGGCGTTCTTGATGACGTGATAGTTGGTGATGATGTAGCCGCGGTTATCGACCACCACGCCCGAGCCTTGCCCTGGCGGCGGATTGGGGAAATAAGGCCGGTCCAGCGAGGGAAAGGTCGAAGTGTTGGTGGCTCTGCCGAAATCGACGGCACTGATATGCACAACGCTGGGGGCCACTCGCCGTGTCACCATTTGCGAATTGCGGGAAAACTGGGCGAGCGGATCTCCTTGGAGCTCCTGCTTGGCCTGGTCGTGCTCCGCCCGCATCTTGCCGCGCGTCGCCGAGTAATTCGTCTCTTCAATCACATAAGGCACGACGTAGGAAATGGTCAGCAGCGCTCCCAGAAAGACAAGCAGCCACAGCAACTTGGCCCACGCCAATTTCACTCGCATCACTTCGCTGCTCGGTCCCCGGTCCGGCAGCACCACTTGCGTATAAATAATTTCCGTCTGCGGATGCATCGCCTGGGGATTGGCATAGAACGAAGCGGGTACCTCGGCGGCAGGAGGCGGCGGAGTAGCCTCGGGAAGATTTTTTGGGCTGAATTCATCCATACGCAAACCTGCCATCAAAATCGCGCTCCAAGCGGTTGGTCAAAGCCTGTTGGCAGCGACCGGGTTATTATAGGCGAATGGGGCGAGGGGACGCCAGAAACTTTGGCAAAATTCTGCCATGCAGGCAGAGGGCTGGGGGTTTTTGGCAAGAATCTCGCTTGCCTGTCAAATTCCATCGGCGGTATTCTGGCCATCGATGTTCAACATTTGGGAAAATCCGCACTTTCCGCCCCCCAGCGAAGCTGGCCCGGACGGGTTGCTCATGACGGGCGGGTCGCTGGCTCCGGCCTGGATGATGGAAGCCTACAAGAGCGGCATTTTCCCCATGCCCCTGAATTACGAGCATCGACGGTCTCTCGCCTGGTTCTCTCCGGACCCGCGCGGCATTCTGGAACTGGAGGCCATGCATGTTTCCCGGCGGCTGGCACGGAGGCTTCGCCGGGGAGAGTTTCAGTTCACCATCAACCGGGCCTTCGCCCAGGTCGTCGAAGCTTGCGCTGCTCCTCGCCCCCAGGACACCGGCTGTTGGTTGACGCTGGCCATGCAGAACGCGTACTTTGCTTTGCACGAACTTGGCACGGCCCACAGCGTGGAAGCCTGGTCGAACGGGGAACTCGCCGGCGGCGTATTTGGGATTACGATCGGCGGCTTCTTTGCCGGGGAGTCAATGTTCTCGCGCTGCACGGATGGGTCGAAGGCCGCCCTGTCCTTTCTGGTGAATCATCTGCGCCAGCGTGGCTTTGGACTCCTCGATGTGCAGTGGACCAACGAGCACACCCGGAGCCTGGGGGCTGTCGATATCCCACGCGAAGAGTATCTTCGGCGACTGGCGGCGGCAATCGCTTTGCCGGTGAAGTTTGCGGACTAATGGAGAACGAACCGCTCACTCCGGCTGAACTTTGTTCTGCTCGGAGTTAGTCGGCCGGCTTTGCGGATTTCCTTGCCGGCGCAGCCTTCCACTATCTCCAATCAGCCGGAGCAGAGACCGCTTGATCTGCGTTTCGCTTTGCTCCACGGCCGAGTTGGCCACGTCTTGCGCGGAAGCATCCAGCGGCACCCCTTGCTCCTGGCAGGACTTTGCCAGCACCTGGCTGAGCCGCGAAACCTCGCTCCATTCCTTGCGGTCGGCGGCCTGAATGAGATGGTCGAGCGCACCGGGCAGGTTCTCGACGACCCGATCAATGCGCAGATTGGCATCCGCCAGCTTGCGGCTCAGCGAGCCGAGATTCGGCAATGGTTGTGACACGGTAGCCCCCCTCTTCGAAACTAAGCCGCGCGGCGCATTGGCAATGCACTCCGGCGGCTGACATGGACTTGCTCCAGGACCAATCGAATCACGGACTCGCTGGCGTCCTGCATAATCTGGTCGCGATGCCGAGCCGCCTTCGCCCCCTCTTCTGCTATGAGCCGGTCCGTTTCCACTTCAATGACCGCGGCTCCCCGAGCCCGGATATAGCCGCGGGCCTCCGCGCCCGAGACAGCATGCATGCGGTGAGAAACTCGGTCCCACACGGCCAGGCGGCTGCGGCTGGCAACTTTGTCGGCCAGCAACTCGGGTTTATGGGTGGCGAACAGGCGAAGAAGCAGGCCGGGCAATGTCATGGGGCGGTCCTTCTGGCGTGAACCCTGAAACGGAATCCTTTGTCCCAAGTGGCGCATGCGGAACGCGGGACGCTGGTATTCAATCGTTACCTGCCAGGCACCCGCTGCATCCTTGACGGCAACTTGCCGAACGCAAGCATTGCGTAAGCTATCACGAGCCGGGAGCGACTCTTCCCTCGTCTGAGCCCTTTTTCCGTTCAATCCCTACTCCCCTCCCAGCCGATACAATGCACACTAGCCCGATGCGCAAGCCAGGGTAGCGACGTAACCGTTACCACTTGACCAGGCGATACAGGTTTCCTAGGTTGCAAATACACAGTCGGTTTGAGGCCCCAACCGGGGCTGTAGCCAAGTGGCTAAGGCAGCGGATTGCAAATCCGCCATCGTGAGTTCGACTCTCACCAGCCCCTCTCTTCTGTGAAGCCTCCGCCCCAAGACAACTTGCGTTGTCTTGGGGCTTTTTCATTTCTTGCATTTCTTGGCCCGAGTGCGTTGTTACAGCAGCCGTCGCTGGCTATTTGTGCTCGTGATGTTCCAAGTGGCCATAATCGGCGAGGGCAACGTCAAGTTGACCCCCGTCGTGTATGACGGCAGCCTCGAACGGCCGTTCCAGTTCGCCGTCGAAGCTCAGCAGTAGCCCAACGACGCGATTCCAAACCCCGCGAAAGCCGCGACAACCAGGTTTCGCCGCGATGGAAAGGCAACGGCGGCCAGAACAACTGTCACTTCCATCGGTTTGCACCAGTCGGACCCGTGGTTATGCTTAAAAGGCACAGTGATTAAGGACGGCACTTTGGCGCTTTCCGAAATCAAGGCCGGAAAAACCGATGGACGAAAGGACGTCAGGCTCGCCGTTTATAAAACGGCCCCCACAGTGGTCCGCATCGGACGAAACGACGGGCAATACGTGTTCGGCATCGGCAAGTGACCGTTTGCTGCTGTACAAACGGTAGAAATCGATCGCCTGCCCCGCTATGTTGCCAGTCGTCCTATCAGGCGATTATCAGGATATTTTCCTTGACACCCGCTTTGGTCCCCGATTTGACCTTTCCGTCGATACGCTTTGCGTTATTATTAGGGATTGCAATGATCTGCCCTGCGCCCTCGCTTGAGCGGCACTGGCTGGACTTTCCCTGAAAGGGTCTCCCTCCTCCTTTCCGTGAACCCCGGCCGCGAAAGAGCCCACCTGCGAGTGCGGGGTATCGAAATTGCAACAGGCTGTTGGTTGGCCCGCTAAGGGTGCCGTTTTGGCCGATAGCTCGTCGATTCTTCACATTAACGTAAGTATCCCCTCCCTTCCCCCGACTATTCAGGAGCTTGATTTCTGCCTTCTGTTCCGCGGCCCTGCATTTGCAGCCGCTGGGACAACCCGGCTTAATCCCAAGGTGACGTATGGACCTCACAAAAGTTCGCAACTTCGGTATCTCCGCCCACATCGACTCCGGCAAAACGACGCTCAGCGAGCGGATTCTGTTTTATTCCGGTCGGATCTACAAAATGGGAGAGGTTAAGGGGAGCGGCGACGGCGCGGTGATGGACCACATGGAGCTCGAGAAGGAGCGGGGGATCACGATCACCAGTGCCGCCACGCATCTCGATTGGGATGGGCACACGATGAACCTCATCGATACCCCCGGCCACGTGGACTTTACCATTGAGGTCGAGCGCTCGCTCCGCGTTTTGGACGGGGCCATTCTGGTGCTCTGCGCGGTGGGCGGCGTGCAGTCGCAATCGATGACCGTCGATCGGCAGATGAAGCGGTACAAAATTCCCCGGCTGGCATTCATCAACAAGATGGACCGAACTGGGGCCCGGCCGTTTTCGATTGTCGATGACGTGAAGGCTAAGCTAGGTGTGGACGCCTGCTTGATGCAGTATCCGATGGGCGCTGGCGAAACGTTCGTCGGCATGATCGATCTGATCCGCCTCAAGGCCTTTTATTTTGACGGCCCGAAAGGTGAGGATGTGCGCGAGGAGCCGGTGCCGGCGGAGTATGAAGCGGAAGTCAAGAAGTACCGGCATCACATGCTCGAGACGTTGGCGATGTACAGCGACGAGTTGATGGAACTTTTGCTTCAGGAGGAAGAGCCCGGTGAAGAATTGATTTACAAAGTGGCGACCGCTGCGGTGCAGCAGCAAGGATTCACACCTGTGTTTGTCGGCTCAGCCTATAAAAACAAGGGTGTGCAGCCACTGCTGGACGCGATCGTCCGCTATTTGCCCAATCCGCTGCAAAAGGAAATGAAGGCCAAGAACTGGGCCAAACCGGACGAAGCCGTGCCGCTCGAATCGGACCCGAACAAGCCGTTCGTCGGAATGGCGTTCAAGCTGGTCGAAGACCAGCACGGCCAGCTCACGTTCATGCGGGTTTATCAGGGAAAAGTGAGCAAAGGGGACATGGTCTACAACCAGCGGACCAGCCGCAAGGAGCGTTTCAGCCGCATCGTGAAGATGCATGCCGACAAGCGCGAGGAAGTGGATACGGCGGAGGCCGGCGACATCGTGGCAATCATGGGAATCGACTGCGCCAGCGGCGATACGTTCGCCGCCGATACCAAGTTCTGCACGCTGGAGAGCATGTTCGTGCCGGCCCCGGTCATCAAGGTCGCCGTCAGCCCCGTCAGCCGGGGAGATGCCGACAAAATGAGCAAAGCTCTGCAGAGGTTCCGCAAGGAAGACCCAACGTTCAACGTCTTCAACGACGAAGAGACCAGCGAGACCATTATCGCGGGGATGGGTGAGCTGCATCTGGAAATCTATGTGGAGCGGATTAAGCGCGAATACAAAGTGGAACTGGAAGTCGGCGCGCCGAAGGTAAGTTACCGCGAAGCTCCCACCCGCAAGGCCGAGTGGAATTACAAACACAAGAAACAGACTGGCGGCAGCGGGCAATATGCACATATCGTCGGTTACTTCGAGCCACTGCCCGCAGACTCGGAGGAGACCTTCGTGTTTGAAGACGAGGTAAAAGGTGGCCGCATCCCCAAGAACTTCATACCTTCCGTCGAGAAGGGGTTCCGCACGGTCGTCGGTAAGGGACCGCTGGCGGAATATCCTGTCGTCGGGCTGAAGGCGGTGCTGGAAGACGGCTCGTACCATGAAGTGGATTCGTCGGACCGGGCCTTCCAGACCTGTGCCGAGGGCTGTTTCCGCGAGCACTTCAAAGACACCAAGCCCGCGATCCTTGAACCGATCATGAAGGTCGAGATTGAGTGCCCGGAGAATTTCCAAGGGGCCATCACCGGCGACCTCAACAGCCGCCGCGGCCTGATCGTTCATAGCGAGATGCGGGACAATGTTGCCAACATCATTGCCGAAGTCCCGCTGGCCGAAACCTTCGGCTACTCGACCGACATTCGCAGCATGTCGCAGGGGCAAGGGACGTTCACGATGGAACTGGCCTGCTATCGCAAGGTTCCCGGCAATGTGCAAGAAGAGATCATCGCCGACAAGAAGAAGCAGCTCGTGGGCGCGAAGTAATAGGGCAAATTTCAACCCGCTTGAATGCATAGCGCCCGTCGCAAGACCTCAGCTTTGGCCGGGGTCTTTTTGTTGCGCTGGATTGCTTCGACGGCGACTGACACCAATGGCGTTGATGATGGTGCAAATCCAATAGACCATTCCCCAAAGAGTGGCAGCAGGTGCAACGAAGAAAATCGAGCAAGCGACGATGATGATAACTGGGTCGGTCGTCGGCTGCGAATTTGTTGCCGCCTTTGCAAACGCTTGCATCGCCACATAGGAGATTAGACCGGAAAGGCCGATGGTGGGCGGTGCGAGACCGATTACAACTACCAGCAAGATGATCAGGCGGAGCGAAGTGTTTCGGGGTGACTCAGGGATTACTGGCGACTTGTAGGGATTTGGGTCAGCCATGAGAGTTCCGTATTGGACGCATTTACTCCGGCCCAGTAAACTAAAGGGGTCTGACCAGAGTATTACCGGAAACCATTCCATGTCCAACAAAGAACTCGTTTTGGAAGCCGTGAATGAGCTGGCGGACGATGCCTCGCTCGATGAGTTCGCCGAGCGAATCCAGATTCTGGACGCGATTCGCCGCGGCGAGCGCGCTGCCGACAACGGCCAAATTGTGACGCATGATGAACTCAAGGCGAGGGTCGCCACATGGACTACAAAGTAGTCTGGACCGATCCAGCTATCGAAAACCTGCAATCCATCTTTGATCATCTTGCCGACGATCAACCGCAGAACGCACGTGGAGTGGTCACCAAGATCATCGAGCGGGTTGAAACGCTGGAAACTTATCCCGCTGTGGGTGACCTGTTTCGCAAGCGCGCCAAAGTCCGCCAGATATTCTCGGACGTCTATCGGATCTTCTATCGTGTTCTCGAAGACCAGCGTCGCGTAGAAATCCTGGCCGTTTGGCATGGTTCGCGGAGAAATCCCAAACTGCCATTAGATACGCGTCTTGGCCGGATCGAGTCGGCGGTTTTCTGCAAAAAAACCCTGGAATGTGGCGGGAAATCGCTCGCCGGCAAAAAATGTCCCTTTTGGCCATTTGATTCTCGACACAGGCTTGAGATAGTGGCATAATTTGGGCTGGTTCTTTACTGGGCGAATCCCCGGATTGATTCATAATAACTTCGTTGGGGCTGGCTTCATTGCCTGGAGGTGGTCTATGCGTCGCGACATCTTATGTGCTGCTGCGGGAATGGTATTGCTGGGCATCGCCGGTTGTGGCGGAGGCAAGGCTTCCTCGCCACCGCCAGCTGCCCCCGCGAGCAGCCCAGCTCCAGCCGCGAGCGGGGCCCCCACGCCTCCAGCTGCATCATCAGCACCGGGTGCTACGACAGGACCAGCCGGCGGCCCGAGCATGCCGGGAATGACTGGACCGGGCATGTCTGGTGGACCCGGTATGACTGGCGGACCGGGCATGCCGGGAATGCCGGGAATGCCTAGCGGCCCACCGGGGGGAATGGCTGGCGCACCTGGGGGAATGACTGGCGCACCTGGGGGAATGACCGGACCGGGCGCGGTTGGACCAATGGGTGTCGGCGGCGCAGGCTTTGGACCGATGGGCGTAGGAGCCGGTGGAATCACGGGCCCAGGGATTGGACCAATGGGCCCGATGGGAGTTGGCGGGCCGGGTCTTGGTCCGATGGGTCCCATGGGCGTGGGAGCTGGTGGACTCGCGGGCCCTGCCGGTGTGGATGACGGCGGCATGGGTCCAATGGGTGAAGGCGGACCTGCTCTTGGCCCGATGGGCGCGGGACCCGGTGTCGGCGCTCCAGGCTTGGGACCGATGGGTGCAGGTCCCGGTCTTGGACCGATGGGTCCGATGGGAGCCGGTTTTCCCGGTGGACCAATGGGAGCCGGGGGATTCCCGGGTCGCGGGACCGTCGTCGAGCCGGTCACTCTTCTGGACTTTGCGAAGAGGGCCTTTCAAGAAGGAAATGACAAAGACGGATATGATTACCTTTGTGCTCACTACATCTGCAATGAAAAAGAAGGCGAAGACCTGAAGAGCAAGATCAAATGGTCGCCGGGCCTGAAACATCCTGTGCTCGCCGTGCGGATCGGAATTGGCATCATCTACGCCGCGCCCAAGGATTTCACGGGTGATCCGCAGCCCGTCGGCCGCGTGAAAGAACTTCCTGCTGCGGGCGGATTAGGAGGCCCAGGTGGCATGGCTGGCGGAGGTCGCCGCGGACGCGGTGGAGCCGGTGGACCTGGAATGATGCCGGGCATGGCCGGTGGACCAGGCATGGCCGGTGGACCAGGAATGATGGGACCTGGCATGGGAGGTCCCGGCGGCAGTGCGCCGGCGGACGGTCGCAGCCAGATTGATTATTACACAGGGGAGTTCGGGACCAGGTTCCTGGAGTCACTCGAATCGAGGATTATGGACGGCAAGTTTGGGGACACCCTCAAGGATTTTGAATCTCCTCCGAGCGCCGGTGCTGGTCGCGGCGGACCGGGCATGGGTATGCCCGGAATGGCTCCCGGTGGATTGATGGCACCGGTAGGAGGCGCGGGTGCGATTGGTGGACCGATGGGTGATGGTCCCCCGGGTGCCGGTGGAGCCGCGGGTGCCGCAGGGAGTTCGAAGGACCCCAAAGGGATATTACCGGGATTGGTGATGCTGGGAGTTGGCAGCAGCAAGGATTGGCTCGAAAGGCGGGCCAAGGATCAGACTTTGGATCTGCTCTTTATTTTTGAAGTCAAAATTGCTCAGTCCCTAAAAACCGAGATTGTCAATAACACCACCACGCTCAAGCTGTATGCCGTGCAAAAGCCAGCGGAGGTGGTCTTCACCACTGCCGCTATCAACGCAGTGGGAGTCACCAAGGCCCGCGAAAAGGTCAAGGACAAGGATCCAGTCGACAACGAAGTCGAGCGGATGATGAACGTATTGGAAAAAGGTGCCGGCGACGGAAAACTGCCATTCGTCGTCACCGGCATGCCGGCCCTCCAGCCGGAACATGCCATGCGTCGCGTAAACTTGATCACTGCTTCCCAGTCGGCAGCGCCCTTGGCCCACCTCGTCGAGATCCGCGCTTTCAAGGCCATGCGCCTTATCAGCGGTCAGCAATACCAGGACGGAGTCAAAGGACTGATCGGCCCGGAGAAGGCCGAGACCTTGCTCAAGACCGACAAGGAAGCAGATGCCAAGGTGGCCCTCGCATCTTTTCTGCCGCGCAAAGGGAGACGATAATTCGCTCGTTCAGCGCTGGCCAAGCAGCTTTTTCGCTGTGGCCGGCGCAGGGCGGAAAGCTACCTTAGTCGGCAGATACTGCGGGGCCATTCGGCGACCGTTCACACAAGTGAAATCATGCGACTGTTGCGACCTGCGATGCTGGGGCTGTTCGTCCTGTCGCTGTGCTCGCTGCCGGCGCTGGCTCAGTCCAGCGCAAACTTCGCCGACAAACTGCCGCGCATCGAGCGGATGATTGCGGAAGAGATGGAAAGGAACGGCGCGCCCGGGGTGGCAGTCGCCATTAAGCAGGACGGAAGGGTCGTGCTTGCCAAGGGCTTCGGCTTTGCGGATGTGGAAAACAAAGTTCCATTCACCACAAACACGGTTTCGCGGATCGGTTCGATTTCCAAGACCTTCACCGCGCTCGCGGTATTGCAACTGGTCGAGCAGGGTAAGATCAAACTGGACGATGAAGTGCAGGTTTATGTCCCCAGTTTCCCCAAAAAATCCGCACCCATCACCATCCGGCAATTGCTCGGTCATCAAGGGGGGATCCGGCATTACCGTGGGGCGGAAAGGCTCAGCGCCAAACATTACGAATCGGTCGAGGCCGCTCTGGAAATCTTCAAAGACGATCCCTTGGTAGCGGAGCCCGGAACGAAGTTCAGTTACACAAGCTACGGATACAACCTGCTCAGCCGCGTGGTGGAAGCGGCTTCTGGGATGAGTTTTGGCGACTATTTGCAGGAGCGGATCTTTACGCCGCTAGAATTGAAGGCGACTTATCTGGATGACGCGGCCCGGCTGATTCCGAATCGAGCCCGCAACTACTCGCGGCGGAACCAGGACTCGGTCCAAAATGCCTTGGCGGTCGACCAGAGCAACAAATGGGGTGGCGGCGGACTGCTGTCGACAGTCGAGGATTTGGTTCACTATGCCGATTCGTACGACACCCACCAATTGCTGAAGGCCGAGACAATCACCCTCATGTTCACGCCGCAGAATCTTAGCGACGGCAAACCGACGAGCTATGGCATGGGCTGGACCAGTGCACTGGAAAACGGGTGGCGGCGCATCGAACATACCGGTGGCAGCGTGGGAGCGAGTTCGGCCTTGGCCAAATACCCCGACCAGCGGACTACGATTGCGGTTCTGGTCAACAACGATTTTTTCACGGGACCGAACTTTCGCGCCCGGGTGGCCAAGATATTGCTTGAGCCGTAAAACTAAACGCTGTCCACCGACTTTTGAACCATGAGGAATCACCATGGAAAAGCAAGTAGTTTCGTTGCAACCTAGCGAGCAAGGTCTGCTTGCTGCCGCTTCGCGGATCTATGCCGCGTACATTGTTTCCGGTCAGGTTGCCGAAGGGCAGGAGGACGGCTGGCGGGCGCGGGCGATCCGCGAGGCCATCTGGTTTGCCCAGCACGTGGACGATTCCGTTTCGGCGGACGACGAAATGCGATCTTGAGAATGGTCTTGGCCCCGGGAGTTTGGCGGCGTGGCTCACAAAATCGAAGGGCAGGTCGTTTCCATCAGCGAGCAGGGCAACCTCGTGACGGATATCCCCTGCGCTGCGCTCGCGGCCGCCCCTCGCGACTCAGCCGTATCCATCCGTTGCGACGAGCATGAGACAGTCGGCCTGTTTACGTCTGGCCACAGCGAACCTGAAATGTCCTTTCTGGCGTTGCTGGGTGACAGCGGCTGTTTGGAACTGACGATTGTGGGGGACAGCGCCAAAGTGATGCTGGGTATTCGCCTCGGCGAGCCGGTGAGCGTGCAATGGTAGAGCCGGGCATGAAGGAGCTTGAGACTTGGGACCGCGAGCACGTTTGGCACGCCTTCACGCAGATGGCGGAGCATGTCCCTTTTCTGATCCGCGAGGCCCACGGGTGCACGCTGGTGGACATGCAGGGTCGCGAGTATCTCGACGGCGTTTCCAGCCTCTGGTGCAACATCCACGGCCATCGCCATCCGCGGCTGGATGAAGCGATTCGGAGGCAACTTGACGAAGTGGCCCATGTCACGCTGCTGGGAATGTCCCATCCCACCACGGTGAAACTGGCCCGCCGCCTGGCAGAGATCGCTCCCGGTCTGCCGCACGTTTTCTTTTCGGACAGCGGGGCCAGCGCCGTGGAAGTTGCGCTCAAGTTGGCCTTTCAGTACTGGCAGCAGTGCGAGCGCCCCCAGCCGCGGAAGACGAAGTACCTGGCATTCGAGCACGCTTACCACGGCGACACACTGGGGAGCGTCAGCGTTGGGGGCGTGGCCCGGTTCCACGCCATGTTTCGCCCGCTCTTGTTCGAGGTCGTTCGGCTTCCCGCGCCGGACACCTATCGACTTCCTGCGGGCGTGATTCCCGAAACCGCCTGCGAACACTACCTTGCTTTCGTCGAACAGGCGATTGAGGAAAATCATCAGGAGCTTGCTGCGGTAGTCATCGAGCCACTCGTGCAGGCCGCGGCGGGAATGCTCATGCATCCGTCGGGCTTTCTGGCCGGGGTCCGCGAGATAACACGCAGGCACAACGTGCTGCTCATCGCCGATGAGGTCGCGGTTGGCATGGGGCGGACGGGAACGATGTTTGCCTGCGAGCAAGAGCTGGTCGTCCCGGATTTGCTCTGTCTGGGAAAGGGTCTCACCGGCGGCTACTTGCCGCTCGCGGCGACGTTGGCCACGGACAAAATCTGGCGGGCCTTCCTCGGCAAGTATGAAGAGTCAAAGACGTTCTTTCACGGCCATACCTATGGAGGCAATCCGCTGGGGGCCGCTGCGGCGCTCGCCACGCTCGATGTCTTTGAGGAGGAGCAGACTCTCGCCGCGATGCAGCCCAAGGTTCAGAGATTGGCGGAACATCTGGCCCGCATCTCATCGCACCCGCATATCGGCGATGTGCGGCAGCGGGGGCTGATGGCGGGGATCGAACTGGTGCGGGACAAGACAACCAAGGAGCCCTATCCCTGGAGCGAGCAGCGGGGCATCCTCGCCTGCCGTCACGCGCTCTCGCATGGCGTCTGGCTCCGGCCGCTCGGCAATGTCGTCGTCATCCTGCCGCCCCTCGCGATCTCTCTCGCAGAGCTCGACCGGATTTGCTTGGCGGCCGAAGCGGGGATCGACGAGGCAACGCGCAAGTAGCTTCCCGCGTCGTTATTTGTTCTTGTCCTTGGGAACATCAATCTGCGGCGGCTCAGATTTGTCCCACTTCGCCGCTTTCTCCTCCTCGGACGGCTCCTTGAGCGGCCGGACAATTCGAAAGCCGACGTTAAGGGCGTCGGTGAGATACCAGATGCTCTGCGGAATCTGCGGGTCCTGCTGCTTCCAGTCTTCAATCGACGCCACGCGGGACGCGCTCCGCAAAGCGGCCGCGTCGCCGTCCCACGAGCCTCCCCGCACAACGCGGCCATATTCCTTGAGCGGAATGGCCAGCGGATCCTTCACAATCTTCCCCGCGTCCTTGCCGTAGAAGTCAGCCGTGTGCTGGTCCAGCACCCACTCCGCCACATTGCCATGCAGGTCGTGCAGGCCCCAGGGGTTGGGTTTTTTCTTGCCGATCTTCTGGTACTTCTCGTTGCTGTTGTCGTAGAACCAGGCGTACTCTCCCAGCTTCTCCGCATCGTCGCCAAAGGAGTATGTAGTCTTCGTCCCGGCCCGACACGCGTACTCCCACTCCGCCTCGGTCGGCAGTCGATAGTAGCGGCCGGTCTTGGCCGACAGCCATTTGCAGAACGTGCGGCAGGAATGCTGCGTCATGCAAATCGCCGGGTAGCCCCGCTTCCCCATGCCAAAGGTCATGTCCGTGTAAGGCTTGGTCGGCTGGCTGATTTGAAAGATCTCCGAAGCCTTGTCCCGCTCGGTTTCCGCCTCTTGAGCCAGTTTGCGGCGGACGATGTCCAGGTCCGCGGACCAGATTTCATACACGTCCCAGGGAATCTCGCATCTGGCCATCCAGAACGGGCCGATCTCCACCTCGTGCTGCGGTCCCTCATCAGCCTTGCGCTCCTTTTCCCCAGATGGGCTCCCCATCAAGAACTTGCCCCCGGGAATTGGCAGCATCTCGATCTTCTCGTCGGTATGCTCCAGCAACTCCGCATACGGCTTCATCTCCCTTTCCGACGCCGCAGCTGCATCCGGCCCTGGAATTGGTTGGGGAGGTGCCGCGGTTAGAGGCATGATTTCAAGCATCGCCAACAGAGCGCCGGCGGCGACTACGGCGGACGGACAATAGCGTTGAACCATGGGAATGGATGGCAAGGACGAGGAACCGGGGAACGGAGCATTCAACCAGGACATTCATTATAGCCAGCCACCGCCCCGCGCGCCCAAGCCGGACACCCGAGGGCAACGGATTCGGGGACTTTGGGCGAGCGTGCGTAAGATTTAGAAAAAGTAGGAGTATGAAGACAAGCTTGAAGCGCCAAGAAATCACAAAACCCCCGGCTTGCATGGCATGCCGGGGGTCTGTGTTATCTTGGAAGCGGGACCGAATGGTTCGCAGTGGTGTTTGCGATGTTCAGCCCACGCTGGCTTGGTTAGTTACTTGCCGCAACCGCAGGAAGGAGCAGCCATTTCGCAGCCGCAGCTGCTCTTGCAGCAGCGGGGCTGCTTGCAGCAGCGTTCCTTGGGGCATTTCGGCTGCTTGCAGCAGCGCTCTTTGCAGCAACGCTGCTTGGGGCAGCGGTCTTTGCAGCAGCGCTGCTTGTGGCACCGGGGTTCGCAGCCGCAGCTAGGAGCCTTGGCTTCGCAGGTGGGGGCGACAGCAGCGCAAGTCGGGGCGGCAGCGGCGCAAGTTGGGGCGGCGCAGCTCGGGGCGGCCTTCGCGCAGCTATTGCAGCTGTTGCAACGGGTCTTGCAGCAGCGTTCCTTGTGGCAACGCTCTTTGCAGCAGCGCTGCTTCGGGCAACGTTCCTTGCAGCACTTCGGAGCGCAGCAAGTGGGGGCCGCTTCGCAGCCGCAAGAGCTGCCGCCACCGAACATGCCGGCGGCATTGACGGAGGAGGCGATACACAGCAGACCGGCAGCCAAAGCCGCCACGATAAAGCGATTCATTGCAAAACTCCTAAAAACGGAACACACGGAGACGGAAACGGAAACAACCTGTCGCCGGAACCGCCGGCCCCGCGATGTTCTCGTAGGTGCGGCAGGCCGAGACGCTGACGTTCAGCGACCTTCAGCAACAATGCTGAATCTAGGTGTGCTATCGTCCCCCCAGTTTTCCGCTCTTGACTTGTCCGCAGAGTTCTCGCAAATTTCCCGCCTTGCCGGGCCGGTTACACAAAGGATGACTGCCACGCTGGTTCTGACGCTAGCACTGCCTTTTCCGTGAGCGCGGTGCGACGCCCTGGCCGATACCTTGTTTTCCCCGCTAACCCGCAGCACCAGCGAAGGAAATGGCCTCGTCGCTGGCGCTGCGGGTTAGTGAATGTGGCTTGAGGCAGCGCTGTCAAGCTGAACCGTTGCCGCGCGTTGTAAGGAATCGTTGCGCGAAAGCCATCAAAAAGGTTGCCACCCCTTTCGCTCTTTCTCCCTGATTACCGCGTAAGATATAAAGTGCGGGCACCATGCTTGGGAGAACTCCTATTGTTCTCCCCCCAGGACATACATCATGACCACCACGTTGATGAGCCGCAGTCGAGCCACTGCCCCTGCCAGCCCGAGAGCGGCAGGCTTTTTGACCGAGCTTCCCGCAGTTATTGCGGAACTGGCCGAGTCCGCCGAGCGGGGGAACCGCCTGTTGCTGGGCCGATTGGCCCATCAATTGAAGGAATCTGGGGAGATGAACGGTTATGAGGGCTTGACCCCGTTTGCCGCCCGGCTGGAACGGGTCGCTGTGGGAAACGGGACCGCAATGGACATCCGAGTGGCACTGGATGACTTGATCGCGGAGTGTGGCAAGATGCAGGCGTAATGTAGCCACACGCGGCCCGCGTGTCGGCTGCTTGAGAGCTGTTGGCCTATTGCCCTTTTGCCGCATCTCTCAATGCCACCAAATACGGCACCGGTTCGCTTCCCAGTGCATTGAGGACGGTCCCCCCCGCCGTGAAGCAGTGGGTGATCCAGTCCGGCTGGCCATATTTCTCCAGGGCGGTCCCTCCTTCGCCACCACCGACATAAACCGGATGACCAGCATCCCTGAGCCGTTTGAGCTGGGGGATGAAGGCCTTGGTGCCAGCTTCGAATTTGGGATCCTCGAACATGCCGAAAACGCCGTTATGGAAGGCGATGGCATTCTTGGCGTTGGCCTTGTTCTTATAGATGAATTCGCCGATCTTTTCCGCGAAGAGGGTCGATGTCTTCGGCCCGACGTCAAATTGCTGGTCCGTCGGCTTGAGCGTGTCGGCAACGGAGCCATCAGCCAGGACGGAATCAATCGGCAGCACGAACTCAATCCCATGCTCTTTTCCAGCCACCAGCATCCGCTGAGCCTGCTCGACTCGCTCCGGAGGAATGTAATATGGCTTGTCCGCATGAGCCGGGTCTTCGGCCACGCCGAGACAATATTCCTTCCCTTCCAGATTGGCGGCTGCCTTCCGCAGTGACATCGCGAGTGAGCCGGCGCTGAAGATGGTGCTGATGGTGCCGCGGGCAATCATCGCCTCCAGGTCGTCGAGCTTGTCGATCTTGATGCCGCTGAATACGACGAGCTCTGCCTTCAAGCACTCCATCATAGGCTGCTCGAATTCGCGGGCAATGTACTTGCCCAAGGCGACCCGCTTCATCGCTAGCGGGACGATGGTGCTGGAAACATCCAGACTGCCGGCGGAGAGAGCCTCGTTGACGTACACACTGCCGATTTTTTCTGCCAACGAATTGGCCATCGCGGCGAGTTTGGGGGAAAGTGCGAGCAGTGCTTCTTCTTTCGCCTTCCAGAGCACCGTTTCCAGGTCATAGGCCCGGACATTTTCGAGCATGAGCACACTGCCGGGCTTCGCTTCCTTGATTTTCGCCGCGGCCGCGTCCTTCACGGTGCCCGTTGCCTCGTCTAGCCAGTCGCCGATGACCGGGACTTCGCAGCCGAGAATCTCCCCCAGGCGCTTGGCGACTTTGTCGAGCGAGCCAATCGGCTTATCCTTCTCTTTCCGCCCCCGATGGCCGAGGAGAACCTGCTTCCAACCCTTCTGCCGCCCGAAATCCAGCGTCTCCTTCATGCTCCGCAGCCGGATGTCTCCGTCGCCGAGAGTTGGTCCGGGCTTGGCGTCGACATCGCCGCGAACAAGGACTGTCGTGCCGGAAGCAACATCCGCGAGCGACTCCAGCGGCGGAATGGCCTTGAGATAGTCGGCAAGTGACAGTTCTTCGCTCGGGGCTAGGCCTTTGAGGACTTTGGCGAGCTGCAGGACGCGGTCGGAGGAGACGGGCATGGCAGATTTCCTTGGATCTTAGGGACCAATCCAAGAATATCAGTTCGGGCGACTCTCTCCGAGGGGAGCGCCGACGCTGGATGGTGGTGGTTTGGGCCAGGTTGCCCAAAGCCACGCGACTGCCGCAGTTGCTCCGCTGCCCACGCTAAATACCAGGAGAACGAGATCCAACAGATCAAGAGTGACGTTTGGTTCCGGCGAGCGCGGCAGTGGGTAACGCAGAGCGACAAGTGCGAACATAAACATTGCCATGTAACCAAACGCGAAGAGTGGCATCGCCACCGACACGATGCAGCACGACCAAAAGGTAAGTGGAACGGACTGTTCCCGTCGAATGCAATCCGGCAATCCCAACTCATTCCATCCAGGCTCTTGTTGGCGAATCGCGGCGCGCGTTCGTGCCACGATGATCGGCACCAATATGCAAACTAGACCGGTGAGTAAACCTGCCCCAAGATGCCACCGAAATGCTGCGAATACCAAGCCGACAAGCAAAGTCAACAGTAGCAGTTGGGCTATGGAGAACTGCCAAACCTTCGTCGTACGCCGCATCATTGGGGATTGCTGATGCATGAGTATCAGGGGGCTGACGCCCCCCGCTCGCCTTGAAGTGCCAACGCAATCCCACTCAGCACCATGTTCGGTACGAACTGCGAATGGGGGCTAACCAGCGGGGCCAGATGCCGCAGGTCGCCGCCGGTGACGAAAACGTGAGGTTGCTCGGAGAGGTCGGCCGACATCCGTTCAATCACTTCCCGCACCGCGCCGACAGCGCCCCAGAAGAGGCCGCTGCGGATGGCCCCTTCCGTATTCTTGCCGACCACCGGCGGCGGCTGGTCCTCGCCGGTGAAGCTGGCCAAAGGCAATTGGTTGGTTCCGGTAGCGAGGGCTTGCGCGGTCAGTCGAAAGCCGGGGAGGATGACGCCCCCTTCAAACGCGCCGTCGGCACTGACCAGGTCCACCGTGATGGCTGTGCCGGCATCGACGACAATGGCAGGTTTTCCTTCGCGAATGGCATTTGCGGACACTGCTGCCGCCAGGCGGTCGAGACCGACGCGCTCCGGGAATTCAACCCGGACTTCCAGCGGCAGGTCACGGTAAGTGAGAATCTTGAAGTCATCCCGCGGCCGCTTCGAACGAACCCAGTCCTCCAGCAGTTTCTCCGCCTCGCGGTGGACGCTGGCGACTCGCCAAGTCGCCGGACCTGGCGGTAGTTCTCTTGTAAATCCCTCGGGCAACGGCTGGGCAGTTGAGCATTCCCGCACCAATTCTGGTGCCGGCAGTTTGTCGTCAACTTGGGACCAGTCACGAAACCACCCAAGTTTGGTGGACGAGTTGCCGATATCGACGGCGAGGAGAGGAGGCATGTCTTTATCTTACCCTGATCGCACGGCGACAAAATTGCCGCACTTGGCGAAAAAACTGCCGATTCAAGATACGCGCGTCACTGAGGACGAATATACCGCGGAGAACGCAGAGGTACGCGGAAACGATGCAATGCGTCCGCTTGCTCTTCCCTCTGCGACCCTCCGCGTTCTCCGCGGTTCACCATCCGTTCCCATCTCGTAGAGTGTTCGCAGAACGGTACGTATCTTGCTAAGATGAGGGAGTTCCCGTCCCCATCTTTTCCGATCACTCCGATGAAAAAACTCCTCCTCCTCACCTGCGTCCTCTCCGCCTTCGCCGCGACAACCTCCCAAGCCGAAGAGCCGGCCAAGCTGGACGCCAAGACCTACGAGCAGATGGTGACCAAGGGGATTGATTACCTCAAGACCAAAGGACAGGCCCCAGACGGCTCGTACAGCGCACAGGCGGGGCCCGGGGTAACGGCGCTCATCACGACTGCCATCTTGCGGGCGGGGCGCTCGCCCGATGATCCTTTGGTGGCCAAGAGCCTCAAGTATTTAGAGGGCTTTGTCCGCGAGGACGGCGGCATCAGCAAGACCGGAAGCAAACTGCCGAATTACGAAACCTGTCTCGCTGTGCTCTGCTTCAAAGAAGCGAACAAGGACGGCCGCTACGACAAGATTCTGAAAAAGGCGGACGCCTACATCAAGGGCGAACAATGGGACGAAAGCGAAGGGAAGGACAAGAAAGACATCAACTACGGCGGAGCGGGATACGGCGGCAAATCGCGGCCCGATCTCTCCAACACCGCCTTTCTCGTCGATGCTTTGAAAGCGACCGGCAACGGTGCCGATAGCGAAGCGATTCAACGGGCACTCCTCTTCGTCTCCCGCTGCCAGAACCTGGAAACTGAGCTGACCATCGCGCCGCAAGCTCTCAAGAATCCCGACGGCGGCTTTTTCTATACTCCCGCCGCCGGCGGCGACAGCCCAGCAGGGAAAACGGACGAGGGGGGCCTGCGGAGTTACGGAGCCATGACGTACGCCGGATTAAAAAGCATGATCTACGCCGGCGTCGGGCCCGAGGATAAGCGGGTCAAGGCGGCTCTCAAGTGGCTCGGCAAAAACTACAGCGTGGCCGAGAACCCCGGCATGGGGCAGCGTGGCGTTTATTACTACTACCACACTTTCGCCAAAGCCCTCGACGCGATGGGGCAATACGAGTTCGCCGACGAAAAGGGAGTCAAGCACAATTGGCGACAAGAGCTGATCGCCGAACTTGCCAAACGTCAACGTCCCGACGGCTCCTGGGCGAACCCCGAACAGCAATGGCTGGAAGGGGACGCCAACCTCGCCACCGGCTTCGCGCTCTTGACGCTTTCCTACTGCAAGTCAGTAAGTACGGCCAGCAAGTAAGTCGCACACTGTACCGAAGCGCCAGCGAGGGAGTCGAGTATCAGAATTCGCGACTGCGTTGCTTCGCTCGCCCTGATTCCTTATGCTGAGCAGCTGTGGAAATGTGCACAGAGCGGCGCATCAAGCCCAGCAAGTAGCCTGCACCTGGGGATCAACGACCATGCAATTCGGACTTTTCACGCGGCGGTCACTTCTGCTTCTCGCTATCCTCGCGGCACTGGCTGGCCAAAGCATCGCGTCCGTAACCGCTGCCGACCCGACGGAGGTCTTCACCGTCGTGCTGCTTCCTGATACGCAGTTTTACAATGAAAAGTATCCGGATACCTACGTTCAGCAGACGCTCTGGATTCGTTCGCGGGTCAAGGAGGACAACCTCAAGTTCAGCATCGGCCTGGGAGACATCGTGCAAAATGCCCACGTCGAACAGGAATGGAAGAACGCCAACATCGCCGCCAGCCACTTGGATGGCGTGCTTCCCTATAGCATGGTCCCCGGCAATCACGACCAACTCGCGAAGGGCAAAATGCTGACTCGTGATACGTCGCTTTACAACAAATACTTCCCCGTTAGCCGCTATGCGGGAGAGAAGTGGTATGGCGGGCACTTGGGCGACAAGAACGACAATAACTACTGTTTCTTCGAAGGTGCGGGCAAAAAATTCTTGGTCCTGAGCCTGGAATTCCATCCCACCGACGAGACGCTGGCCTGGGCCGCCGAAGTCTGCCAGAAACACCCGCAGCACAATGTCATCGTGGCCACGCACAGTTATCTGGGGCTCAAAGACCGGACACCAAGCCCATTCAAGGCCAATGGCCTGGTGGGGAACAGCGGCGACGATATGTGGGACAAGTTCGTCCGCAAGCAGCCGAACATCTTCATGGTCGCCTGCGGCCATGTCGGCGGCGTGAACATGCAAGTCAACAAGAACGACTTTGGCGACCCTGTCATCGAAATACTGACGGATTACCAGAATCTCAAGAACGGCGGCGACGGCTGGCTGCGGACGATGAGATTCGTTCCCAAGGAGAACAAGATCTATGTCACCGCTTACTCGCCACTCCTCAAGGAATTCAACAAAGACCCGAAACATACACACACGCTGGACTTGGACTTCTCGAAGCTGCGGTAGCGCGAGGCGCGGATTTCGCCATTCCCCCCTGCCCCTTTATGGCCACTGGCCAATCGTCTATGGTGACAGTTCCGTTTGCTTTCACCGCGTGATAGGACTTACCAGAAAACGGTCTCTATGAGCTTCGACCCGGGCCCGTCCAATAACCCGTACCAGGCTCCGCTGGGGGGCCAGTACATGGCCCCTCCCCCCGGTCCCCCTGCCGACGTGCCGATGATTCTGGGGATCATCTCCATCGTTGTCGGCGTTATCGCGGTCCCACTGAGTTGCTGTGTCTGCTTTGGGATTCCGGCCGGCGGGCTTGCCGTGATCCTGGGGATCGTGGCTTTGGTAATCCCCGCACAACCTGGCTCGCCCGGTAAGAAGCTGGGCATCGGCGGGATCGTGTTGGGCTTGGTGCCGTTTGTCTTCTTCGCCGTCATGATGATCATCTCTGCGCTCAATCCCCAGCCAGCATTGAACAACAACAATCCTCCCTTCAACTTTGATGTTCCCGCTGCGCCCAACCAGGGCGAGAAGTGAACCATACCAACATGCCTACTCAAATCGAATCCGCCCGCGCCGGCACCATCACCCCGGAAATGGAGTTTGTCGCCAATCGCGAAGGACTCACTCCGGAACTGATCCGCGACGAAGTCGCCATCGGCCGCATGGTGATTCCGGCCAACAAGGTCCATCTTGCCGGTGCCCTGGAGCCAATGGCGATTGGCATTGCCGCGACGTGCAAGATCAACGCCAACATCGGC